>JAUSGG010000050.1 GCA_030649165.1 Armatimonadota bacterium
ATGAAACGCCGGATGCGTTGCGGGAACTACAGGTAGCGATGCCAAAACCTCAGCTAGAAAAGGCCGTTCCCGCAGGATAGGCCATGCGTTTCATTTTGGAGATAACCACGCCCGCGTGGTCGGTTGCTCGAAATGACATTCAGCGGCGCTTACTCCCTATTCCTGAACTGTTACCCAAAAAAGCTCTTGACAACTTCAAGCCCGGCTGTATATTATCTGTTGACCTTACTCGCCCGAGGCCTTAGTTGAACCGTCGCAGTCGAAGTGGCTTTACGCTGATCGAGCTTCTTGTCGTCATTGCCGTTATCGGCATTTTGGCGGCAATCCTCTTTCCGATCTTCTCCAGGGCGAAGGGCATGGCGCAGCGGGTGAAGTGCGCGTCTAATATGCGGCAGCTCGGTGTAGCCTTCGGCATGTACTGCTCGGAGTGGGACGGGCTCTACCCATCGCCCGGCGGCCTCACGGGCGAGCGCAACTACTGGTCGCAATCCGGATGGGGTGGTCTTACCCGCTACGCGGGCAACAGGGCGGGCGGGTTCAACACGATCTGGTGCTGTCCTTACCTCAAGCATTGGGGCTCTCCGTTTCCGGTCAGAAGCTACTCTATGAACAGTTACCTTCGCACGCCCTCCGACGTCGCCTACCCGACCGGCATTCGCATCAAGGAGCCGATCCGGCAGGACGCCGTTCCCTCGCCCAAGTCAACGATTCTTCTCTATGAAGGCGCGTTGGTGATCAAGCCGACGCCGTCAACCGTCCCGGAGTACCAGACAGCCGGGATATATGTTTACAGGTGCGGAGATTGGACCTGCGTGAAAGGCTGGTACAACGGCCCGGCGCCCAGTTTCCCCGATGGCGAAACGCCCTGGCACGAAGATGTTAACAACTACCTCTATTGTGACGGTCACGTTAAAGCCCGCCCGCCGGGGAAGCATAGTTCGACCTATCCACAGGTGAGTTGGGATGAGGCCAGAGAGTGGTATGTGGATAAGGGGAAGTACCGCTACCTCTGGCCGCCGTAGCTCTGCTAAAACCAGGTAGTTTTGCCAGTTGACAGCCCGCCTGGCTTGTGCAAAGATGTGTTGATTTGGGAACCGCCAAACCGACAACTGATAACCGTGAACTCAAACGTGGCTGCGATTAAACGTCGTTCCGGCAATGGGCCGTCAGAGGCAAACCCATGTTCCTCAGGACGAGGTCACCTGCCTGCGGGGGGGCCGGGCGCGAACACAGGAGCTCAACGCATTCATCTGCGACAACAGCGGCTGGCTGAAGTAGTCCTGGCATCCGACCTGTTGTAGCGCGTCACGCATATTCCCAATCATTGACAGGCTTTCTTAGTCCGTGTACATTAAGAACAACCTGCTCAGGGAGGGTGAACCGCAATGGCCAAGTTGTACTGTGTGATCCTCACCTGCCTCGTCTTGTTCGTGGCCCCTACAGAAGCGGCTGATGATCCGTCGGAAGCTTTCTGGCGCGACATCGTAGCGACCTCGCCCAGTAGCCCTACCGGCTATCTTAGTCTTCCTACTCCCATGAGCATCCCCAACGCCAAAGGGGCTGCGTTTGGAACATACGTGGTTTTGACGGACAAGGTGGTCACAACCTCGCAGATAGCGCCAACGGACGGCTTCTATGTGCAGGACAGATATGCGCCGGCGGGCATTCTGACACTTCCGCCGCCATCCTCCGCGCCGCGAGTCGAACGCCTTTTTCGCGCCGGCGACGTCGTGAATGTTGCCGGGATCACCGCTACGAACGGCGCAGAGGTGTGCATATTGGCCAACTTGGTCTCTGCAACCGGCCAAACCACGACGGTTGCCCCCGTGGGAATATCCAATCGCTTCATCGGAGGAGGCCCTTTCGGCAAGCAGCCGGGTGTGCTTGACGCCGTCGATCCACCCAGGTACTCCGCCGGAGTCAACAACGTCGGGTTGCTTGTCAAGACCTGGGGCAAGGTGACCTTCATTGAGTCGACTGCTCCGGGCTTCTTCTATCTGGATGACGGATCAGCCCTCCGAGACGGCTCTTTATATACGGGGGTGCGCGTATCCCCGGTCGCCCCCGGGCATTCGGTCGGCGATATGACGGCGGTCGTCGCGACAGTCGGCGCAAGCACGACATCGACGCCATTGACGCACGGCGACCAACCTGTGGCCGTACGTGAGCTTCGCACCCGCGTCGTCGAGGGCACAGGCGCCCCCGTCTCCGATCTGCGGGCCGACGTCACGTTGCCGACTGAGGCAGAGGTTACGTGGCAAACCGATGTTGACACCAGTTCAGTACTCGATGTTCGAGGCATTGTCCGCGTGTTCAAGGGGCAAAGAGACTCCGCATCGTATGTCCAGGCGATCTGCTATGTGCCGGAGGAACACAAGTTCCTATCCGCCGACCTCATAGACCAGGATCTGGCCGACATCAGGGCGACGAACGCGAATGCGATCAACCTCTATGGCTTGCAGGGAGACGCGCTCCTGAAAGCAGATGACAGGGGCTGCCACAGCAATCTCCAGATGCATCTGCTGGCCGGATGTGAACCTGACCTGAAGATTATCGCCAGGCTGGAATGGTATGACCGCGAGACCTTTGCCTTTACCTGTGGCAACGACAGCGATGCCACCCGAATTGCGGACCACTATGCGGCCACCTTTCAGATGTTCCGAAATACCTTCCCGGACCGGCTGTTGTGCTACCTCATCAACATGCCGCTGGACGACCTGATGGTAAAATCACACCTGCCTTTCGACTTCCCGCTGGCGGCTCAACAGCAGAACTACGCCCAATTCCTGTGCCGCAAGATCAAGGAAGCCCATCCGGGCGCCAAGGTCCGAGCGGTTCTTCACTACTCGGTTTGCGACAACATACCCGCCGCGCCGTTGATGATCCCCCTTGATGATCCGGACAGGGACCCCCTGGACGGTGTTGCGCTTGTGGCATATTCGGGGAGATGCAACTCCTCGCCTTTCGCCAGCGGGATGGCTGTGGTTTCCTGCGGCTCGGCTGCGGGTCCGGGAGACGGCCCCAGCATCGCAGTGGACCCGGCAAACGTGGTGATCGGCTCGGATCAGATGGACTATTGGCTCGAAAAGGCGCGCCGGACCAACTGGCCATATCACTCCCCTGCGGGGGCGCTGGCCATGGACGGTGTAGGTTTTTCCGATCAGCTCGAGCACTGGTCAGGGATTGTCTCCGACCGCAACACAAAGATTCAGGCGGCGCAATACCTGGCGGACTACCTCAGCGTTTCCAACCCGACCGACGGCTTCTCTTACTTCATGCTCTACGACAAGGCAGAAGGAACGTTCGGGATTGTAGACCATCGGAGGGTGGAAGATGCGGCGCCTGCCAAGTCCCATCGGGTCGTGCTTAGCGACCTTTGGCCGGGCGCCGCCTACAGAGTCCGCGTTGTCGGGGACGGCCAATCGCAGTCGGCGAGTTTCGAGACGGCGCTCGAGTGTCCCGGTCCCGAGCGGCCTTGGCTGATTATCGAAACACCAGGCTACGGCGGAGTGCTGCTCGAAAATCCGGAGAACTGCATTGTCACGTGGAGGAGCAACCTGCAGACTGACGACAGAATCTCATTGTTCGCCGACGTCGACGATCGAGGCTTGGACGGCACGCCGGTGGGTGAGGGAGTCGTGCAGGCGGGAGGCGGCGGGTCGACCACGGTGAATCTCGCGGCCCTGCGGCGTGGCGGCTACCACATCTACGGCAAGGCGATTGTTTCAGACTGCTCGGCGCCCGGCTCCATCGTCTGGGACTACAGCCCCGGCAGGGCAGTCATTCCACAGGATCCGGCTATAGAGGCGCAGAGGGCGACGGCAGGCATCGACATCGACGGCAAGCTTGACGAGGGCGACTGGGCGAATGTGGACTGGAAACAGTTCGCCGCGCATTCTGAAACAGGGACGATCGCCAAGGCGAAGTTCTTATGGAATGCCGACTTCCTCTACGCCGCCTTCGACGTTACGGACGCGAACGTCGAGGTTGATCCCCAGTGCAGTTGGGACAGCGATTCGGTTTCCGTGTGGCTCTGGGGCGGTGCCCCTATCGACGTCCGAACCGATCTGGCGGCCTTCGCCCGCGAATCCCGTCAGGGACCATGCGAGGGCGGCTCGTCCAAGCCATTGGGCAAGGGTGAGACGGCTGCGTTCCTCAAGGGTGGCGCGACTTGCGCCACTGCAACCGGCTACACGGTCGAAATGTCTGTGCCGTGGAGTGAGGTTCACGTAGTGCCCCTGGTGGGGACCGTGATAAGCGCCGACCTGCTGTCGAAGGACTTCGCTACCCCCTGCAGCCCACATACGAAGTGGTGGGACGGCGACGCGGAGGGTTGGCTCGGGAGCGCGATCGTCTTGGCCAATGATTTCACGGCGCACAGCGGGGCCAACCTGCCGTGGATAAACTACGGGTGGGACGTCGGGCGCAACCCCTGGGGTGGAGCGCCCGGAGGATTCTCCAATAATCAAACTCGCCTTCAGGAGGACCTGCGCTTTCTGGCAGACAATGAGGCGCGGCTGGTGCGCGTATTCACCTTCTGCGACCTGCGCAGCGGTGTGAACTTCGATCCGTCGGGCAACCCACTTGGCTTCGACCAGTATGCCCTGGCGGATTTCGACGCGCTGGTGAGCGCGGCTGAGGCCAATGGTTTGCGACTTATCCCTGTCCTCTTCGATTACACTATCGCCGACGGCGTGTACTTCGAGCAAGGCGCGCCCGTTGGGGAGCGCCCGGACCTGATCTCGTCGCCTCAGAAACGCGCGGCGCTTCGCGATCTCTTCCGGTCTCTGATCACCAGATACGGGGGCCGCAAGGCCGTGTACGCGTATGACATTATGAACGAGCCGGAATACGCCTCGGCCGTAACCCGAACCGACCTGGAGCTATTCGTGCAGGATTTCGCCGACATGATCCACGCGGAGGATTCGGGGGCCAGGACCACATTGGGCTGCCGCAACCGAGGGGACCTGCAGAGTTGGAATACCTTCCCGCTTGATATACATCAGTACCATCACTACGACGGCATGGAAGGCGAGCATCCATTCGACTACCCGGCCAGCCAGCTCGGCCTGCAGAAACCCGTCCTGGTCGGCGAGTGCCAGCCTACCACTGTGACGGCCAAGCTCAACACGGCATCCAGGAACGGTTATGCGGGGATCCTGTTCTGGAGCCTGAACGCCGACTACAGCTTCCGCGACGCAGCCTCTCAGTACGCGAATTGGGTGAGGCTGAGGTAGAGCTGCATGGAATCTTGCCCGCGGCCACGAAAGGTTTGAATGTCTAGGAGTCCCCTGAACAAAGGGCGTTTTTGAGAACCCACAAAAATGCCCAAAATAACGAGGCTCCAGAACGACCGGACAGGGGCCTCTGGACGAAAAAACGACTCAGAAGACCCCTCAAGAAGGGCCATTTTGGGGCACTGCCGAGTTCTTCAGGAATCTCCTAGAACTATTGGTGCAAGTTGATGGAGCAGGCCCCCGCTCCCAACGTGCTACCTGCCGATAGCCGAGCAATAACGAAAACGTACTTGACTACCTGTACTGCGACGGTCACGTGCGGGCCCGCCCGCCGGGCAAGCGCCGTTCCACGTACCCGCAGGTAAGCTGGGAAGAGGCCCGCGAGTGCTACGTGGACAAGCAGATAGTATCGTTACCTCTGCCCGCCGTAGGAGCTCTGCCTTCCTGGTAGAAATACCGGTTTTCTCCGCTGTTTCACCCTCAGATCACCCAAATAGCGGAAAACGAAAGAGAACTCCCATTGACAGCTTTGCGGGGGAAGGGTAGGGTACACTCAGTCCGAGGCGGATGAGTTGTAGTTTCTGACTGACCGCAAGAGCTGTTTTGGACGGGTCGGAACAGAGATGTCGAGCAAACTCGGCGGGAACGGGTGAGAGAGGATATGCAGATTCCACGATTCTTGGTGTTCGCGATCTTGTCTCTCATCGCTTCCGCGCCGGCCTCTTCATTTGTCACGGACGCGCCCGTCCGGGGAAGCTTCGTAGATGAGACCAAACCGCCCGTCAGCGCTCCAATCGCGGGAGCCTATGCGGTAAGCCCGATGCGGCCTGGCAATCCCCCGAACGCCGCAGCCGCGGCGGCATTGGACAGCGGATGGCAGGGTTTTCTCGCCGCCGCGGGCGCTAACTGGTCGGTTCAGTGGAACGCGGACACTCAGACCCCCGGCATCGCCTTCGGCAAACCGGTTTCCATCGCCGGTTTCGGAAAGCTCGGCAAGGAAAACGTCGAATCGGCTTGCCGCTCCTTCGTCCAAGCCAACAGGAGCCTGTTCAAGATCGATGCGTCCAGCCTGAAAATAGCCGCCTCCGGCAGAGACGGAGGCCGATGGCGCGTATCGTTCCAGCAACACTACAACGGCGTGCCCGTCTTCGGCGGCAACGTGAAGATGTCCTTCACCAAGGATGACCGACTGGTGATGTTTGGCTCCGCCGTCTTCCCCGGCGTCTCCACCGACACGTCGCCGTCGCTGGATGGCCGACAAGCCGTCGATATTGCCGTGAACGACGCTGGCAAGTCCGCGAAGTTTGGTCGGTTGGGCGATCCGGAATTGTGCATATTGCCGATCAGGCTGGTCACCGGATATGACTATCTGCTGTGCTGGCGCGTACAGATTGCGAAGCCGGAGGCGCAGCAAAAGCTGGAGTACCTGATCGACGCCCACACGTGGACGGTCTTGAGGAAGTGGGATGCCCTCTGGTACGAAATCACCGGCACGGCAAGTGGCGACTATAAGCCGGAATTTGCGTCGGATGCCACGCAGGTCGGCCCATTGGCCGACGAGATGGTGACCGCGGAGGCCCCGGGCTTTGCCGCGGCGTCGACTTACACGAGTCCAAGCGGCGCTTATTCACTGACTGCTCCGACAGATCCTTGCGCTGTGAACGCAAAACTGAAAGGATTATATTGCGTTGTCACTCCTGGAAACGGTATCGCTTCCGTTTTCGAGCAGCAGGGCGTTGGACCGAACGATACCGTGAACGTCGTCTGGAATTCCACTCGCTATGCTCGAATCGTCGAGCCCAGCGCGTACTGGCATATGAATCTCGTGCGAGAGTACTACTCCTTGCTTGACCCGGGTTTCACCGGTCTGGACTACGCCATGCCCGTCCGTGTTTCGTTGGCGGGCTACAATAACGCATATTGGGACGGCCTGGGAATAACCCTGGGGCAGGGGGACGGCGTCTACTACGGTGACTTTGGCCTCTACTCGGACGTCATCTACCACGAGTATACGCACGGCGTGACGGACAAAATCTACTCCGGGGTCTATTTCCCCTACGCCATGGAATCGGGAGCGCTGAACGAGGGCTGGAGCGACTACTTCGGATGTCGCCTGAGCGTTAGCCAGAACCCTCTCTTGGGAGATGGAGGCCTCCTCATTGGCCAGCCCAGCGGCTTCCGCAACCTGGTGAACAACTACCGGCGTGAAAGTGACTGGGTCAATGAGGTGCACGGCGACAGCCAGATGTTCAGCGGTTCCCTGTGGGAAGCCCGGCAGACCTTGGGCACGACCATGGACGAACTGGTCCACTTCGCCCGGTACGACCACCCGGCGAGTTTTGAGGAAACGCTGGCCGCGATCATAGTAGAGGATGACACCCGCTATGGCGACGCCGATCCCTCAAACGGCTCTCCTCACGCCCAGACCATATTCACGGCGTTCGGCAACCACGGCATGGGGGGGCTGCAGTGCCTCCCCGGCAATATCCGTATCGATGACTCCAGCGGAAACGCCAACGGCAGGATCGACCCGGGTGAGACCGTAAGCGTGGCGGTTACGTTGACCAATTCGTGGGCCAACGCTGCCGATGTGAGCGCCGCGCTCACCTGCACGGATCCCTATGTGCAGGTACAAAAAGGCAATGCCGCTTTCCCGTCCGCGAGCTATGGCAGTACGGTGAACAATGATTCCGATATGTTCGTGATCTCGGTTGCGTCGAACTGCCCCGAGACGCGCACCATCTACTTCTCCTTACAGATCAACGCGTCAGGACCGTATGCCTATTCGCGCACTTGTCTGCTCTATCAGTCCGTCGCCGTTGGGCAGATGGCCTATGATGATGACGGCAGCGATCTTAATATGAACTACGGCTTGGCGAGTGGCGGCATGGCCGTGCGCTTCACTCCTGACAGCTATCCCTGTTACCTGAGCGCGATCCGTTTGAAAATGATCGGCGGCGGTACGGTACCCGTTAAGATATGGGACGACGACGCGCCCGGTGGCGTGCCCGGGACCTTGTTGGGTACGGTCAACGCAAGTATTGCGCAATCCGGCCAGTGGATGGATGTGGACATCAGATCCCTCGACTTGGAGATCGATGACGGCAGTTTCTACGCCGGTTGGATCGAAGCGCAGGATAACAGGCCGTTTGCCAACGGGATGGACTTCGATCCGCCCTACGCCGGAAGAAGCTGGATATTCAACGGCTACTACTGGTACACCGTCGAGCTATCGGGCTGGCTGGCGAACAACATGGTGAGGGTCCGCTGGAGCAATACGCCGATTGCGCCCGGCCCGATCACGAATTTCGTGGCGTTCCCCGGCAGCCGGCAAGTCGGCCTTTCCTGGACCAACCCCACTGAGCCGGACTTCGCCGGGGCGAGGGTAATGTGCAAGACCACCGGCTATCTCACCGGCCCGACCGATGGAACACTGGTCTACAGCGGCACGGGAACGGGCTGCGTGCATGGCGGCCTTACGAACGGCACACCTTACTATTATGCCGCTTTCGCATTTGATGGAGCGCCCAATTACTCTCCGGCGGCGTTGGCGTCGGCTACTCCGCATTTTCAGCCGGACTGGCTCAATGAGACCTTCGACGGGCACAACGACGGTGATCTCGGAGGGCAGGGCGACTGGACCACGGTTGGCGGAATCAGCGGCCAGGTGCAGTCTGCGTACGCCAGGGGCGGAACGGGCAAGGCTGCTCTCCTTGACACCGTCGCTCAGGGCGCCTCCGTGGGGAACCTTATCGGTTTCACCTTCAAGACCGGCGGATACTGTTACTTCAGCTTTGATGTGGCCCAGGACGCAGCCGGAACGACAGGCCAGCTCTTAGGTTACGTCAGCGTATATGGCTCCGATTCCCCCACAGAGATAGCCAGGGTGCACATCCAGAAGGGAAGACTGTTTGCCGAGTACGGCTCCGGAACCCTTGCCGTCCTGACGACTTCGGTGGCCAATCTGAGCTGGTATAACGTCAAGATCGGCTTCAACATAGACACGAAGAAGATGGACTTCTGGCTCGATGGCTCGCCGAGGGGGACCAACTATGCCTGGAAAGGCACGGCGACCAACGTCTCAAGGGTGATAATATCGAGCGATAGGAATACGAACCTTACGCCGCAAAAGGCTTATATCGACAACGTTCGGTTCGAGCCGAAGCTTACTATCTCCAGCGTGACCGACGACGGCGCCTGGAGCCCGAGCCTTGACAAGCTTCACTTCGGCTTCGCCCCGGTGGCCGGGGCCGGCGAATACCAATACGCTATAGGAACGACCTCCGGCGGGACTCAGATACGAGGCTGGACAAGCTGCGGGGCCTCCACGGACTACACGGCCACTGGCCTGAGTCTCACCCAGACCACTACCACCTATTATATAAGCGGCCGGTGCGCTATGTATGCGAACTTCGGGCCGACAACTACGGCCAACGGCATAAAGGTGGCCCCCGGAATCGCCACAATACCGGCGGCAAAGGAACTTGCTGACGGGACATCCGGCACGATCAAGGCCCTCAGAGGCAAGTTGGTCTCAGCGGCCTTCCCCGGATACTTCTACATCCAGGAGCCGCCGATCGGCTACAGTGGGATCAAAGTGATCTCCCCTGCCACGGTGTCTCCCGGAGATGAGGTGGATGTGGCAGGCTTCATGGGAGGTTCCGGCTCAGAGAGATTCATAGACTGCACGGGCAACGGAGTCATCAAGACGACTCCAGGCCCCGGCGGTCCTTATCCCGTGGTTCTGACCAACGCTTCTGTTGGGGGCGCTGCTCTCAACGCCAACTCTCCCGGAGTGATGGCGGGAATCGGCCCCAACAACATAGGTCTGCTGGTGTGCGCCATTGGCCGAGTCGCCGAGATCGAGCCGGTCACCCCGCCGGATGCCCCAACCTGGTTCACTATCGACGACGGCTCCGGCGTCAACGTGAAGTGCCTCGTTCCCTCCGGCGTCACCATAGACGCGGCTTGGCAATACGTCGCGGTCACTGGCATATCATCCTGCGAAAACGTCGGCGCGGAACTCCACCGGCTGTTGCGCGTGAGGAGCCAGGAAGATATCAAGCCGTTGCTGGCGACGCCTTGACCCTGTAACAACAACGAAAACATACTCAACCCCTACTGCGATGGTCACGTGCTTATCCGCGGGTAAGCTGGGAAGAGGCCAGGGAGTGGTTCGTGGATAAGGGGAAGTACAGGTATCTCTGGCCGCCGTAGGTTTGCCAAAAGCAGGTAGTTTTGCCAGTTGACAGGCAGCCTGGTTATTGTTACAGTTGAGTGTTTCTGGAAAACATAGTTGTTCATTTGCGTGGAAGCGTTGAAACGCCGTTCCGGCAACACTCTGGTCACCCGAACGGCGCGGAGCTAGTGGTGAAACCGACCACGAGCGTGTGCTCGCGCGTCGGTTCTTGCATTTGTTCTGAACCGGACCAAATGTCGATGCTTGTTCTACTGCACTTGAGTGCTTTGGGGGGCTGACATGAAACGACCGTCTCACTTTGTGATCTCAGGCTTTGTAGTATTCGTCTTATTCCTCATCTCGTGCTGCGCATCCTTCGCTATACTCGACCAGGAAGCGGGTGTTCCAGCGCAACCACAGTATCGCCCGGACCGAATCCTCGTGAAGCCCAAGCGGGGACTGGCTCTGTTCCGGCTTGAGGAGTTGCACGGTCAGCACGGCGTCAGGGTTCGGCGGATCTTTGCCAGGATCGGTAACCTGCAGGTTATCGAACTGCCGAAAGGCGCTGGTGTTCTGGACCTCATCGACAAGTACAACAAGAGCGGATTGGTTGAATACGCGGAGCCGGACTACATCGTGAGTACTTGTGCGACCGAGCCAAATGATCCTAAGTACGTTGACGGCACGCTCTGGAGCCTGAACAACACCGGGCAGAACGGGGGAACGGCGGACGCCGACATTGACGCGCCGGAGGGCTGGGATATCATCCACGACGCTCCGACTGTGATCGTGGCTGTCATCGACACCGGCGCGCGCTACACGCATGAGGACCTTGCTGCCAATATGTGGTCCAATCCTGGAGAGACACCCGGAAACGGCATAGACGACGACGGAAACGTCTATGTGGACGACGTCTATGGTATCAACGCCATCACAGCCTCAGGAAACCCAAATGACGATAACGGCCACGGCACGCATGTTTCGGGGACCATCGGCGCCGTTGGCAACAATAGCAAGGGCGTTGCCGGAGTCGCCTGGAGGGTCAAGATTATGGCCTGTAAGTTTGCGGACAGCGGTGGCAGCGGGTACACCTCCGACGAAATAGAGTGCATAGACTATGCCATTTCGAAAGGCGCTCACATCATTAACGCCAGTTGGGGCGGACCTAATTACAACCAGTCTTTGTACGATGCAATTGCAGCCGCCCGAGACGCAGGCATCATTTTCGTTGCGGCCGCAGGTAATGGCGGTTCCGATCAGATCGGCGACAACAACGACATCGTTCCCGAATATCCCGCCAGCTATGATCTTGACAACATCGTATCGGTCGCTGCTACCGACAGGAACGACGGATTGGCAAGCTTCTCCAACTACGGCCTCAACTCAGTTGATCTGGGCGCTCCCGGTGCCAGTATTACGTCTGCTGTGAACACTTCAGACTCGGCCTACGGCGTGAAATCAGGCACGTCAATGGCCGCGCCCCACGTTTCCGGCGCACTGGCTCTACTGGCTGCGGCGTACCCGGGGGACACCTACAGCCAGCTGACCGCCCGGCTCCTAACCACTACCGATCCCATACCTGCACTAGACGGTAAATGCCAAACCGATGGGCGTCTCAATCTTTATGGTGCCCTTACGCTTGGCACCTTGCCCGACTGGCAGTGCTCCACCGATGTTCCCAAGTCGATCCCCGATCTGAGCACGGTGACCTCTACCCTCACAATATCGGATCCCGATTGCATACAGGATTTGAACGTCAAGCTGAAGATCATTCATACTTGGGATTCGGATTTGGACGTCTACCTCATACATCCGGACGGAACAAGAGTCGAGTTGTTCACCGATGTCGGCGTCTCTGGGGACAACTTCACGGACACCGTGTTGGACGACGAAGCCGCCACCAGCATTACCTTGGGGACCGCCCCATTTACCGGAACCTATCGCCCGGAGGGCACACTTTCATCGTTTGATGGGAAACCGGCCGCGGGGCAGTGGACGCTCGAAATAACAGATGACACGGCGTCAGACACCGGCACACTGCAATCCTGGTGCTTGCTGATGACAACTGGGCAGTGCGTTCCTCGCGTGACCAACGTAACCAGCGCAACGAATGGCTGCTACGGGCCGGGCTCCAACATCGACATAACTGTCACCTTCAGCCAGGCCGTGTGCTTCACGGGCGCGCCGCAATTGGAATTGGAAACCGGGGCGAGCGACCGAATGGCAAACTGCGTTTCAGGAAGCGGGGACACGCTGACCTTCCGTTACACGGTACAGGCGGGTGATACCGCCTCTGACCTTTGCTACAAGACCACAGGTTCGCTGACGCTGAACGGCGGGACCATTACGGACTGCGCGGGCGCGAACGCCAGCCTTACGCTGCCAATCCCGGGACTCTCCGGTTCGCTGTGCTACAACAACGCGATCGTCATCGACACGTCGGCGCCAACGGTTAGCGTGAATCGCTTGAACCCGTCCGGTCAGAGTACGAACCTGCAGTCGGTCGTTTGGCGAGTAACGTTCAACGAAGCGGTGACCGGTGTGGACACCGTGGAACCGTGGGATTTCGCCCTCAGAGTGGTCTTGGGGCCGATATCGGGAGCTCACATAGTCTCGGTCAGTCCGGTCAGCTCCACGGTGTATGATGTAACGGTTGACACGGGATCGGGAGACGGGGAACTCGCCCTGGATGTGCCGCCCTCCGCCACCATTTACGACTGTGGGAATAACGACTACAACTCAACCTATACGACCGGCCAGACTTACAAGATCGATAGAACCGCGTGCACCGTGACCAACGTAACCAGCTCTACACTGAATGGCGCTTATAACGCGCTGGATGTGATCTCAATTCAGGTGACGTTCAGCGAAGTCGTTTACGTAACCGTGATCACCGGGGCGCCGCGACTGGAATTGGAGACTGGGGCCATCAAACGGAAGGCGAACTACTCCTCAGGCAGCGCCAGCAGCACATTGACCTTTACGTATACAGTGCAAGCCGGCGACGTCTCTCCCGATCTGGACTACACAAGCATCAACGCGCTTGAGCTGAATGGAGGCACGATACGTGACGCCGCGGGAAACAACGCCAACCTGACATTACCGGCTCCAGGTGGCCCTAATTCCCTGAGCGATAACAAGGACATCGTGATCGACACGGATACGCCGGTCGCTCCCAGCAAACCGGATTTGGACCCGTCGGACGACACCGGCGAATCCAATTCGGATGACTGCACTCGCAATACCACCGGTCTCACGCTCGCCGGAACCGCCGAGGCAGGCTCTACGGTGAAGATATGGAACGGGGGGCCTACCCCGCTCGGATCAGGAACCGCGACCGGCGGGGCCTACAGCGTCAACATCAGCCTGAGCGCCGGTACGACCACCGTAACAGCTACCGCGACGGACGCCGCGGGAAATCAGTCGGCTGCTTCCGAGGGCCTACCGATTTGCGTCGATACGTCAGCGCCGGTGTCGGCGGCGGGTTCGATCGACTGCGGCTACACCTCGCCTGCATTCGACGTGCCCTTTGTGGTAAGCGACACCGGATGCGCGGGCATGGGGGCTGTGGGCCTGTGGTATCGGAGTCGACCGTTGTCGGGAGGCGCCTGGGGGGCCTGGGTCCAATACCCAGGCAGCTACCCGTCGTCGCCCGTGCCGTTCGACAGTAATACCGCCGGTGGTGATGGAGAGTATGAGTTCTACACGCTCGCGACAGACAGGGCGGGAAACCCGGAGGCTGCTCCGCCCTCAGCCGACTGCGGTACGAAGATACTGACCACGGGCCTGGCCGCGCCCATCCTGAGCCCGGAACCCGTGCGCACTCCAGGCGACACCAATCAGATATGCTGGACCGGCGCCGATCCTGCCGCAACCCTGTACCAGGGGCAGTGCTCGCGTGACGCGGGTTTCGCCGGCGTCGATCAGGATACCGGATGGCAGCCGCGTCCGCCGGACTGTCATACCTTTGCAGAACTGCTGCTGCCCCCTGCAAGACTGATGCGCGGAACCGATTACTACTTCCGTGTGAGGTCAGGCTACGAACTCTGCCCGGCTGCGTCTGGCAGTTGGAGCCAGACGAGCCAGGCCGATTTCGACACTGACACGAGAAACAACGTCAGCACGAGCGCAAGTCCGGGTGACGTGACGCTGGCAGGCAGCGGCGGGCCGCCTGTGAGCAACGTGATCGGCAGCTCGACCGTTCCGTATTCCGGCAGTCTTCGGTACAGGCTGAACTGTTTCAACTGCACCAGCAGCCGTACGTTAACTCAGATAGAGATATACCTCAATATAACCTCTACGCAACTGCAGTTCGTCGTGTACGAATCCGCGACTCAATCAGGGACGTACAGCCAGTTGCACTCTAGCACGGTGGCGTCCTCCGGCACAGGCGCTAAGTTCTACAGTTCAGGCCCAATCTCTGTTGCCCTCCAGGCAGGAAAGTACTACCTGATCGGCGCGGCATGGCAGGGAAGCGTGACTTACTACTCAGGAAGCGCGCACCCGGTGGCGGTCGCGTTTGGCAATTCGGTCGCCGCCTACACCGGCGCCGGCTACCCCGCGCCCTCCACGCTCATCGGAACCAACGCCACTTTGTGCTACTACTACCGCCTCACCAGCGAAGACAACTCGGCGTACCTGCCGGCGGGCAATATCACGTCGGTCCAGATCACGCCAAGCCCGTTTGCCAAATGGGGAGCGTTGAACTACACAAGGGACACGTCAGCAGCGGGGACGGCTCTGACCGTGGACGTGCTGGATGGAGCCACGGGAGCGCCTTTGCTTGAGGATGTGGCGTCCGGCGCGGACCTCGACGCCGCCGGCGTGACGGCTTCGTCTATCAAGCTGCGGGCCAACCTGTCCACAACCAACAGCTCTAACACGCCAAAGCTGAGCGATTGGCAGATCGCGTACGTGGCATCCGACCCGACCATAGTCCTGAGTAACTGGTCCAACATTGAGAGCTCGTCCCAGTTGCGTATATGCGGGTTGCCAAACAAGCTGGTTGGCAACGCGATGGTGGGTTTGTATTCCGACCGGTTTGCGTTCAGGTTACTCGGTCGGGTGAACAGGCTCGACGCCGACAGCTTCGAGCTGAACGACGGCTCGGGTCCGGTTCGAGTCGTCGCTCCGGGTCACTCGCTCCAAACCGGCGACTACGCCGCGGCGACGGGGATTCTGGACGCGAGCGGTAACCCGCCGGTTCTGATGAGCGAGCCGGGCCTGTTGCAGAAGGTTCAATGATCTGAGCGCGCGCGTCACCCTGCGGGGTCCGGCGGCATCGGCTCCGGCCGCGGACCACCCGGCTGCCCTCTTGCCTGGCGCTGCCCGCAAACGGGTCCGGACGGAATCACACCGCCCCGTCGCCACACGCCATCCCACGGGAGTCAGTTCAGTTTCGCGGGAATGTCATTCCGACCGTATGCCAAAAGAAGCTCCGGAGGACGTCATTCCGAGGAGGAACGACGAGGAATCTGCTTTTTCCGGAACTTACCACAGCAAAAGCAGATTTCTCGACTCCGCTGGCGCTCCGCTCCTAAGAAAGCACTCGGATTTGGACCGCGGGAACTTCTTGCCGCTTTGACCGGCTTGGGCAGTCCCGCGACCGCTGTCCCGGCGATTGAGCCGGTTAGAATGGGTGGCGACAAAGCGGCGATGAATCGCCGCAGTCCACATAGGCCGCTTTCTTTCCGAAATAACCCCGCCCGCGGGGTCGGTTGCTCGAAATGACGATGCCCAGAAGACTGAACTGTTGCCCCACCGGCCCGCAGGATGCTGGGAAGAGGCGAGATAGTGCTCGTGGTTGAGGGCAAGCACAGGTATTTGCGGCCGCCGTAGGTTTGCCAAAAGTAGGTATTTATACCAGTTGACAGGCTGCCTGGTTCTTGTTACGGTTGAGTGTTTCTAAAAAAAATAGTTGTTCATTTGCGTGGAAGCGTTGAAACGCCGTTCCGACAACACCCTGGTCACCCGAACGGCGCGGAGCTAATGGTGAAACCGACCACGAGCGTGTGCTCGCGCGTCGGTTTTCCATGTTTTTGGACCATATCCGCAAAGAGGAGGAAGGATAATGAGGAGTCTGCTATCAACAGTTTGCGCCAACCATTTATTGCTCCTCCCGCTCGCCGGCTTATTGCTAATATTGGCATCGGTCCCGGCCCTGGCGCAATGGGTGCCTGCCAGCATCAGCTATCAAGGGAAGCTGACGGATACGGCCGGACAACCGCTTAGCGGCGCATATCAGATCCAGTTCAAGCTCTACGACACTTCAAGTGGTGGTTCGCCGTTTTGGACATCGTCAACGCAGAGCATCACTACCGGTGGCGGCCTTTTTGCGACGACGATAGAGGGGACTTCTCCGCCCCTTACGTCGTCAGTAATCCTGGGAAGAACTGACGTGTGGCTGGAGACGTCAGTAGGAGGCACGGTGTTGTCGCCACGGGTGAAATGGTCGTCAGTACCGTACGCTCTGTGGGCCGACTATGCATCGCGGGCGTACTTGGCTTCCTTGGCTATCGATCTCAGTTTTCCCTTTGCCAAGACCGTATCCGGTGCGGACACGGTCTTCCAGATCGTCAATCAGGGCAACGGAATCCCATCCGACAAGGCGGTGTTCGAGATCGTCAATCAGGGCAGTGGTTTTCCCGGCCTATTCCATAATGAAGCATTCGGAACGTGGGCAGTGCTCGGGTTTGAGGGCCATGGCGTACTTGCGGATAATTTCGGCGCAAGCACCCACGGAACTCTCGGCAATTCCTACTCGGGTGTTTACGGCGTGAACTTTGCGTCCGGCACCGAAGGCCACCTGGGCACCCCTAACTACGGGCTTTCAGCCTCGGCTGGCGCCGGGGGCTTGGGCGCCGCAAATTTCCAAGGTAAGGTTGTCGTGACTGGCGATTTGAGCGTCAGCGGCGCAAAGTATTTCAGGATAGATCATCCGCTGGATCCGGCTAACAAGTATCTCCTTCATTCCTGTGTCGAAAGTCCCGAGATGCTCGACGCGTACAGCGGCAACAGTGTGCTAGACGCGAGTGGGGAGTCGTGGGTGGAGTTGCCGTCCTACTTCGAAGCCCTTAACAAGGACTTCCGTTACTCTCTTACGGCGGTAGGAGCGCCCGGGCCGAACCTCTATGTAGCGGAGGAAATCAAGGACAACAGGTTCAAGATCGCGGGCGGCAAGCCGGGAGGGAAGGTCTCGTGGCAGGTGACTGGCGTTCGAAACGATGCGTACGCCCGGAAGCACCCGATCGTGGTCGAGCAGGACAAGCTGGCAAATGAGCGTGGCTTCTACTTGCACCCTGATCTCTACGGACAACCTGCGGTAAAGGCGCTTGGGAGGCTGCCCGGGCCTACGGCGGTTGGCCTGCCTGGACTGCTTAAAGGCGGGAGGAATGTGCGTTGAAAACGACCACTGCCCGTATGTGTGCTGCGTTCTTGTTCCTCTTGGTCTCCGTGCATTGCGTTGCCGAGGGCTACAAGATCGACTGGTATTCCGTGAACTCCGGTGGCGGTAATGTGACCGGCGGATCCCACCAGATTGGCTCATCAACAGCCCAGAGCGCAGCGGGTTTCGCTGCGAATGCCAGCTTCTTTCACTGGATCGGTTTCTGGGCCAGCGACGTGCCGACCCCGACCGTCGTTGCAAGGGCAGCTAGTGCAAAGCTGCTGCCAGATGGATCGTTTGTCAGCTTAACAGGCAAGATTGCCACATCAACCGACGCGGACTTCTCCGGTTTCCTCTATGTCGAGGACGAGGACAAGATAAGCGGGATTAGGGTGGCAATCCCGGCTGGAGCGGTCGGCGGACTGGCACGAGACAGAAGCGTGGTAAACGCCATTGGGACAGTTGACACACTACCCTCTGGGGAACGGGAAGTATCCGCTCCCGTGGTTGTGGTAACCGCCGCGAGGACCGATCCGCTCGGCCCACTGGGAATGAGCGTTTAGAAGCTTGGTGGTGCGGCGATGGGGGTTCAAGGCGGCGTCATTGGCGGATCGGGAGTGAATAACATCGGTTTGCTGGTTCGTGTATGGGGCCGAGTTGCGGAGCAGGAATCCGTGACGCCCCCGCAGACGCCAACATGGTTCAGGGTTGACGATGGCTCCCACTATACAGTGAAGGTTATCCTTCCGGCTGGCGTTGCAGTCCCCGGTTTGGGCGCGTGTGTTCAGGTCACGGGGAACAACTCGTGCGAAAAGCTCGGCGAGGAACTGCACCGGCTGCTGCGGTTGCGAAGCCAGGAGGATATCAAACCGTTGCTGGCCGCGCCGTAATCCGGCATGATTTCTTCCCGGAGTCTTTCATTCCGCTCCGCGCCGGCGTATAGTGGTTGAGGAGGGCTTCGACGCCTCGATTGCTGCAAGGAGACCAAGCCGTGAGCTTCCAAATCCGTCGTTTGATTTCCGTCGGCTGCTTGTTCGCCATTTTGGCTCTGGCGATGCTCGGCACAACCGGCGCAGGGGCTGTGCTGGTGCTGAGGATCACTCAGACCCCCGGATTCGGCTCGTGCGGGTTGGTCCAGGGCACGACGTCGGGGGTTGCGCCGGCGGATTACTACGTTGCGATGCTGATATACGTGCCCGGATCGGGGTTCTGGTCGAAGCCGTATTGCGAACCGAGGTACATACTTATCAATCCGGACGGGTCTTGGTCGGCGAGTATGTGCAGTGGGGGCATCGATAACATGGCCACGATGGTCGAGGCGTATTTGTTCCCCAAGACCAGCTATCCCGCCGGCTACCCGCAGTGCGTTCTTGGCGCGGGATGCGTCCCGGAGTCGCTGGTTTCGGCGTCGGTTGCCTCGGACAGAGTTCTCCGGTCGGGCCAGCGCAAGTTTCGGTGGTCGGGTTATGACTGGCTGGTCAAGACGAGCGGAGTGGGACTCGTTGGTCCAGGCTCGAACTACTTCTCCGACTCCACGGATAACGCGTGGGTGGACGCAAACGGCAGGCTTCATCTGAAGATCGCCAACAGGAGCGGCGTCTGGTATTGCGCGGAAGTCTCCACGGACGCGCGGATCGGCTATGGAACGTATCGCTTCTACTGCGATTCGCGGGTCGACAATATGGATCCGAACGTGGTTCTGGGCCTGTTTACCTGGAGCGATTTCAGTTGCAGTTACGCCCACCGGGAGATCGACATCGAGTTCTCAAAGTGGAGCGATCCGGCCAATTCCAACAATGCGCAGTTCCTCATTCAGCCGTATGACGTTTCCGGCAATATGCACAGGTTCGTGATGACCTCCGCGGCGACTTCGACGCACAGCTTCACCTGGCGGCCAAATGACTGCGCTTTTGTGAGCGTGGAAGGCCACTGCGCCGTGCCCAATCAGTGTACCGCCGTGGACAGTTGGACTTTTCCACGTCCGCAGGACGTCCCGCCGAGCTCCGACGAGAGACTGCACCTGAACCTCTGGCTGAACAACGGCTTGGCGCCGGCCAATGGGCAGGAGGCTGAGGTCGTGCTCAGCGGTTTCGAGTTCGAGCCGTGGCGTGACCCGGCGCGGCCCATCTACGGTATCAACAACCGGACCGCCGATTACGGGCTGATCGCGGGGATCAGCAGTACCGCCACGTTCAGGCTCTGGGGGCGGGTTTTGCTGAAGGACTGCGGCGGCATCAGCATCAACGACGGGTCCACGGACAACACAGGTTCAGTCAAGCTCATCAGAGTAATCGAGCCGGGCAATACCTTCGGCCTGAGCGATTTCGTCCAGGCGGAAGGTTTGCTGACGCCGGGCAGTCCGACGCTGCTCGACGCGGTGACAGGGCGGGTGACGGGGATCAGATAGGGTGATGGGTGTTGAGAACTGAGAGGGACCCCACCCCAACCCTCCCCTGAACGGGGAGGGGGCGACGCCGACTCCTCCGACTCCGTCCATTCCCTCGATTCCCCCGACTCCTCCGACTCTATATAAAGAACGAGTATGTCTGTACCCCCAAAACTCCTCGCACGAAACTCCACAGTCCTCCCACGGTGAACTCGCCTACTATTAATCCCGCGAAGAACGGCGCCGCGCGGCGGTAGCCGCCAAGGCCGAAGTAACGAAGAGTCAGCGTCTTGAGAAGCCAGCTTATCATCACCGGCAGCCAGATGTAGTCGAGTCCAAACGACATTCCGAGCGCGTAGCCGACCGGGTGGAATGGGAACCCGTAGATCGCCGTGGAGAGGCGCGAGAGGATCATCGCGAAGCCCGCGCCAACGCCGATTGCGGTGATGCTTCCCGCGTTCGATCCCACCGGATTGTTCAGCCACGACATCAACAGCGTATACTG
Organism: Armatimonadota bacterium; assembly: GCA_030649165.1. Lineage (GTDB taxonomy): Bacteria > Armatimonadota > UBA5829 > UBA5829 > JAUSEB01 > JAUSGG01. Next base: position 20,692 of record JAUSGG010000050.1, read on the forward strand.
TTCGGCCGCGAATGCCGAGCCCGGCGCGCCGGGATGCGGCGTGGCGGACGTGCGCGCGTATCCGAGATGAATCAACGCCCAGAATGCGGCGTACACTCCAACAACCGCCGCTACCGCCAACGCGGTGACCATTGTCTTGAGTTGCAGACCGCTGTCGCCCGCCATTTTGAGCGATTCCGCCTGGATCGGCGCAAGCATCCCACGGTGCATCCGATTCTGGAAGTGGAGAAGCGAGAAGACGGTCAGGTTATGCGAACCGAGGAAGCTTGTCCCAAGCGCGGCGATCAGTATGTGAGACGGACCGACCATGCCGAATTCGTGGGTTGGGGGGCCGAGTTCGGCTCGGATTCGCGCGAGAGCGCCGATGAAAGCCAGGTAGAGCGCTACGTAGATCGCCGCCAGCCAGACCTGCATGCCGGCGAGAGTCAGGAACGCGATCGCTATCGACGAACCGGCGATCAGCGCCGCGAACGCCCGGCGATAGCTTACACCGCCGTCTTCGACCGTTCCCCGGCCCGATATCGCGGAGCGCCAGACCTCGGCCAGATAGCCTCGCGATCGCCACAAGCACGCGGCGAAAATCACTACGAGCGCGCCGTAGGACTGCTCCTTCATGTAGGGAAACCACGGGTCTCCCCCTGAGTAGCCAAATCCTGCCGCGGTTACTTGCTGCGCTTTGCGGAATAGGAAGAAGAACCAGCACGAAAAGGCCAGGTTCTTGGGCATAAAAAAGCTCAAGCCGATGGCGAAGGGGTAGAAAGATACGGGTGTCCAGCCGATTGCGCGCCAGGTGTTCGAGGCGGCGAAGTACGGGTAGATGTCTGCGGCCTTCAGGTTGGGAGGGGCCGGAAGCGCTGGGAATAATATCTGAAGGCCGTTGTAGACGTCGATCGCCGCCGCGAGTCCGAAGCCGTACCAGAACACGCGGTTGCGGAAGAGCGGGTTCGAGCCTCCGCCTTCGGTGATCATCAGCGGCAGTTGCGCAATAGGATAGGTAAGCTTCTCCGATTCGACCCAATGTCTGCGGAAGATCACGTTGATGGCGAGTGAGCAGGCGGCCACGGCGAACAGAAACACGCTCCAGCAGGTGACGGGCAGGAGCCACGGCTGGATGTGCGCCCAAGTGTACAGCGTCGAATGTCCCTGCTCATAGGAGGTTATCGCGCTCGCTGAGCCGTTGATTGTCAGCCATTTCGGCAGCAGCGGGACGACTCTCTCCGCCCACTGGTTGCCGGAGTTGGCGAAGTGGCTCGCGTGGGGAATGCTCGGGACCAGCATTTGCAGATAGTCGTGCCCAACGAAGCTCGCCCCCGTCGCCAGCATCGCGTACAAGACAATCAGTTCCCGCCTGCAGAGCGCGGCCCACGGCGCCCAACGCCGCAGCGCAATGTTGATGAGGAGAAGCAGGCACAGGCAGAAGATCACGTTGTAGAACAACGACATGCACGTCGGAAAACCGGAATAGTCCATTCCTTCCGTGCGCGCGATCCAGAGGCTGTTGATCGGTATGAGCGCGGCCCCGAGCGGAATTACCCACCAGCGGAAGCGTTCCTTCGTGCCGCCCGGTCTTCTGACGTTCATCAGCTTATTTTGTACCGGCGGTGGGTGGGTGTCAAGAGTCGAAGGAGTCGAGGGAGTCGGTGTCCCTGCAAGCGCTTCGGACCTATAACCCTATAACCCTACAACCCTAACCGGTAATACTACCGGTTTTGCCCGAATCCGTTGACAGCGCGTGTGCGGGGGCGTATAAGGGAGACAGGCAACGCTTTTCTGGGCCGGTTTGGCGAAACAGTTCAATCTTGCGGGAACGCTATCCAGGTAATGGAGCATGCGCCACCTACCCCCTCTCCCCCTGGGCGGGAGAGGGTTGGGGTGAGGGGGGCGGATCTATTATCGTGGACGATTTCATAGACTTCCCGTAACACTGAACTCTTACGGTTTGCCATAGAGGGGGAGTAAGGTGTCGGAGGATCACGCGGGCCGGCATAACGGCACGACGCATGTCTGTCCGAAAACGGGACGGAGTGGGGCCGCTTCGGCTCGGCAACGTCAAGGAACAACGCGCTTGGGCCGGCGATTGCGCAGACTGCTGCTGCCGGTTCTGGGTTTGCTGTCGATCATCTGGTTTCTGGTCAGGGTGATTCCGAAACCGAGCCGCGCGGCTTATCCGTGTCAGCGCGTGGCCGCGCCGATGGCGAGCGGGTTCGTGATCTGGCTCGCCGGCCTGATCGGTTCGGCGTGGGCGTATCAGCGGGGCAAGAGGTTCCTGCGCGAGTCGCGCGCTTGGAAGGCGGTCCTCTGCTCAGTCGTTCTCGCGGTCGGCGGCTTGGTTGCGGTGTCCAATATTCCGCGCCCGGCGTCGTCTGACGTTTCCCACGGCCCCATTGGCGTAGCGAAGGGGATTCACCCTGGTCGCGTGGTGTGGGTCCACAACCCCGCCGTCACCGATTGGCAGGGGCCCGGCTACGGACACTGGTGGGAAAGCAGCCACACGGATCAGACCGAGGTGGACACCATGATGTCGCGCGCCGTCCGCGGACTGACCGGCGCTGGCGACGATGCCGCCGCGTGGGACGCGCTCTTCAGGTACTTCAACCAGACCCACGACAGAGGCGACGTCGGGTATCAGCCGGGGGAGAAGATCGCCATCAAGGTCAACCTGGTCGGCTGCATCGACAGCGGTGGATCGGGCGCTGTCGATCCCAATACGTATGACCTTGTAAGTAATATGGACTACATGAACACGTCCCCGCAGGTCATGTTGGCCCTGCTCCGCCAACTGGTGAACGTTGCGGGCGTGAACCAGGCAGACATCTCGATCGGCGATCCCGTGTGCCTGTTCCCCAACCAGTACTACAACCTTCTCCACGATGAGTTCCCTAACGTGAAATATCTGGACAATAGGGGGTACTTCAACAGAACCAAGCCATTGCCGTCGGCGGTCGACTTCTACTTCAGCGCTCGGCCGACGGGAGTGACGCAGGACAAGGTACTTGCTCCTTTTGCCGAGGCGACGTATTTTATCAACCTGGCGAATCTTAAGAGCCACAGCTCAGCCGGTGTGACGCTGTGCGCTAAGAACTACTACGGTTTCCTCCGGCTGCCTCTCCAGGGCGGCTACTACAACCTGCACAATACTCTGCCCGCAAACGTCCCGGGGATGGGTTACTATCGACCTGTTGTGGACATGATGGGGCACGCGCATACCGGCGGCAAGGCGCTCCTCTATCTCATTGACGGTCTCTACGCGGGCGTGCATCCGACCGAAAACTCGCCGAGGAAATGGAACTCCTCTCCCTTCAACGGCTACTGGACGTCCAGCCTATTCGCCTCCCAGGACCCTGTCGCCATCGATTCCGTCGGGTACGATTTCCTCTATAACGAATGGAGCGACTACCCGCACATCAGCGGGGCCGAAGACTACCTGCACGAGGCGGCCTTTGCGGACAACCCGCCTTCGGGTACCTTCTACGACCCTGACCACGACACCAACACCACTCGCCTTTCCAGCCTCGGCGTCCACGAGCACTGGAACGACCCCGTGCACAGGCAGTACAGCCGGAACCTTGGCCTGAACCAGGGCATCGAGCTGGTTTCGCTGAACTACAACGGCGCGGTCCGGGAGGCGAAGCTCAAGGACAACGGCGCGAACACCATCGTGCCGGGCGTAGCGGTCACAGCGGCTTTCCTCGACAGCTTCTATATAGAGAGTGACGACCGGGCAAGCGGGATGCGCGTGCAAATGCCGGGCCACGGTCTCGCCGCCGGCTCTCGCGCGAACGTAAGAGGACTTGTCCAGACCGACCTCACGAACGATGAGCGTTTCATAGCGGCGACGTCCGCCTCAAACGCCGGAGTCGGCGCGGTCCGGCCCGTCGGGATGAACAGCAGGGCTCTCGGGGGCGGGGATTGGAACTACAATCCCTCGGCGATGACCGGGCAGAGGGGCGTCACAGGGGCCTCCGGCCTCAACAACATCGGTCTGCTGGTGAGCATTTGGGGCCGGTTTGCGTACCTCGACTCCTCGACGTTCACCGTTGATGACGGCGGCGGGCCGGTCAAATGCGTTGTTCCGCCCAGCGTCACGCTCGACCCGGCGTGGAGCTTCGTGCGTGTGACTGGCGCATCTTCGTGCGAGAAGGACGGCGATAACCTGGTGCGGCTCATCCGCGTCCGCGACGTCGAGACGGACACGCGCACGATCAGCGAGAACGCTTTCGACTCCGACGAGCAGGGCTGGTCGATCTATACATGGGCGTCCGGGCCGTATAACCCGGGCACGATGGTATGGGAGAGCGGAGCCATGCGCTGCAGCGGCGCTGGAGGCAGCGACAACAGCGACACCTGCACCCGCGAGGGCGGGGAGATCTACAAGACGATTTCCACCGCGGGCTACCGCAACATCAAGGTGAGCTACGATCTGCGAGTCAACTCTCTCGGAAACACGCCCAACGGCCCCGCCGGTGACTGCACTGTGGACCACGATCTGATCGACGAGCAGCTTACGGTCTTCTACTCCACGAATGGCGGCTCGACCTGGACCGAAGCCGAATACCTGACCCGAAGCGCTCTCCTCGCCGATTACCAAACCTACGCCACGCGAACCCTCGACCTGAGCGGAATCAGCGCCTGCAACGACAACCCCGCCTTCGCCCTCCGCTTCCGCTGGCAGGTCAACAACCCCAACGATGCAGCGGATTTGGATAATGTGAGGGTGACGGGGAATTAAGCGGTTGGCGCTTTCTGCTCGCGGCCGTCGCCGCGTCGAAAAAACAGGTAATATTGCCGGTTGACAGGCTACCTGCTACGTGCTACGGTAGGGTGTTTTCATTAATCGGGAATGGGAAAGAGGTGAAAAGATTGAAGAGATTGTCGATATTACTTGTAGTTGTTGTCCTGGCATCCACAGGAACAGCCTGTTTCGCGGCGACGGTCAACTCATCCTCATTCTGGCAGGTTGACTGGTATGACGGGGACGGCGCGGTCTATGCGCAGAACTCCTCCTGGGGCCGGCTTGACGTTGATCTGAACGCGGACGGGGAGGGAACATACTACGTCAACGTAGTTGCGGCCGCGTCGGGAGGACAGTCGAGCTGGGCTGTGCAGAACTTGCCGGTGTTCGCGACCGGCTCGGGCAGCACGGGCCTGCAGTCGGTCGATATTAACCTTCAGGACCTGGGCGTGTCTTCGGGCACGCGGCTCAGTCTGCTCGACGCGTTGATCACGGTCGACTCAAGTCCGCTGGATATAGCGCCGACTGGGAGCCTTTGGTCCACAATGATGAATACACTCGGTCGGCGCGCCAACTCAGACGGCGAACTGGGTATTCTGGATACCAACGTCGGCGCGCCGGCGGGACACAAGGCCTTGGGCGCCGTCAGCCAGGAGGTAACGCACAAAGACGTCCCGGGCGTCCAGGAGGACGATAGGCAGTGCCTTCCAGGCTCGTTCGCAAGGAGCATCAAGTGGCTTGACAACAAGTACAACCTGCCCGGCATAGCGCCCGAAAAGACCGCGCAGGATGTATACAACGACCTCCTCCCGAAGATGACGGGCACTTACGCGAATCGCGTAAACGAGAAAGCGAAATACCTTAAGGCCGCCGATCCAAGAGCCGTGACAAAAGTGCTGGACCTCGGCAACTTCATCGGAAGCCTGACCGACGCAACAGAGGTGAACGCCGCGGACCCAATGGCATGGTTGTTCAACGAGATGAAGACCGAGGATGTGGAGCTGCACTACGACACCCACATTGTAACGCTCACGAGCGTGTACAAACAATACGGGCTGGATTGGGTGAAGTTCCGTGATGACACTGGGCAAGGTGACCCGAACGCCGGTGACTCCTCCATTAAGGATGGGCTGCTTTACTCCGTGGGCGGTAACTACTACTTCGCCAGGACTGACGGCTACGAGGGAGGGCAGATCAAAGTCCTCATATCGGAATCCGTCCCGGAGCCGAGCGGACTGGCCATCCTGCTGACCGCTGTCTCCGGCGTTGCCCTGCGCCTAAGGCTTGGCTCCCGCCGCGGGAAGTGAGAAGGCAGCGAGTTTCACGATGTCATGGCGAGCCGGGACGATGCTACATCCGGCAGGTCCCACCAAGCTTCCCATTGTTTCGGGATTTGAGGGTTGGGCTGCACACTCGCGCGGTTATAGCACAACCTTGCATCCCAGCCCGGAAATCTCGAAACCGGGCGCTTCCTTAGGAGCGCCGGCGACGGATCTAACCACTTACCGAAGACGCCGACCATTCGGCTCAACGGCGCAACGTCCGGCGGGGAACGGAATGAGTTCAGTATTCGAAAACGCCATCGGGTTCACGTAGCGCATGCCACGTCCCCTTCTCCCCTCCGCGGCAGAGCCTCGTCCTGAGCCCGTCGAAGGGGGTAGGGGTGAGGGGGATCAGACTACTGTTTCCGTTGCGATTCGCGGGATAGGAAAGCCAGGCGTCTACTGTCGCGGCAACCTCACTTGAGGATACCATCCGCCGTCATGATCGCTCCCTTCAGATTGGAGTAGTCATGTCCGAGTATCTTCACTGTTCCCTTAGTTGCTCCCCAGTAGGTTGTACCCTCTCCCAGGAAGAAAACGGTCTCCCCCCCACCCAGTCTGATCCTGTCCGCGAACTCCAGCTTGAGGTCGGGGCGTTTGCCCTCCTGGGACAACACCGACTCCCACGCGGCGGGCTGAATTAACGACGCGTCGGTGGTCATGATGATCGTCCCTGGGTTCTTACCCGGTTCAACCCAGACAACCGAGGCGGACTTGGGACCTGTCGCCCGGGCGGGACCCCCGAACGTCATGGAGGGACGCTCCGGTTTTCCCATAGCATCCATGTATCCGGATATCTCCACGGTAACCGGGTCTCTCAACATTACCTTCTCCGCGCTGTGCCCCAGCCGCGACTTCTGCTTCCCGCAGGCGAATCTGGACTTCTCCTCGTTGAACTTGATGTTCGTGTAAAGCAGCCATCCGTCCGCTGACAGGTCTGTTCTCCCATCAAGGCTGGTGGGGAAATCCGCCCAGCGGATCTCTGCCTTCCGCAGGTCCGGGGCAACATCCGGCAGTTGGCGCTGCCGCTCCGCGGCCGAGGCGCATGCGGCAGTCAGCAGCGCCAAGCAGGCCACAGCGAAAAGCACACTACAGGCTGAAGAACGGACACGTGTCATGAGTTGGTTCCTTTCGACCGGTGCGTGTGTTGACCCAGTTCTCTTGCCCCTTCCGCGCGACCTCGTCGAAACCCTTCGTCTCCCGTACGAACGGCGTCGAAACCACCTGTTGAATATCACCCTTCGTAAGAGGCCTCCGGGGCAGGAATCCCCGGGACGATCAGCCAGTGGGCGCGCCCACTAGCTACCGCGTTTCCGCTTCGACAACGGCTATCTCCTCATCCGTCAGGCCGTAAAGCTCGTAGACCAGCGCGTCGATCTGGCGGTCCGTGGCGTCGATTTGGCGTTGGAGGGTATCGGCTTCATATTCTGTGCCGGTGGCGGCCAGAGCGGTGTTAAGCGAAAGCATCCGCTGTACGAGATCGACCAGGAGATCGTAATGGCTCTTGCCCGGTTCGTTCGGGATCGGTATGCGTTCTAGGTACGATTGGTTCATATCGTCGGCGAGGTAGTTGACGCACCAGAAGTTGACGAGTTGCGATGCCAATATGCCCTGCAGGAACGCGAGATCCGACACGCTATCCGTGGCGGAGATAGCCAGTTGAAGCGTCTTCATGCCTGCAGAATGACTTCGGGTGTCCAAGGTACACACCAGCCGCCTTGGCCAGCGCAACTTCTGTATCCTGATCATCCAGAGCTTCGGATGCCTATAGCAGGCCGACAGTTTCGTCTTGGTGAGGCTGGCCGACTCCACCCGAAGGCCATGTCTACATGCGTACCTCTCTACGTCGGCGGGGGTGACTATGTGGAAGTCACCGGAGCCTTGCTCCACCAAAGCAAACTTGCTACCTTCTTCCCCACGGGATACGAGGAACCGCTCCGTTATCTGGCCGAGTGGCGGGTGGCGCTCAAGTTTCTCAATCAACGCCTGTTCCTGCGCGGACGCGAGGTACCCGACGATCATGCTGGGCCTGTCGGTCCAGAGTGCCTGTGGCACCGTGGACTCGGAGTCCCACTCAGCTTTGCCAAACTTGGCGAGCCGAGCCTCTGCGGCGACGATGAATCTGCTGACCTTCTTGTGCCGCACCAATGCCTGCGGTGACGGGGTGGCTCGCCTCACACAGAAGACGCAGCACCATGTATCGCGTACGCGCGCGAAAACCGGGCCGGTCTCAACCAGTTCCACGACTGTCGAGTCACCCAGTAGCAGTCGCCTGATAGGTAAGTGGTCATCTTTTCGTAAGAAGGTGTCCGGAGTGATGAAGCTCAACAAACCGTGAGGACGCAGCCTACGCAGAGCGGATTCCGCGAACACCACGTAAGAATCAAGTCCGCCGGCAGCAACCGAGGCGTAAGAACCCCGAAGATAGGCCTGTTCGCGAGTGGCGAACGTAGCGCCCCACGGCGGGTTACCGATCACGGCGTCAAATCCGCCGGACTTCATGATTCCGGGAAACTCTGTGTCCCAGTCCAACGGGTTGATACGGGCGCGTTCTTCGGCGGACAGGTCGGCGCGGTCGGTATAGAAGTCCGTTGCGATGAGGGAGTTGCCGCATTTGATGTTGTCGCCGAGATCAGGCAGGGCGCGTTCGTGGAGAAGGCGGAGGCTCTGGTCAACTGTTTCCTTGGTCTGCTGCTCCAGCACTTTGAGAAGCAGCGACAGCTTGGTGACTTCGACGGCCTGGGAGTCGATATCGACGCCGTAAATGTTCTTCAGCAGGATGCGTTTGCGCTCGGTCGTGGTGAGCCGCCAGGTTGGCTCGCCATCGCCGGAGGTGGCCCGGTATATTGGAGGGTTCTTCTTCTTCGCCCACGTTTCGGGCTCGTGCTCGGTGTACCAAGCAAGATGCCAATCAAGCAGATACTGATAGGCGGCAATGAGGAATGAGCCTGAGCCGCAGGCGGGGTCGAGGATTCTGAGCTTCGCCACCTTCGCGGGGTCAGCCGCCCGATCGACGAGTTCGCCGACCGTGTGCTTGACTATGTAATCGACTATGTACGTAGGCGTGTAGTAGACGCCGCCGGCCTTCTTTACCTCTGGCTTGTCGTCGACCTCGGCGCGGCGACGAGGGCCAAGGCGGATCACCTTTCCCAGGAACTGCTCGTAGACCTGGCCCAGGATGTCGGCGGGCAGGACCGAGAACTCATAGGGGCAGTCCGGGTAGTAGAGGCCGCCGATTATCTTCTTAAAGACCTGGCTTCCGAAGGTGAGGCGGGGCGTCAGTTCGTCAGGCTGCTCGTGGCGTCCCTTTGCGGATTCGAAATGAAAGAGTCCCGAATTATAGCGGTCGTCGGCGCGGTGGAATATCTCCAGCAGGCGTTCGTAGACGTGTTCGCCGTTCCGCAGGCCCAACAGTTGCCCGTAGGTCTCAATGCCTCTGTCCTCACATATCCTGAGGAAAATGATGCGGTCGATGGTGCGCTGGACGGCGAAGTTCAACTCCGGCACGGTCAACTCGGGATGGCGCCAGGCGAGACTTCGGGCCAACTCCAGCCGCCATGACTCTATCTCTTTCAAGAACTCGCCATCGACCTCGGCGGTGCCTCTCTTATCTGTCGCTGACGCGGCGTACTTGTCGAACGACCCTTTGAGGATAGCGTCTCGCGAGAAGATGGCGGCTATTTCCTCCCAGCGGGTGTGATACTGGGTGTAGTCAACGAGCAGGATGCGGGCGACGGAGGCTGCGTCGTACTTACTGGGCTTCTTGCGACAGTCGTAAACCGCAAACTCCTGGAAATCGGTGAGTATCGACAGGGGCAGCTTCGCCGACCAGCCGTAGCGGCGCAACTGCCAGGCGGCCTCCTTGTCGTTGCCAACGTTGTGGGAAGGACGTTTGGCCTCGAGGAAGAACTTCCGCTGTGGGCCAATACGGAAGCAATAGTCCGGGGCCTTGGTCATTGAGCCGACTTTGATGGCGTCCTCGTGGATAACGTCTTTGTAGGCCTCGGCGTAGCCCTGGGTATTGTCTACGTCCCAGCCGAGCAGGCGGAATAAGGGGTCGATGAACTCGCGCCGCACCTGGGTTTCGTTATACGTGCTAGACGGCGAGGTATAGGATTCCTTGTTCCGCTCGAACCTGTCCACGAGTTCAAGCAGTTCCTGTGGGACGATCATATATCAGGCCTCTTTTTCGGTTCCGGGGCCCGGCCCGGGCCGGTTGACACAAGTATACCGGACGGTCGGGCGGATGTCGAGCCGGCCCATCAACCAAGCAGCCACCCCTGACCGGGCGCGATATACCATCGCGCCCGGAACAGAACCATACCCGAACTCAGACTTGCAGGTCCGGCGCCCCCCAACCCTCAACCAAATTTCCGCGCGTTTTCACAGCTTTGTACATCGGTTTCGGTGCGGTTTTGGTGTAGTTTCGCAACAAAACCGAGCGGAAATGGAGCTGTTTCGAAGCGGGTTACGCACGAAAAATGCAAAATCAGAAGAAAAGCGCCCGCCGCGCCGTGACCCGAGCCGATGGGCGGCGCTCTTTCGCTTGCGCCTTTAGCGATGGGCAACGCGGCGACCGGCGGCACGGCGGCCGGCTTGCAACAGGGTATCAAGAATGCCTTTGGCCTGAACAACATCGGCCTTCTGGTCGCCACTTTCGGCAAGTTCACCTACGTAGACCCGACCACGTTTACGCTAGATGATGGCTCCGGCGCGAACGTGAAATGCATGGCGCCAACAGGAGTGAGCATTCAGCCTGGTTGGAAATATGTGGCCGTCACCGGCATATCGTCTTGCGAGAAGGTCGGCGCAGGACTCCATCGGCTGCTCAGGGTCAGATGCCGGGAGGACATCGTGCCGCTGCTGGCCGCGCCGTGACGGATGTGGCTTAGATTGCGTTCTCAGGAAGAGGCTTTCTGTTCGATAGGGAGGCTTCGGCTTCGAAGAACAAGTCGAAGCATCGTAACAGCAGGAACTGTGGTTCCCTCCAGGTAAGGCGCCTGAAGGGATAGGACCTGCAGGGATAAGGGCTGACGCTTGCTAGCGCACCAGGTCGAACCCCTGCTCGCGAAAATGGCGGTCGAAAGTGAAGACCTGTCGGAGCTTCAGTTTTCGCATAAGGGCGAAGCTTACACAGTCCACAATGCTCGGTCCGCGATTGCCTGAGGTCAGCATCCCGCCGACTCCGGTTGTGTGCAGTTCCACGTCTACCCATTGCACGAGGACAACCGGGAGGAGGTCTTCTATGAAGGTGCGAACGGTCGATATGCCTGAGCGACGATGCAGCAGGGCGCAGGTCTCGACGAGGGTGTAGTTCGAAGTGACCAGTTGCTCATCGGATGCGACGAGCCTCTGCCAGATCTTGCCTGCCGTCCGGTGGTGTTCGTCCTCGGCGATGAGCAGGGCGATGAAGGCTGAGGTGTCTACGAACGCGCTCATTCGGAGTACGCCTCCGCCAGATAGTCATCGTGCTTGGACGACAGGTCTGTCTTGTCGGCGTGCCCTGCGCCTATTGCGGCGATTGCGCGCCTTTTCAGTTCGTCTCGATCAGGCATGAGCTCAGACTCGGTCACTCGGTCCAGGGCGCGGCGGATGACCTCGGCCATAGAGACTCCTTCCCGAGAGGCGACTCTCCTTATGGTGTCAAACTGCTTTTCGGTCAACTGAACTTGGGTTCGTACCATTGGCGGCTCCTGATTACAGATGTGCACAAACGCTTACATGATACTATACCACAAATGGATTAGCGTCGGGAACAACCACCCATCGGGAAAGGCGCAGCCCAAACCGAAACCGGGCCAGCCACTCCAATTGCGATGACCGCGTCCGCGCAAATGCCGGGATTGGGAATCCCGCCGTTCTGTTCCGGGCGCCGCGATTCGGGGATCGCGCCCGATCGGTGTGTGTGGCTGTTGGGAAGCAGCCACCCATCGGAAACTCGCTTCCTCGTCCCTACCCAACAAAGGTATCCCCCTCCCATCTGCCGAACTCGCGTTTAGTGAGTATTCCCGTCCAGTGACAGGAACCCGCCAACCTCGCGCTGAAAGGAGACGCGGCCAATGAAAACCCTCCGCACACTCGCGATTGCGCTCGCCATCCTCGTATCCTTCGGAGCGGCGCAAGCAGCCGTCAAACCCGCGAAACCCGCCCCAGAACCAGCGGTCAAACCATCTCCACAGCCCGCCAAACCCGCCGCGCCGAAACCTTCCGCCCTGTTTCCAGCGCGCGAGGATTTCCGGTGGGGGTTCATCGACAAGACCGGCAAGATCGTCTTCTCCGGCTACGAAGACGCAGGTGAGTTTTCGGAAGGTCTTGCCCCGGTCAAGCTGGACGGCAAGTATGGATTTGCGGACATCACGGGCAAGATGATCGTCGCCCCGCGTTTCGACGGAGCCGGCAAGTTCTCGGAAGGACTTGCGCCGGTGAAGGTCGAGAACGCCTGGGGCTATGCGGACAAGACCGGCAACATCGTCATCCCACCGAAATACGCCAAAGCCTCCGAGTTCAGCGAAGGACTCGCCGTGGTGGAGATCGACGATAAATGCGGCGCGATAGACAAGACGGGCGCCGTCGTCATCCAGCCAATCTATCTGGACATGGCTCGCGCGTCCGAAAGACTCATCGCCGTTATGAAGGACGGCAAATGGGGATTTATCGACAAGACGGAAGCGGTCGTGATCGCTCCCCAGTTCACCCGTGCGGATCGCTTCTCCGGCGGACTCGCCCCGGCGCAGTCGGGGGACAAGTGGGGTTTCATCGACAAGACCGGCAAGTGGGTCGTGCAGCCCAAGTATGACGACGCGCAGCCGTTCAGCGAAGGCTTGGCCGCCGTAGGAACCTCAACACGGGAAATGCTCCGTGACGATGAAGGGCGCGTTATGAAAATGGCCACCTTCGTCACCTGGGGTTACATCGACACCACAGGTAAAGAGGTTATCCCCCTGGAACTCCGGAACGTAGGCCCATTCTCCGAAGGCCTGGCCCCGGCGTGGAAGGGCGAGGGTTTTGGGTTCATCGACAAGACCGGCGCGATGGTGGTTGTGTCGCCTTTTGATGCAAGCACAGGCGGCTTCCACAGTGGTTTGGCCAAGACCAACATCGGTTCCAGGTACGGTTACATCAACGAAGCGGGCAAGGTGGTTATCCCTCAGCAGTTTCCAAACGCGGAAGCCTTCAGCGAAGGACTGGCCGCGGTCCAGTTCCACACCGCGAGCGGCTATTCATGGAAAACTTGGGGCTACATCGACACAACCGGGCGCATGGTTATCAAATCGCAATTTATGATGGCCTTCAACTTCCGTAACGGATTTGCAAGAGTGCGGGGAGACATCAATTGGGGAGTCATTGACAAGACCGGCAAGTTCGCGCTGGAATTGCAGTTCCGCGACATCGGCTGGCTTACGGACAAGGTCATTGCCGCCAAGCCCACAACAGGCGCGGCGAAGAACCTCTGGGGATTCTTCGACTGGTCGGGGAAAGCCGTCCTTGAGCCGCGGTTCGAGTCCGCGAGTTTCCTTGGCGACAGCCTGGCAATCGTGAAGAAAGGCGGCAAGTACGGCGTAGTGGATGCGTCCGGCGCTTTGGTGATTCCTACCCAGTATGACGATACGGGCTGGCTCTTTTCCGAAGGGCTTCTTCCCGTTTCCGTAGGCAGCAAGTTCGGGTTCATCGACGCGGCCGGCAAGCAGATTGTCGATCCCCAATACGATGCCGTCGCCGGCTTCACTCCCGATGGCCTGTGCGCGGTCAAGGTTGCGGACAAGTGGGGGTTCATCGACCGCAACAATACGCCGGTGATACCGCCGCGGTACGACACCGCGGTCTGCTTTTCGGAGAATCTCGCCGCGGTCAAAGTCGGGAACGTCTGGGGTTTCGTGGACAAGACCGGCAAATCCGTGGTCGAGCCGCGTTACGCATTGGTAGGAAACTTCAACCGCGGCCTGGCCCCCGTGCTTGTCGGCGACAAATGGGGGTATGTCGACAAGACCGGCAAGCTCGTCATCCCCGCCCGGTTCGACAATGCCCTGGATTTCGAGAACAACCTCGCCCAGATCAGGCTGGGCAACCAGACCGGCTATATCGACACGACCGGCAAAGCGGTCTGGATGTCCAGGAAGTACGCGACGGCTTCCGTGAAGGCCGCGCCTACCTCACACGCCATAGTGCGTATCGACGGCGACGGCGCGCGGGTTCTGAACGTGAAAGTGGCCGCCGACCAGGTTCTGCGGGAGCGCAGTGACTGGCGCGCGGTCATCGAGAAGCGGATGCAGGCGGTTTCGGACATCTTCGAGAAGAGCTTCAAGATCAAGCTCGCGGTCACAATCGTCCCCTGGGTCACCCCCGATTTCAAGGACAGCGACGACCCGGACAAGTACCGGTATATCATACAGGGCAAGCTCGCCGAGGATGTGCCGCTGGAGGACGCCGAGATCATCATCGGCATCACGGGCCGGTCCTCACGGTCCCGGCTGCTTGGGTTCAGCAGCTTCTACTACAATTGGCTGATCATCTACGACCCGTACAACGGCGCGGACAAAGAAGAGGAGATCGTCTCCACGATCACCCACGAGCTCTGCCATCAGTTCGGGGCGTTCCACGTTGCCGAGAAGACCTCCATCATGAACGCCTTCACCTATAATGACATCAAGCAGAACACGTTCGACCAGTACACTACCCGCCACATGAGCGTCATGCGCGACTACGATTTCGCGAAACGCCTCGATTCGCTGAGCAAGGACAAGATCAGCGAAGCGGCCGCGATCCACCAGGAAGGACGCGCGCCCAACGTGCCGTTCCCGGTGGCGTCCGCCTACATGTACCGCGGCAACCATCGTTTGTGGGACGGTGACAAAATCGGGGCCACTCGCGACTACTTCCGCGCGCTCGAACTCAACGGCGGCGAACCCGACCTCGCCGTCGTCTACAAGATCGGAAAGGCCCTGATCGACGACGGCCAGTTAGCGCCGGGAATCGAGACCCTGCGCAAGTGCCGTTCTCTCAAGACCGATCCCGAATACGCAGGCATGTACCACAACCACTTGGCGGACGATCTGGCCGCGCGGATAGACGACGACGCGACACTCCTCACATGCCGGCAGGCGTCGAAGCCAAAGCTTGGCGAGATATACCGGCGATACGTTCTGACGAGAGTAAGCCCCGACGAGGTGATCTACGAATACCGGGAGGCGGTCAAAGCGAGCCCGAAAGAAGCCTCCTACCATTCCAAGCTGGGCCAGGCGCTGCTCAATTGCGGACGGCTCGATGAGGCGGTCGCCGAATACGAGCAGGCCGCCGCGCTGGAGCCGGATAATACTTACTATAAGTCCAGGGTCGAGGCGATTAGGGGAGTGGAGTGAGTGGAGTGAGTGGAGTGAGTCGAGGGAGTGGGGAGACCTTGCGGTCGCGGACGTGCGGGGTCAGGAGACCCGCGCACAGCGGGACCTTGCGGTCGCGGACGTGCGGGGTCGGAGACCCGCGCACAGCGGGGCGGTCGCGGACGTGCGGGGTCGGAAACCCGCGCACAGCGGGACCGTGCACAGCGGGGAGTCGGAAGAGTCGAAGGGTTGGAATGTGGCTGGCGGCGTTGCTGCCGGCTCTTGTGTTGTGCGCGGATTTGTCGGCGGCGGGGGTTGATATGACACTGCCAAGATATCTCATCGGGTTTACGACTTCAGCCGCGAAGGACGGCCGGTTGGACCAGGCGGCATGGGCGAAGGTCCCCTGGAGCAGCGATTATGTGTGGATCGACGCGGGGGACGCCGCGCCGGAGAGGGCGAGGTTCAAGGCCCTCTACGACAGGACCGGCCTGTATTTTCTCTTCGAGTTCGAGTCCGAGACTGTTGGACCGCAGCCTCTCGACGTCGTTTTTCCTCACGCGTGCGAGATTTTCCTCGATCCAGAGGGGAGGGGACGGCGCTATCTGGAGTACGCCGTGAACCCCGACGGCGTGGAGCACTCGCAGGTCTGGAACGGTCACCTATCTGTCCGCGAATGGAAGGCCGAGGACTCCGTGGCAACCATTGCGCGCGTCACGCATATCCCAAACGGCGAGGGCAGGGAGACCATCCGGTACGAGGTGTCCATGCCGTGGAACGGGATGTCGTCGCTTTGTGGAAAGCGGCCTATTCCGCCAAGACGAGGGGAGGCGTGGAGGGCCAACTTCTCCCGAGTCGAACCTCACGCGGATTACTGCTGGTCGACCGCCGGGTTTTACTATATGCACAATCCGGACACGTTCGGCTGGCTGGTTTTTGCCGGTGATGAGAACCCAATCACCACCATTAACGAGAGCGCGCTTCGTCCGTTGTCCTACATCCTGCCCGGAAGCAAATCCAACACTGCGTTCAAACTGTTCAACCTGACCTACTGGGTCCCATTTCCGCTTATGCCGTCCGCGGATGGCGGATACTACGGAGTCAACAAGTGCTCTGTGTCGAAACTCGGCCGTGAAGGGAAGGCCGTATGGACCCGAACTCGAAAGGACGGCCTGCC
Source organism: Armatimonadota bacterium (assembly GCA_030649165.1). Lineage (GTDB taxonomy): Bacteria > Armatimonadota > UBA5829 > UBA5829 > JAUSEB01 > JAUSGG01. The sequence goes on from JAUSGG010000050.1 coordinate 37,237, forward strand.
GCAGTTCGTTCGGTCGTGTACCGTCGTCGGAGACGCGCTGTTTCTGTATGGTAACGGCATGCAGGAAGGGATGCTGGCCGGAGTGTACGCGGTAGAGGCCGACGGGTCCGTGCGCAGCCTGGCCGGCATCGTGAGCTCCGAACTGAAGACCGCAAGAGTGTTCGCAGCCGGCAAAAGCAGGCTCGTATTGGCCGGGAGTGACCGTTTTCAAATCGTAAGCGGCCGGAAAGCCACTTCGTTGATGAAGGCAAATGGCAGCGTGAATTGCGTTGTTTCTACTGGCGAGACGATTGTGCTCGGCACGTCGGACGGATTCGAAGTTTACTCCGACGAAGGCGAGCTACTCCATCGTTCTACTGTAGCGGGCGGGATAGTCGCGGCCGCGGCGCTGAAGGACGGGGTAATAGGCGTTTCCGGGAAGGCGGGACTGTTCCGAATCGACGGCAGCGGAACCTGCGACTACTTCCCCAGATCGTTGGCGGTGAGGTTTGACGGGCTCTATGCTGACGGCGACCGCTTCTGGGCCACGTATATAGGTGGAATGGCGCTGATCGAGGACGGCAAGGTCCGCTGGTTCGACGGGCCTTTGGGCAACGCCGGGTTTCAGGTAGTCGGAGCCGCAAGAGCAGCCGACGGGACAATGGTTTTCCTCTGCGGTATTCCGCACGGCAACTGGTATACTTCAAGCGTTACAACATCATTCCTATTAGCTTACAGCGCAGGTCGGTGGAAAAGATACACATTCCGCAACGGACTGCCGGCGTACACGAGCGCGATAACCTCAATCGATGAGCGGGTGTTTTTGTCCACTCAGGCGGGGTTTTATGAGTTCAGGCCGTAGAGGGAGTCGAGGGAGTCGAGAGTGGGAGACCTGCGGTCGGGTTAGCCGCGGGGTCAGGAGACCCGCGCAGAGCGCGGCTGTTTCAAAGGTGTCGCCAAAACGCTATGGCATCACCCTCACCCTAACCCTCTCCCGTCAAGGGAGAGGGGATTACGCTCGTCTCAGCCCGAACCGGGAATGTGGAATCTGGTACGGTGGCTCTCTCAGAGCGAAATCCTCAGTTAGACGGGAGCCGAGTTGATGGACGCAGGTCTGCTATACGCGCTCTTGACGGCGTGTATCTGGGCGGCGGTCGGCTGCGGGTATGGCGCGGCGGCGCGCCGCCGGTTGGCGATGGCGCCGTTTGTCGCCGTTGCGGCATCGGTGGGCGCGTTGATCGGCGTGTCCTGCACGATTCGCTGGGCCGGATTGCCCGCCTGGCGCGAAGCCGTTCCCGTAGCCGCCTTCATCGCCATGTCCGGCGCAACGGGTCAGATGGGAATGCTGTTGAACGGGGCGGCGATGACCGTTGCTCCACGGCAGAGTTCGGCTACCTGGTCGATATTCCAAATGTCGATGATCGTCCCATTCCTTGTCTCCAACCTCTCGGGTCGTGAGCACGCCGCATGGTACAAATGGCCGGCGCTGCTGTTTGTTCTCCTTGCGCTCCGTGCGTTCAAATCCAAAAGCGGGCAGGCTGAAGACTCGGCAGCGAACGGCAAAGGCTGGTTTGGTCTGCTCCTTGTGGCCTTCGTGTGCGCGGGTATTGCGCAGGCGCTTGCTCAGGAAATATCGCTGCGGGGGCTGCACGACACGCTCAATCTGCGCACGACCGTCACGTTGGGCGCCGGCGGAATGCTGCTCTGGATCGTCACCTTTCTGCGGGGGGAGCGTCCCACACCGCGGCATTGGCTTCTCGGCGGGCTGACTGGTTTGCTCGTCGCCGCCGGCAACGTGACCCTGTTCGTCGCTCTGGACGCCTGCGCCCTCCACGGCAGGGCCTATATGGTGTTTCCTATCGCCGTGGCCGGCTCCATTCTGCTGTTCGCGGTCTACCAGGTGGCGTCCGGCAAGGAGCCATGCGGGATTCGGAAGATTCTCGGGGTGGCCTGCAGCGTGGCCGGCGTGGCGTTGCTGGGAGTGCGGTGAGAAGGGTCGGTTCAGGGGAAAACGCAAATGAACGCGGAGAAGCGCGGACGGGGGGAAACCGCGGATGAACGCGGAGAAGCGCGGATGGAGGGAAGGAGTCGAGGGAGTCGTGGCGCCTCCCGCGGGAACTGACTTCGACGATATTCGATGGCTGGGTTGCACAAGGCCGTTCCCGCGGGATAGAAGGAGTCGGAGGAGTCGGACGAATCGGACGGGTCCGACAAGCGTCAACTGACAACCCTCAACATTCAACTCTCAACCCCCGCCCCATGACGTAACAGTTCAGAAATGGGCAGTATTTCATCAGCGTGACAATTGAGGAATGCAGAGAGCTTTCACCCTCACCCCATTCGCTGCGCTCAGGGCAGGCTCTAACCCTCTCCCTCAAGGGAGAGGGGATTACGCTCGTGCTTTCCCGAAAGTGAGCAGCGAAGAGAGTTGTACTCACCAAGCCTGAACTCTTACCCCATGACTGATGAGCTGTAATCTTGGGAATATACATGCTAAACTGGCAATAGATCACTTGGAGCAAGACTCCCTCGCATAACCGATAGGAAGACTAAGGTAGGAGTAGTGAAGGTACCTGTTGGCGTTTTAATCGTCGAGGACTCCGAAGACGACGTGCTTCTTATAACTGACGAGCTTGAGGAAAACGATTTCGACCTTACGCACCTCGTGGTGGAAACCCCAGAGGCAATGGCGTCCGCCTTGAGAGAGCAGGCGTGGGATTTGATCATTGCCGACTACACGATGCCGCGTTTCAGCGGCCCCGACGCATTGAAGGTTCTGCGGGAGAGCGGGCTCGACATTCCGTTCATCCTCGTCTCAGGCACCTCTTCGGAAGACACAGGAGTCGCCATGATGCGCGCCGGGGCCCAGGATTTCATACTCAAGCGCAGCCTCTCGCGCCTGGGTCCTGCCGTGAAGCGCGAACTGGCGGAGGCCGACAGCCGGCGGATGAGAAGGAAGGCGGAGGAAGCGTATCGCGAGGCGGAGGCGCACAAGCACGAATTCTACCGGCGAACGATATTGGCATTCACCGAGGGCAGATTGATGATAACCGAGCCCACGGAGATCGCGCAACTGGCCGGCGAGGCTACCTCGTCCTGGGATATCAGGGATACGGACGTTCTCAGCGCGATACGAAGCTCAGTCAAGAAGTCACTGCTGGAACTTGGGGTGGATGAACAGAGAATCTACGATTTTATGGGATCCGCTATGGAAGCCGCAACCAACGCGCTGAAACACGCCGGTCAGGGAAAAGCGTCGTTTCATCTACATTCCGATATCGCTCTATTCGTAGTTTCCGATACCGGCCCGGGCATTGAAGCGCTTGCTCTGCCGGATGTGGCGCTGAAGAAGGGATACTCGACCTCGGCGACGCTCGGTATGGGATATAAGGTGATGATAGCATCCGCCGACAGGATCTATCTCGCCACAGGCCCCGAAGGAACTGTGGTTGGTATAGAGATGGCGCTGCAGCCGGATGTGTCTTCGAAAGACGCGATTCTACGGGACTTGTCAGGGTGGTGAGGGGAAGGGTTATAGGGTTGTAGGGTTGTAGGGTTCCAGGGTTCTAAGGTTCCAAGGTTACAGGGTTTGCCCCGTGAACGAGGCCCCTGGAACCCTGGCCACCTGGAACCTTAGAACCCTGAAAAGGAAGTGTTGAGTGTCTCCGGACATAGATGAACGAGCAAACTTGTTGGTTCGAACGCCCCGCTGGGTAGGCTACGTATTTACGGTCCTTGCGGAAGTCGCGCTGTCGGCAGGGCTGTTGGCGCTCAATCCGGTCTTTCCACTGGGCAAGTTCCCGGTCCCGTACGTGCTCCTGACAATGATTGTGGCGTACTTCTTCGGCGGGGGGCCGGCGATTGTGGCCGGCGTCCTCGGGTGGCTCGCGTTCACATTCCTGTTCGTTCCCAGGCATGGTACTGTGTGGCCGATAGCCCATGACGCGGAAGGCTGGGCAAGGGAGACCGCGTTCTTCCTCGGCGTGAGCGTTGTCGCAATAGCGGCGATTCGGATCAAGCAATCGCACCGGCGCATCCAGGCGCTTGCCGACGAGACCATGAGTCTGAACGTGAGTCTGACGGACCAGATCGCCGGGCGAGAACGAGCGCAGGAAGCCCTGCGTGAGAGCGAAGAGCGGTTACGGCTGCTGATCGAAGGAGTGACGGACTACGCGATCATCATGCTCGACCGGGATGGAACCGTGGTAACGTGGAACAGCGGGGCGGAGCGCATAAAGGGATATACATCGGAAGAGATCATCGGCCGGCATTTCTCGAGGTTCTACACCAGCGAGGACATCACCGCCGGCAAGCCGGAGCGGGAGTTGGAGATCGCCACCGCGCAAGGCCAGTATAACGAGGAAGGACGGCGCGTGCGCAAAGACGGGAGCCGGTTCTGGGCAAGCGTCTCTATAACAGCCCTGTGTGACGAGGAAAAAGTAAATGGGTTCGCAGAGGTCACACGCGACATCACTGAGCGTAAAGCGGCGGAGGATGCGCTACGGGAGAGCGAGGAACGTTATCGCACACTCTTTGACACTATGAGCGAAGGGTTCGCGCTTTGCGAGATGATCTGGGATGAGGAAGGCAGGCCCTGCGACTTCCGTTACCTGGATGTCAACCCGGCCTGGGAAGAACATACAGGAATAGCGCGTGATAATGTCATTGGGCACGCCGTAAAGGAAGTCATTCCCAGCATAGAGTCCTTTTGGATCGAGAAGTACGCGGAGGTAGTAAGAACCGGTAAGTCGGCGCACTTAGAAAGCCATGTTGCGGCGTTGGGCAGGTGGATCGAGGTCTTTGCCTACAAGCAATCCGAGAACCGGTTTGCGGCGGTATTTATGGACGTAACCGAGCGCAGGCGGGCGGAGGAAGAGATCAGCAAGCTCAACGCCGAACTGGAGCAGCGAGTGATTGAGCGCACGGCCGAGCTTGAGGACGCGAACAAGGAGCTTGAGGCGTTCAGCTATTCCGTCTCACACGACCTCCGCGCGCCCCTGCGGGCGATAGACGGCTTCAGCGATACCCTTCTCAAGGGCTATCAGGATTCCCTGGACGCGAGAGGCCAGGACTATCTGCGCCGCGTGCGGGCGGCTGCGCAGCGAATGGCGGTTCTCATAGACGATGTTCTTAACCTGTCAAGAGCCGGACGGGCCGAGATGCGCCGGCAGCGGGTCGACCTCAGCGCGATGGCTCGGGCCGTTCTCAACGACCTGCGGAGGTCCGAACCGGGGCGAAAAGTGGACACCACAATCGAGCAAGGTCTTATTGTCATTGCCGATACCCATCTGCTTCGATCCGTGCTCGATAACCTGCTCGGTAACGCCTGGAAGTTCACAGGCAAGTGCGATGATGCTAAGATAGAGGTTGGCTCCTTTGAACAGAATGGCGAGCGGGTATATTTTGTACGAGACAACGGCGCGGGCTTCAACCCGGCATACGCGGACAAACTGTTCTCTCCTTTCCAGCGCCTGCACGCCGAAAGTGACTTTCCTGGAACGGGGATCGGCCTGGCCCTCGTTCAGCGAATTCTGCGCAGGCACGGAGGTCGGATCTGGGCTGAGAGCGCGGTCGATCAGGGCGCGACGTTCTATTTTACACTGGGGGAGGCCGGACGATGAACGACTGTGACATCCTGCTTGTAGAGGACAATCCCGACGACGCTGAATTGACCTTGCTTGCGTTCCAGGAAGGTGGGATTTGCAACAGTATGGTCGTGACGCGCGATGGCGAGGAGGCATTGGACTATCTCTTCATGACAGGGAAACGTGAGAATCGTGAGAACGACCTCCTGCCGGCGATCGTCCTGCTGGACCTGAAACTGCCGAAGGTCAGCGGATTAGACGTGCTGAAGCGCATTCGTGGTGACGAGCACACGAGCTGTCTGCCCGTCGTTATACTTACATCTTCCAAGGAAGACGAGGACATCGTCAACAGCTATCGCCTCGGCGCCAATGCTTACGTGCGGAAACCCGTAGACTACAGCGAATTCGTAAAGGCGGCCAGGACCCTTGGACTTTTCTGGCTACTCCTGAACGAACCGCCGCCACGGAGGCGTTCCTGCAAATGAGCGTCCCTCTCCGGGTCCTTATCGTGGAAGACTCCGAAGATGATGCGTTGATCGTTGCCCTTGAGCTGCGGCATGGCGGTTACGATCCCGCGTTCGAGCGAGTCGAGACCAGAGATGGGCTGGAGTCCGCCCTTGACCGGCAGGAGTGGGACATCGTCCTGGCGGATTACAGGCTGCCCGGCTTCAGCGGTCTGGACGCCCTGAAAGTGGTCAGGGACAGAGATCCGGAAATCCCTTTCATCATCGTCTCCGGGCAGATCACAGAAGAGACCGCCGTGGAAGCCATGAAGGGCGGCGCGCAGGATTACGTGTTGAAGGACAATCTGGCCAGGCTGTCGCCGGCTGTCGATCGCGAACTGCGTGAGATGCAGACTCGGCGCGAGCGAGAGGCAATGGAACGGCAACTAAGGCATTCGCAGGAGCTGTTCGCTAAGGCCTTTCGTTCAGGACCACAAATCATGGCGATCACAGTCCTGGACACTGGGGAGTGTATCGAGGTTAACGAGGCATTTGTGGAGGCGATGGGTTTCACTTGCGACGAGGTTGTGGGCCAAACAGTCTTTGACCTGGATATCTGGCTGGACGTGTCGCAGCGCGAGCGGTTGGTTTCGGCGCTCGCAGGGGGCGAGCAGGTGCGAAACTGGGAAGTCCGGTTCCGGACCAGGCACGGTGAGCTACTGACAGGACTATTGTCGGCGGAGGCGCTTGAGGTAGACGGGCAGAGACGGCTGCTGACTATAGTCAACGACATTACGGATCGCAAGAAAGCCGAGGAAGCCCTTGAGGAAGCGCTGGCCCGCGAGCAGCGGTTCTCACTGCTTCTCCAGAGGGCCCTGCTTCCGAGTGAGCCAACGGCGGGCCCGGGTTACGATGTAGCCGCGGAGTACGTGCCGGTGTATTCCAGCCAGGAGATAGGCGGCGACTTCTACGATGTCTTCCGCTTGGGAGAATGCAGAGTGGGCGTCCTGATCGGGGATGTCTCCGGCAAGGGCCTGGAGGCCGCGGCGATGGCGGCAGCGACGCGGAGCACGATTCACGCGTTCGTCCACGAGAGCGCATCCGCGGGGGAGGCCTTGCAGAGGGCTAATTCCGTGCTCTGCTCGGACGAGGACAAACTCGATTCATTTGTTACCGTCTTCCTGGTAATAATCGACGCATGCTCAGGTGAGATCAGCTACTCGAGCGCCGGTCACCCGCCCGCGGCCATTTGCAGAGCCGACGGCGACGTTGAGTTCCTTGAGTGCGGGCAATTGCCGCTGGCGCTGCAGGACCCTCTGCCGTTCGAGGAGCGCCGCGACAATCTTGAGCCTGGCGATAAGCTCGTTCTCTACACGGACGGAATCATCGAAGCGCGGAACGGCTTGGAGCTTCTCGACTTCGCCGGACTGCAGCGAACGCTGACTGCGAACGCCCGGCTTCCGGCCTCCGAACTCGCGCGGGCGATCGTCGGGGCCGCAACCGATTGGTCCGGCGGGAAGTTGGCCGATGACGCCGCCGTGGTGATTGTGGAGCGGCAGGGTTAGGGTTTGTAGGGTTGCGGGGTTTCGGGGTCTATGAGCAGGAGCATCGTTTGTAGTCATTGGCCACAGATGGACCTCCCCCTAACCCCCTCCCACAGGGAGGGAGGATTTGCCCCCTCTCCTTTCAGGGGAGGGTTGGGGTGGAGTTCAAACGGGGTGAGCCTTCCACAAACGATGCTCCTGGGTCTATGAGTTCATAGATTGACAAGTTGTGCGTCTCCG
>JAUSGG010000051.1 GCA_030649165.1 Armatimonadota bacterium
GACTAGCCGGGCAACTATACATAGCGTCATAAATGATTGCGCATCTTATCCCTCCAGGTACCCTACCTGGAGGATGACCGCCGTCCAGGTAAGGTACCTGGACGGATAGGACTTATGACGCTGAGTGTAACAACTAACAACTATCGACTATGAAACACTTGACCGGGATAGACTACACCGCGGTGATAGTGTACTTCGCCGTAATCGGGTCCATAGGACTGTATAATGACGCGGCGGCGGAAGACTACGTCGGAATACTTCATCGCCGACCGGAAAATCCCCGGGTGGGCCGTAGCCTTCAGCCTGATGGCGACGATGATAAGTAGCGTCACGTTTGTAGCTCACCCAGGCGCGGCGTTCTCCAGGAACATGTGGCCGCTGCTGACTGTCGCGGCGCTTCCAGTCGTGTTCGTGTTCATCGGTCTCGTCATAGTGCCCTTCTACCGCAGAGTCGTGCGAATGAGCGTGTACGAATACATGGACAAGCGGTTCGGAACGGGAGCGCGCGTATACACGTCAGCCGGATTCATCATCATCCGAATGTGGGACCTGGGCTTTACTCTCTACACTACCGCGATTGCGGCTTCGGTCATGTCGGGCTGGGACATTCGATACGTTCTGCTGGGTCTCGCGGTCTACACCACGCTTTATACGATGCTCGGCGGCATCGAGGGCGTGATCTGGACCGACGTAGTTCAGGGATTCGTCCTGATCGGAGGCGGACTCCTCGTGTTGGCTTTGATCTTCGTACGCGCCGAGGGCGGCGCCGCTTCCATTCTGTCCGAAGCCTACCGAGCTGGCAAGTTCGGGATCGGCGAGACCGAGTTCAGTTTCAGAAGCATGTACCGAGAAATGCCGACGGCCTGGATACTCTTTCTGGCCGGCGGAATAGCCATGGCCCGGAACTATGTAACCGAGCAGAATATGGTCCAGCGCTATCTCGTCGCGCGCACGGACAGGGAGGCCAAGAGAGGCGCATTCGCCGGCGCGCTGATATGCATACCGATCTGGCTCTTGTTCATGTTCATAGGGGCGTGCCTCTACGGCTTCTACAGATCGCCCGGCGTACAACTGCCCGCCGATGTCGTGGGCAGGCCGGACAATATCCTTCCCTACTTCGTCGTAACGCAGATGCCGGCGGGACTCGTGGGCGTTATCCTCGCGGCAATCCTCGCGGCGGCCCAATCATCCATCAGCGCCGATCTCAACAGCGTCTCGACCGTCGCCACGAACGACTATTTCGCCCGGCTGTTCCCGAAGTCGTCCGACAGGGCGCGACTGCGGTTCGGGCGTTTTGCCGTTCTGCTCGGCGGGGCCGTCTGCGCCAGCATCGCCATGCTGCTCACCATTGGCAGAAGCCGCGCGGCGATGGAAATCGGCGTCACGCTTGGAGGAATCCTGGCTGGCGGCGTGCTGGGGCTGTTCGCGCTGGCGTTCTTCACCCGAAGAGGAAACCGTCTAGGCGCGAACGTCGGAATCGCTTCCTGCCTGCTGTTCACCACCTGGGCCACCGTCACGGGTCCCCTCAGAATCGACCTCGGCATCAACTTCGGGATGAACCCGATAATGCTGGGGCTGTTCACGCAGGTGATATTGTTCGCGGTCGGATACGCCATCAGCGTGGTCTGGCCGGTGGTGGGGAAGGAGGATGTGACGGGGTTGACGGTGTGGAGTATGAGGAGTGCCGATTAGCTGTCTATGCTCCCCAACCACTTGTGTCAGCCTGATAAGATTCATTCGACCTTGCGTCCTTGCTAGTTCAGTTTGGTAACGCGCGCGCTCGAACTGCTCAGAATGTGAGGAGTGGCGCTCATCTGCCAGATCCCACGGGCGCAAGCATAGTCGCCGGTCTGCAGTCCGTGGCCGGACGCCGAGACGCGGATGGGCGTCCCGGAGCCATCGTCAAGCTCGAATGTGTCTGCGCCCAGCCGATTCACTCGGCCCAGTATTCTGAAGAGGTACGCCTCGGCGAAAGGGGTTGTGATGTGGTTGGTCAGAGTCCTGTTGCTGATCCCGACGACCCGTGCAGTCATGTATGATTGGCTGCTGTCGTTAGCGGTGTTACCTGCAGCGTCGCTGGCGACCACTGTTACGGTGTGCAAGCCCAGCGTCGATTCCGCAATGATGTCGGTGCTCCAACTGCTCCCACCTGAATTGGCCAGTGTCGTTCCGTTAGCCATCACCGCAGTGACGGCGACGTTGTCAGTGACATCCGTGGCCACGTGGACCATATCTCCCCCCGCAGCGATTTCCTGGGTCAGCGTAACTGAGCTAATCGTTGGAGGCACCCCATCCGTGATCGTGAAGCCGTCGGCGAGAGTTCCGGACAGGGCGTTCGGGTTCGTCACGACAACGCTCCACCCGCCCATCGACCTGCCGGCGAGGTCGAACGAGCACGTTATCCTTGTGGGGCTGACCACAGTCACATTGGCGGCACTGATGTCAATATGCCCCACCCTGTTAAGCTTAACCGTAGCCCCTCCCAGAAAGCCGGTCCCGGCAAGGTTGGTAACACTAACGACTCCGGAATTGGCACCCGTACTCGGCGTGACGCCCGTGACCGTGGCGGCGGGATTAGCTCCGACCCGCAGTACGAGTAGGCCACCGTACCAGTCAGCCACGTAGGCGTAACTCCCTGCAACTGCCACCGCATTGGCGGGTTGGCCGCTTGTCTCGTATGAGCCGACGACTACCGGGGACGACGGAGTGGACACTTCGATGATCTGTACGCCCTGCGGCCCGTCCGCCACACAAGCGTAACCATGAACCGCCACACTATAGGCGATGCCACCAGTGTCATATCCGCCAATTCGGATAGGAGACAATGGGTTAGAGATGTCTATGACCTGTAGACCTGCAAACTCGTCAGCCACATACGCGTACCGCCCAGAGAGTGCCACGCCGTGCGCACTGTCACTTGTGTCGCATGACCCAACCAAAGTGGGGGCATACGGGTCGGAGATGTCCACAATCCGCAGGCCGGCCGACGCAGCCGCCACGTAGGCGTAGTCCCCGGAAACCACCACGCCATAGGTGACACCGCCTAAGTCGCAATACCCCAGTCGTGTGGGGGAGTAGGGATTGGAGACGTCTATGATGTCCAGGGATCCGTCATACCAGTTGGTGAGATACGCGCGGCCTGTGTGAACCGCCACGCCGTTTGCACCATACGTCGGCCATGACCCGACTTGCGCCGGTGAAGAGGGGTTGGAAATGCTGACGATCTGCAGGCCGGAATCGTCGATCACGTATGCATAGCTTCCGGATATGGCGACCGCAGTTGCAGAGCCGCTGGTTTGGTACGCCCCGACGCGTGTGGGAGAATACGGGTTAGAGACGTCCAGGAGCTGCAGGCCAGCAAGGCCGTCAGCCAGGTATGCATAGCTTCCCGATACGGCAACGCACATTGCAGTGCCGTTTGGGTCGTATGTGCCAGCAACAACGGGTGAGGACGGGCTGGATACATTAACGATTTGCAGGCCAGAAGCCCCGGTTGCCACGTACGCGTAGCTCCCCGAAATAGCCACCCCCAGTCCTTCTAGGCTGCAGCGGCCGACTCGCGTGGGAGATGCTGGGTTAGAGACCGCTACCACCAGCAGGCCGTTCATTGTATCAGCCACGTAGGCATAGCTTCCGGAAACCTTAACGTCTTTGGCATCGCTTGTGGCGTGACCGCCGACGCGGGCCGGAGAATACGGGTCTGAGACGTCTACAACCTCGAGGCCAGCGTTGTAGGCAGCCACGTAGGCGTAGTTGCCGGAAACTGTCACTCCGCGAGCATAGCCACCGGTTGTACATCCGCGGACAAAGACCGGGGAATGCGGATTGGAGACGTCGATGATCCGCAAATCCGCGTTCCAGTCAGCCACGTACGCATAGTTCCCGGATATCGCCACGTCACTTGCGTAGCCAGGGGTGTTGTACCCGCTGACACGCGTGGGCGAATATGGGTCGGACACATCGATGATCTGCAGGCCAGCCGCACCGTCAGTCACATACGCGTAACTCCCTGCAACCGCCACCGCATTGGCAGTCTGACCGCTTGTCTCGCATCCGCCGACCAGGGTCGGAGAGTACGCGTTGGAGATATCTATGATCTGCAGGCCAGCTGCGCCGTTGGCCGCGTAGGCGTAGCTTCCTGAGACCGCTATGTCAAAGATAACCTGCGGCAGTACCTCGCTAACGCCAAGGGCTGTTGGGGCAGCAGGATTGGATATGTTGACCACAACTACGCGGTGCCCCATTCCAATGTAGGCCCGACCTCCCGACACGGCCGTAGCCGAACACGTACCACCCCATTGGCCGACCAACGTGACCGGCACGTCAGCACTCGAGAATCCCGCAACCCCCAGGAGCAGCGCGGCCACGACTATCCAGCGCCGCAATCGACACGCCTTCACTGCATCAAGCTTCACCATACTCTGTCCTCCTTCAGAAAGCGCAAGGGAGCAACCCCGAGGTGTACAAAGCCCACATAACATCGCTGACCGGCAGGGCGCACCATACGATGCGGAGTAGAGCTATCTAGCCATCCTCCCGATGCTTTCCATGTACCATCTCAACGCCGTGCGCTGATGGGCGAACGCCATATCTTCAGGGAACTCGTCAGGCCCGAACCACGATAAGGACGCCACATCGCTCTGCGGCTCGAGCTCACCGCCCTCAACTTCGGCGACGAAGCAGAAGTTGAGCGTCGGTATTCCAGTTCGCCCATAGACATCTGGTAGCGATCCCAGGTATCTGGTAACGCGTACGTTCAAGCCCGTTTCTTCCAAGACCTCACGCGCCGCCGCAGATTCCGCCCATTCCCTCGGCTCTACGAACCCGCCGGGAATATCCCATTTCCCTTTGGCAGGCTCGATAGCGCGCTTCGCAAAGAGAACCTTCCCATCCTTCTCGACAAACACCGCGACGCAAGGCCGTGCGAGGTCGGGGGCAAAGAGCCCCGAAATCGTTGCTGCAAAGGGTTTCGGCCAGTACAGGGTTCTGATATCGCATATAAGCAGTACCAGGAACAGGGTGAGAAGAGGGAGCGATAGCCACCACGTGAATGGTTGAAAGAGGGCGACGATTCCCGGCGAAACCGCAAGGATGGTGAGGCCGAGAGCGCCCCAGAAAGGAACATTCTTGCCGCTCTCCGGTGTCGCCATGAACTCCTCCCATAGTCGGTGCTCCACGGGAAATGCGTACTCGGCCCTCAGAATGGGTTCGAGTTGGGTCCTGCAGTAGAATCCCGTCCTCTTGATAGAGTAGCTGTAACTGTGCATAAGGAAATCGAAGAAGATGGCTGCAAACCCGGGTACCACCAGAAGCGTGGGCGGAACCTTGTCTAGGTTTGCAGCAATAAGAGCGATGCTGGTGCCCACGAACGTGATCTTGAACCCTGTCACTTGCGAGCGTATGGTCTGCAAGGACACAAGTTCCTTCCGCAGTTCAGCGAACAGATTCCACGCGAAATCCCCCAGCTTCTGACACATAACAGAGCCCCAATCGAATCCAGCCAGCACGGTTTCCCGCCTGCGCTGCCTTATCAAGCGGGACGGAAGAGGTTGCCCTTACTCCCGCCCAGATACGAAAACCGACGCGCGAGCACACGCTCGTGGTCGGTTTCACCATTTGCTCCGCGCCGTTCGGGTGACCAGAATATTGCCTAAACGGCGGTTCACAGCTTCCACTTCGATTGACGTTTTTCAGTTGTTCGTTAACGGTTACGGAAACAACCTACCGTAGCATAAGGCAGACAAGCTGTCAACTGGTAAAATTACCAGGTTCTGCGCTCCGATCCTGCGGAAGGCGGGCGCACGGACTTGACCCCATTGCGTGATTCAGAGCGACCTGCTTGCGGTGTTACGCAATGCGGCCGTCCCACGCGGCTCGGGCCAAGCCTGCTCGACTCCTCCTGAACAGTCGTCTCGCAACGCCCGATCATTGGCGGCGTCAGGAAAGCGTTCAACGGGAGTCTCAAAACCGGAGACGGAGGGATCGGCGCTTCTCCAGTTTCCCCAACTTACCAGCTATGATCCACCGCATAAGCAGGAACCGCCGCGGCCCTTGCGGTGGAGCGCGGGGCTGTGGACATCCGGATGGTGGATGTGCCCGAGCTGCGGCGCGTCCTGACAGCGGACGGCATGGAGCTGGACCCGCGCCGGCACCAGGCGTTTCCTCCAGTGATCGAGGACCCGCCCGACCGCTCCGCGGCGGTGTGAGCGGAGTAGTTCGTGGTTAGTTAGTGGTTAGTGGTTCGTGACCGGAAGCGACTGACTAGCCGGGCAACTATACATAGCGTCATAAATGATTGCGCATCTTATCCCTCCAGGTACCCTACCTGGAGGATGACCGCCGTCCAGGTAAGGTACCTGGACGGATAGGACTTATGACG
>JAUSGG010000052.1 GCA_030649165.1 Armatimonadota bacterium
GACTAGCCGGGCAACTATACATAGCGTCATAAATGATTGCGCATCTTATCCCTCCAGGTACCCTACCTGGAGGATGACCGCCGTCCAGGTAAGGTACCTGGACGGATAGGACTTATGACGCTGAGTGTAACAACTAACAACCAACAACTATCGACTATGAAACACTTGACCGGGATAGACTATATCGCGGTGATAGTGTACTTCGCCGTAATCGGGTCCATAGGGCTGTATATGGCGCGGCGGCAGAAGACCACGTCGGAATACTTCATCGCCGACCGCAAGATCGCGGGACACTTCCGACTCCTCCGATTCAGCTCCCCACTTGAGTGAGTTCAGTTTCGCGGGAATGTCATTCCGACCGAAGTGGAGGAATCTGCTTTTTCCGGCTGCGTCACGCTCAAAAGCAGATTTCTCGACTCCGCTAGCGCTCCTAAGGAAGCGCCCCGTTTCGGGATTTCCGGGTTGGGACCCGAAGTTGTCTGCTATAGCACGCGTATGGCGCCCAACCCTCAAATCCCGAAACACCGGGGTGGTTCCTCTCCGAAATAACCCCGATGCGTCGTGGTCGGTTGCTCGAAATGACAATTCCCGGAAGACTGAACTGTTACCCCCACTTCCCCACGTTGACGCTCAGGCCAGCCTCGGCTATAATTCTACTGATACTAATCAGACCCAGACCGACCCAGAGGTGGGATATTGAAGCTACGACTTGGCCTGCCCAAAGGCAGCCTGCAGGACGCTACGCTGGCGATGTTCCAGAAGGCGGGCTACGAGTTCCAGGTGAACAGCCGCTCATACGCTCCGACAGCCGACGATGAGGAGTTGGACCCTCTCCTTTTGCGCCCGCAGGAGATTCCGCGATACGTCGAGGCGGGGATCCTCGACGCCGGACTCACGGGCAAAGACTGGATTGTGGACAATGGTTCCGACATCGTCGAAGTGGCAAAGCTCGTCTACTCCAAAAGGACCAGGCGGCCGGTTAGGATCGTCCTGGCAGCCGCAAACGGAAGCGATATCAACTGCGTAAGGGACCTTGAGGGCAAACGCATCAGCACCGAGTACGTCCGCATGACCGAGCGTTGGCTGGCGGAGAACGGTGTCAAGGCCGACGTTGAATTCTCCTGGGGGGCCTGCGAGGCCAAAGTGCCGGAATTGGCGGACGCCATAGTCGTCAACACGGAAACCGGCAGTTCGCTCGTCGCCCATAACTTGTGCATCGTGGAGACGCTGCTGGAGTCTCAGACCATGTTGATCGCCAACAAGGACGCGTGGACGGACGACTGGAAACGGCGCAAGATCGAAAACCTGTCCATGCTCCTGACGGGGGCGCTGAACGCGCAGTCGCTCGTCGGACTGAAGATGAATGTCCCTCGGGCCGCCCTCGCCGACGTGACGCAAGTCCTGCCGGCCCTCAAAAAGCCGACGCTGTCGCCTTTGAGCGACGACGACTGGGTCGCGGTCGAAACCGTGATAGAAGAGAAGGTCGTGCGCGACCTGATTCCCAAACTGAGGCGGGCGGGCGCGCAGGGGATTGTCGAATATCCGCTGAACAAGGTCATCTACTGACGTGATAGCTGAGTTATCCGGCAAGCTGAGCAGGATCGGACCGGACTTCGCCATAGTCAACGTGGGCGGCGTGGGATACAAGGTCTACGCTCCCGTGTCCGTCATCGCCGACCTGCCCGGCGCCGGCGGCGCGGTGCGCTTCTTCACTTTCACCTATGTCAAGGAAGATATTCTCGCGCTGTACGGGTTCTCCGACCTCGACCAGCAGACCGTTTTCGAGCTCCTGCTGACAGTCTCCGGGGTCGGCCCGAAAGTGGCGCTGAACATTCTTTCCGTTTTACCAGTCGAAAATCTGGTGGACGCGATAGCGACCGACGATCATCATGCCCTCGTGCGGATTCCCGGCATCGGCCCCAAGACGGCACAGCGAATAGTCCTCGAGCTCAAGGAAAAAACCGCTGAGCTGGCTTGGACCAAACGCGTCGAACGAAGGGCGAGACCTACGGAGCGCGATATCCTGGCCGATGTCGTGGAGGGTCTGATCGGCCTCGGCTATGCCAGAAACGACGCAAGAGGCGCCGCCGAACGCGCGGCCCAGACCGTACCGGACATGACAAACACGGCGGCAATTGTCCGCGAGGCATTGAAGCTGTTGAATGTCAGATAGATCACTATACTTGTAGTCCCCGAAGGGGGACTTCGTGTACTTGTAGCCGTGAATTCATTCGCCAGGCTGACGGAGGACAAACTTGGAAGTTGAAGAGCGGGCCGTATCGCCGCAAGCGCGAGAAGAGGATTACGAACTCGACTACTCGCTGCGGCCGAAAAGGCTCGCTGAGTTCATCGGCCAGAGAAAAGTAAAGGAAAACCTGTCGATCTCCATCCAGGCGGCGAAGCTCCGGGGGGAATCCCTCGATCACGTGTTGTTGTACGGCCCGCCCGGATTGGGCAAGACGACGCTCGCCCATATCATCGCCAACGAAATGGGTGTCAACGTCCGCACGACATCCGGCCCGGCGATAGAGCGCGCGGGCGATCTTGCGGCCATTCTCACTAATCTCGAACCGCACACCGTATTATTCATAGATGAGATCCACCGCCTCAATCGCCTGGTCGAGGAGATTCTCTATCCGGCGATGGAGGACTATCAGCTCGATCTGATAATAGGGAAAGGGCCGAGCGCCCGGACCCTCAAGCTGGAACTGCCGAGATACACCCTTATAGGGGCGACCACGCGGGCCGGATTGCTCACTTCGCCGCTCAGGGAACGCTTCGGCATAGTACACTTCCTGGAGTTCTACGCGGAGGACGACCTGAGGCATGTCGTCACACGTTCGGCGGCTATCCTGCAGGTGGATATCGACGACATCGGCGCGATGGAAATCGCGCGGCGGTCGCGCGGCACGCCCAGAGTCTCGAACAGACTGCTGAAGCGCGTCAGGGATTACGCCCAGGTTCGCGCCGATGGTGTCATAAGCGGCGCCGTCGCCGGGGAAGCGCTTGCAATGCTGGAGGTCGATGAGCTGGGCCTCGACGAGCTGGACCGCCGGTTCCTGCGGACGATTATCGAGAAGTTCGACGGCGGACCCGTCGGAATTGAGACTATTGCCGCCTCCATAAGTGAGGAAAGAGATACTATAGAGGACGTTTACGAGCCGTTCTTGCTGCAGATCGGTTTTCTAAACCGGACACCCAGGGGGCGCGTCGCGACCCGCCTGGCCTGCGAGCATTTGGGACTTGGGCATAAGCGGACCCAAGGCAGCCTGCTGTAAAGCTGTCAGACCGGTCCGACCTGTCTGACCCGTCGGATAAATGAAGGCGCAGTACCCTCTCCCTTGAGGGAGAGGGTTAGAGCCTGCCCTGAGCGTAGCGAACGGGGTGAGGGTGAAACCTCTGGACGATAATACCTTGCCGGTTATCATAAGAATTCAGGACTGATAATAATGTTTTGTACTCGCTGCGGTACGCGAAACGCTAAGACGAGCAAGTTCTGCCGAGAGTGCGGCAGGAAGCTGGATCCAGGTATACCTCAGTCGCAGTTCGACGAAGCCGAGGCGCTTGCCGAGCAGCCGGTAGATACCACAAAAGTCGGCGACCTGCTTTTTCAGGCGTTTCAGAACCTCGAAGGCGATAAACTCGACGAGGCGCTCAAGCTCTGCCAGGAGGCTCTGAGGCTCCACCCGGACAGCACTGCCGGGCACTCGCTCTTGGCGATGGTTTTCGAAAAGCGGGGCGACCTCAACGCCGCCATCAGGCACTACGATCGTGTGCTTTTTCTGAACCCCGGCAGCGTGGCGGACAGGGAAAAGCGGGACGAACTTCGCCGCAGGGTGAAAGGGGCGTCCGAACCTGCGCCCTTTAGACAGCTCTGGGACGCGTATCTGGAAAAGGCGGGGAAGTTTCTCGCCGATAAGCGGCCGTGGCCGGAGGCCGTTGGAGCATTCATCGTCTGTTTCGCATTACTTATGGTGGTCATGCCGAAGCCTCCAAGGCGCGCTCCCGCGCCAACGAAGCTCCCGGCCATGGAGCAGACCGACACCGCGCCGCCCGCCCAGACGTACGCTCCATCGCCTCCCCCGCAGTCGGGAGGAGCGCTGCCTTTTATCGGCGGCGGCTCGAATTCGCCGCCTGCCGCGGAGTATACTCCGCCTCCGTCCCACGCGCCCGTTACCGCCGTGGCGCCGGGGACAGCCAGGGAGCCTCGTCCGAGATCGCTTCCACAGAACGAAAGAATATACATCCCGCCAATAACAGTTGAGATGCGTCCGCGGAATGAGATCAGGCCCGCGGCGCCTCCTCAGCCTGCCCCGGTCCGGCCCGCGCCCATCAACGGGACCGTGAGCGTTCGCACGACGCCGCGCCCGGCTCCTCAGGAAAACGCCGTGGACAAGGCGAGGCGGCTGCAGATGGGCGGTAACTACGACGAAGCCATTTCCGCGTGGCGGCAGGCGCTCGGCGGAAGTCATAACCAGGGTGAAGTCTATCAGCATATAGCCACCTGCTACCAGCGGCTCGGCCGGCACAAGGACGCAATAGCCAACTACCAGAGCGCGATCCGGTCCTACGACCAGCAGATAGTGGCCGGCGATAGCGCCGATGACGCCGCGCGAGGCAAACGCAGCAGCGAACTGGGACTGCGCGTCTCACAACAGGCGGGAGGATAGGCATCAGCGTATGACGGGCACAAGAGTGATTTCGGTGTCGGTGTTTCGGGAACAAGTTCCCGAAACAAATGCGGCTTGCGCGTTATCGAGGCTCGGCAAAGCCCTGCTGGTCCCGGCGCTCCTTGCGTGCTCGCTGCTGGTCTGGTCGCCGCGGCCCGTGGGGGCCTCGCGCCCGCTCCTGGCGCTGTACGAGCTTCTGCCGGCCGACGATTCCTCCAAGTCCGCGGTCGCTGACGGCACAAAATTCCTGAAGACCTACCTGCGCGATCTCGGTAAGATCGACGTCGTCCAGGTCCGCTCTGATATGACGTCCGTTAAACTGGCAATCGCCGAGGGCAGCGTTACCCAGGAAGAAGTGAGCAGGTTGTCCGATCCGGACATAAGGCAGAAACTTGCCAAGGCCCTGCGGACTGATTACGCGCTGGGCGGCGCAATCAGTCTCAATGGTGACCAGGTGTCATTGGCCGTCGAGCTCGTCGAGGTGCAGACCGGCAAGAAATGGCAGGGCGTCGCCAATATCAGCATCGCGCGCTCCGATCCGGCCAAGAGCCAGACGAACGCCATCCAGTCCGTCGCCAACACGGTGGTTCAGCAGTTCAACAGCGAGGCGTTCGCCGCTCTGCCCGTGACCACCCCTGCGACAGTCGAAGATACGACGCCCCAACCGACGGCATCGAACAGCGAGCCGGACCAGCGCGCTCAACGCGCGCGGCAGTTACTGGATAGCGGCAACGTGGCCGCGGCCATTTACGAACTGCGGCGCGCGACTCAGTCCGATCCCCAGAACCCGAGTTACCGTCTGCTTCTGGCAAAGGCGTACATTAAGAAAAATATGTACGACGAAGCGATGCGCGAGCTCAACCGCGTCGCTCAGCTCGATCCCAATAACGATGAGGTCTGGCAGACCGCTGCCGAACTCTACGAGGCGAAAGGCACGCCCGGCGAAACGATAACCCTCTATGAGAGGATGATCCTCAAGAGGCCCGAAGATCCCAGGCTGCGGATCAAGCTAGGCGATCTGCTCTGGAAGAAGGCAAAGATCGACGAGGCCATCAAGAATTTCGAGGCAGCCGCCGCTTTGGATCCCGGGAACGTCGAAGTATACGACCGCCTCGCCCGCTGCTACGCCGCCAAATCTCAGTTCGACGACAGCTTGAAACAGTTGGACCAGATAAGCAAGATCGAGACCGCGCCGGACCCAGCCACTGTCGCCGCAAGGTATTCCGCCCTTATGGTCGTAATCGAGGGAGAGATAAAATCGCTTTCCAGCCAGTTCGATCAAGGCTCCAAAGCATACCAGAACGAAGAGCACTCGCGCGAGCAATACTACGAGCTCGTTCGCGGCCTCACCGGGAGGGCCGATACGCTCACCCGGTTCCTGGACAAAGTGACAAGCCCGCCCGGGACGGCGGCCGGCCACGCTCATAGAGTGCTGGCATGCAGCCTTCTCTCGCAGGCCGGAACGAGCCTGATGTCGTACCTTGAAACCAACAGAGAGGAGCGTCAGACTGAATCCGAACTCTATCTCAATGAGGCAAAGAAGGAACTAGCTCTCGCGTCTTCCACCGGTTTCACGCCGCCGCCCAAAACTCCGGCCGCCGAAACCGCCGCTTCCGCGCCGACGTCCGCAACCCCATAACGCAAGAGATGACGCACACGACCCCACCTATCCTGCGGGAACGGCATTTAGCAGGCACGCTTACCGGACTTCGACCAGGCAGTTCCCGCGGGGCTCGTAGCGCCCAAGAAGACATAGTATGCCGGACAAACGTATAACCCTCGATCAGTTGCAAACCGCCTGGCTAAGCAAATCGGCAGCCTACCGCCCGAGCGCGTTCTGGTTTTGGAACGCCGCAATGGAACCCCAGGAGATCGAGCAGACTGTCTTCGAGATGGCCGCGAACGGCGTCCGCGAGTTCCTCGTTCATCCCATCCACGGCCTGGAGATCGAATATCTCTCCGACGAATACTTCGAGCGCCTTCGCCTGGCCCTGCGCTGCGCGAAGATCCGAGGGCTGAAGGTATGGATCTACGACGAATACGGCTGGCCGAGCGGCGTCGCCGGCGGGAAGCTCCTGCGAGAATACCCCGAATGCCGGGGCTGGTACCTCGCGTTCAGCCGCGATGGCTCCGGGCGTGTGACGGCGGAGCCGGTCCGGTCCGACCGCATACTCGATAACGTAATCGGCGCTCCGTGGACCCGCGGCGAGCGAGGCTATCTGGACACCCTCTCGGTTGACGCCGTTCGGCGCTTCATCGACCTGACTTACGAACGTATCCACGCGGAGTGCGGCGATTTCTTCTCCGACACGATCGCCGGCTTCTTCACCGATGAGCCGGTCACAATGATGGACACGTTCAGCGGCATCGCCGGCGGCTGGAGCATGGTCGGTATGCCCTGGACCCCCGGCCTGCTCTCGCGATTTCGAGAGCAGTTCGGCCGTGACATCGAGACACGGTATGCCGAACTGGCGGATGGTCACTCGCCGCTCAAGCGCGACTATTGGCGCCTCGTAAAGCAAATGCACCGCGAGGCGTATCACGCCCAGATCGGCGCGTGGTGCCGCGGTCACGGCATTAAGTACACCGGCCACGTCGGTGAGGATTCGCTCCTGATGCAGGTCAGGTTCTCCGGGAGTATCTACCAGTGCCTGGCCGAAATGGACGAGCCTGGCATCGACTTCCTCGGACACTCGATAGAACCCGAAGACCGATTCATCGAGCACGTAACTGTGTGCAGCGCGGCGCGGCACGCGGGCAAGAGCCGCGTGTACTGTGAAGCGTTCGGCATCACGCCGTTCGACATCCGGTTAAGCTCGATGCTTCGGCGATCCCAGATGCTGGCCGTCTACGGCGTCAACGACATCGCGCTGATGGGATTTCACCACAGCCTTGCCGGCGTTCGCAAACGGACCTACTGGTCTCCTCTATTCAGCCAGTCGCCCTGGTGGCCGTTCTACCCGCGGTTCAGGGACGCTTTCGCGAGATCGGTTAGCCTGGCCGCGCTAGGCGCGCGGCGGTCCCGCTACGCCCTGCTCTACCCGCAAAACCAACTCGAACAGACAGATGTTTTCTTCACGGACATCTGGTCCGGCGCTGACCCGTCCACGAGCGTGGTGAAACGGCTGGCTCTTGCGATCTACGCCGCGGGGGAAACCTTCGATTTCGTGTTCCCTGAGATACTGGACCAGGCGCAAGCCCGATATGGCTCGATCGCGTTCCCCCACGCACAGTACGAGGCCCTTCTTGCGCCGAACGATCTCACTTACTTCGACGAAAGCGCGGCTTGTCTCGAAGCCCTCTCCGCCCAGGGCGCCCGCGTTATGCGGGGACCGCTCGACGATCTGGAGGCCGAAATTCGACGCGCCACACCGTCGTGGGCCGGCTCGTTCAGCATCGACACAGATGCCGGACCCGGCAGCGTGCGCGTCTTCCGGTTCGACTATCCCGACGGCGAGCTGTATGCCTTGCGCAATGTCACCGATTCCGCGCGGCGCATCACCACTTCCTCCGACCGCGAGTTGGCTTTGTGGGACCCGACGACAGGCGTGGTCACGGCTTTGGAAAGCGGCGCTCAGTCCGCCATTTGCCCGCGAAGCTGCCTGTACCTCAGCGTCACCAAGAGCCAATTTGGCGCAAGAGCCGGCGAGCCGCTCGCGCGGCTGCCGGTCGAGGCGGTATGGACCGCCGCGGCGGAAACGCCGAATACTGCCCGGTTCTCCGGTATCCAATTCTATCACCACAAGCTCGGGTGGCTCGACGCGGCGGCTCCGCCGCTTCCCGCCGGACCTGAGCGCAGGCCGGCCTGCGCATTGCCGGTCCATTTCGCGGGAGAACAATGGGTCTCGTTCCGCGCCACGTTCCAGTGCATCTCTATTCCGGAGACGCTCGGCGTGATTTTCGAGAGCGGATACCTGGAGTCGCTCTCCGTCAACGGGGCTGAAATCGATCTCGCCGGCTCCGTTCCGGTCCAAGGCTGGGACTCCTCCTGCCGCTTGCTGGATGTCCGCCCGCTCGTCCTCCCCGGAGCCAATTCCGTGGAAGGAACTCTTACGTTTCCAGAGTTCGAGACGCAGGTTGCGAACCACGCCTTCTTCCTGTTCCACCCGATGCCGGAACTCGACCTCCGGCTCGCTGGCGCGTTCCGGCTCATCAACGGAGAAATCGCCAACGACGACAACTTGCCCATCACTTTGCCCCTTGACCTGTCAGCGTCCGGCTGGGAGCAATACTCCGGGATTGTTCGCCTGAGCGGCGCGGTCTGCCTGAGCGCCGATCTCGCGGCCGCCGTCCGCGGCCTGTCCGTGGAACCGCGGGCCGAAGACTGCGCTGAACTACTCATTGACGGCGTCTCCATCGGCGCGCGCATCGCTTCACCGTATCATTTCGAAATCGGGGGCCTCACGCCGGGTCGCCACGTCATCGGTCTCCGTATCTCCAGCACAAGCGCCAACCTGCTCGACCAGCCCTGCCAGTGGGGGATTCATTGCGTAGAGTGGCTGGTGGCCCGTGGTCAGTAGCCCCCGGGCTAACCACTGATCACGAACCGCGAACCACTTCCCCGGAAGGTATTCCTCCGCCGCGCGCGGAAAACACCCTCGGCAGACAACAGGAGGAATCAGTTGTACGTATCAGTCAGAGAATGCTTCCCCCTCGCGATCTTCGGAGGGATAAAATCGGGTCTGGACGCGATGGGAATCGACGCCGTGGAGCTCGAATATTTCCGCGATCACACGGTCTATTCCGTGGACTCCGCGCAGGGCGAAAAGGCTTCGCTGGCGGACGGCGCGGCTATTGACGCCTTTGCCGCCAAATGCGCCGCACTGAACGTCCGCGTCTCCGCGCTGCTTCTTCACAACAACTTCGCCGCGAACGATCTGGACGCCGAACTGCGGTGGGTGATCTCGGCGGTCCGCGCCGCGGCGGCGATCGGGACCAACGCAATGCGGATAGACGCATACATGACGACCGAACAGGAATGGCCGCTCAAGAAGCGCGTGAGCCGGTTCGCGGAGTGTATGAACCGCGTACTCGACGCGACCACCGACCTGCCCGTCGAGATGGGCATCGAAAACCACGGCCTGCAGGGAAACGAGCCTGATTTCATCGACACCGTCCTGAACAGCGTCAACCATCCGCGCCTGGGCATCGCCGTCGATACGGCGAACTTCTACTGGTACGGCTACCCGCTCTCCCGCGTCCATAAGATCATAGAGTATTATGCGCCCAGAGTGAAACACACGCACGTGAAGAATATCAACTTCCCCGAGGACCAGCGCGAAATCCAGCGGCAAATCGGATGGGGATACGACACCTACGTCAGCCCGCTCCGCCAGGGCGACTTGGACATGAGACGCCTGATCTCCGCGCTTCGACGCGCCGGTTACACCGGCGACCTCTGCATCGAAAACGAGGCCCTGAACCACTTCGACCCGCCCGGCCGGCGCGCGGCCCTGATCGACGACGCGGTGTATTTGCAGGAGCTGCTTGGGGAAAGGTAGTTGTTAGTCGCTAGTCGTTAGTTGCTAGTCGCTCGTCGATCCGTGCCCGATAGCTATCCCCTCTGTGTCCATCTGTGTGCATCTGTGGTTGGGAAGCCTTTCCGCTCGACCGACTCTTTATTCGCGTTCATCCGCGTTCATCGGCGGTTTCAACGCTTCTTGGCTCACGGCTTCACTTCGATAAACTCCACCTCATCCGCCCTCGGCAGCGCCGCCTCGTGCCGCACCGCGCCTGAAATCTGCTCCCAGTACGGCGAGAGGTCCAGCGTTGCGCCTTTCTTCACCGTGAACTCCGGGATTTGCGTGGTCTTACGACTGGAGGTCGGAGACCCGATCGGCTCTGAAACGAGCTTGCTGATCCGGATTGCCTTCCTCCCAAAGGTCTTGATGATACGCAGGCTTGCCTTCTTTTCATCGGGCGCGTAGGTTACGATCCCCCAAAACTCCGGGAAGTAAACCGGCGTCACGAGCTTCTTGCCTTCTATGGGCCCAACCGGAGCTATGTACAACGTCTGATTTTGCGCGTCCAGGTTTGTCCCCGCCAGCACGTCCGTGATGAACCACGTCACCGGCGCGGTCATGTAGGCCAGTTCCCCGGGGTTCCACAGGTTCTGACACCACGTCCACCCTTTGCGCATGTGCACGAGCTGAATGTGCTTCATTATGTCGAGGCCGTCGTCCAGATACCCCGCCTGGATTCCCGCCATCGCCGTATAGCTCTCCAGATAGAACGGCCAGCACTGAGAGCCTTCCATGTCCAGCCCTTTCTTCTGATTCAGGTCCCAAACCTTGTTCGCGTAGTAATCAGGCGCGTGGGAAAGCGAGGTCTTGAACTGGCTGACAATCGACGCGCGGACCATATCGAACGGGACCACATCTCCCCATCCGCAGTAGCGACTGATGAACTGGCCTCCCAGTTGGCCGGTGAACATTATATCGTCCCTGCGGTTGGCGCCGTCGATCTCGCACCCGTGCGCGAAGAACCGCCCGTTCCACAGAGTCTTAATCGTATCCGCGAGTGTCCTCTTGAACTGCTCGTTGTACTCGCTGACCATCTGCTGATCACCCACCATCTCGCCGATCTTCGCGGCTGCTTTCAGGGTGGCGAGATACATCGTCGCCGTATACGAGCAAATGGGCGGATGATGGTAATCGTCGTACGTTGTCGCCCCGACCGGTATCTCCCGGCCTGCGGGAATCTGCGATTTGAGGTAAGCCATTCCTTTCCGTACTTGGGGAATGTTCCGTTTCAGATAATCGCGCTCCCCGGTTTGGGCGCAGTCCTTGGCAAGCTGGATGATCCATCCGCCGGTGTTATCCAGCATGGAGTTGTCCTGGGTCGGCGAAGTCCCGCCTTGGGTGGCCATCCCGACATAGTAGTGGCCGATGAAGTGCGTAATCTCGCCGGCGGCATCGGGGAAGTCGCCGAAAAGCTGCATCTCGGACCGGTCGAGCTGCGTGAAGAACTTCTGGTAGAACGGATGCGCGCTGATTCTCTGGTCCATCGTGCCGGCAAGGCCCAGCATGCCGCCTTCGAGAACGGTGAAATCACCGGCCTTGTTGAGCATGGTGTTCGTATACATCGTATACGCGCTGTTGATGATCTTGAACTTCAGCCAGTCCGGCAATGTGCTCCGCAGGATGGGATTCTGCCACTCGACGGTCTCTTTCAGGATCCTCTCGCGCTCTTTGGCCCCATAGGAGACGAGTTCCTCGATACTGTTGAAATAGTTGTGGAACCAGCGGCCATAGTCGCCCTTGCCCCAGAAGCTGCCGGGGGCGGCGGTCTTGCGGTCGACGTCCATAATCGGGAAATACCAGGCGACCGCGAACCGTACGACTTTGACCTCGCCCTTGCGGAGCTTCGCCCTTACCGCGACGGCGCTGGCCATAGTCGCTCCGTCGGGCTTGCTGAGAGCCGTTTCAGCGCCGTCGTCCCCTCTCCCCCTGGGCGGGAGAGGGTCGGGGTGAGGGGGGATTTGCTCAGATGAACCGCATTCGGACTTGAACGCGCCGTCAGCGGCAAACGACTTCCAGGCGTCGTCCTTGCCGACCTCAAACGCGGGCAGGATGCTCACTTCGCCGTCTTTGCCGGGCTCCGCCAATACGGCAAACTGGGTGATGTAGTTCTGGAACGTCAGCTTTTTCGGCTTCCAGGGCTGCGTAATCGACTGCAGCGCTCCCCGCATTCCGCCGATCTTGCACGGCGTTGCCGTGGTCGAAGATCGTTTGATGTTCGGCCACCGCTCGCCATCGAAACTCCAGAATCGAGCGTCATTGCCGAAAACCTGCCCCGCCATAATCTCGACGCTCTCAGGGTCTCTTAGATTCCGGCCCAGCAGATCTTCCCAGGAGAACGCGACGCTTACCTCCGCCGCCTCTTTGGCGGTAAGTCTTACCTCGAACCAGACTATCGGCAGCGAGGAGTCTTTGACGTTCTGAGGAACGAGGCCCGAGTGCGCGAGGATAGTGGCCGAAACGTTCTCATCGGTTCCGGGACCGTCATCGAACCATAGCGTTGCTCTGGGCCAGAGACCGCTATACGTGGAATGCTTGTAGCCGCTCATGCCGTAACGGACGGCGTCGTCTCGCACGAGCCGGCGAGCAGAGACCTTGCCGGCGCTCTTCTGCCAGAGGCTGAGAAAACAGCCCGCGCCGCAATCGTTCGTGGGAATGTGTATGTTCGCCAGCCCGAACCGCGTGAACCTGCCGTCCGGCGACAGGTCGAAACACCCCACGCCGATCCCGCCAAGGGGCACACCGCTGGGTCCGATGTGATCGCGCAGGGCAAGGTAATCGAAGTCGTCCTTGCCGCCACTCGCCTTCGTATCTTTCAGGAACGTGGTGTTGGCTTTATCGGCGCCGTAGTTGTCGGCCATCTGTACAAACCTCTCCGTGTTGTGCGCGGCGGCAGCGCCCGTTATTCCGAGTAACAAGAGCGCCGCAACCAGCGTGGCGGTGAAATGTGGTTTCAATAAGGAAGTATGTATAATAGCTTGCTCCGAAAGTCGCTATTCTACTGTTCGAGCCATTAGAGGAATATACCTGCGTTGCCAGGGTTCTAAGGATCACAGGGTCTTAGGTTTTCGGGACGAGCCGGCAGGTGAATACTGACTGGAAGGTTTCACCCTCACCCCACCCCTCTCCCTCAAGGGAGAGGGAGTTGCGGCCCCCGACCCCTCCGACTCCCGTTTGATAATATAGTTGCGCGACGGTAGCGTAGTTCTTTAGTGTGTAATTTGGTTGAGAGGTGTAGCAAGGGTGCTGCGCCTCGGTCTGTCAGGCATTCATCCTATGTGACGGAGGGCGCTTTTCTCTCGTAAGGTGTTTGTTGATACAAACCAAAGAGAGGAGCGCCCCGTGAGTAGTATAACGCTGAAAGAAGTATTGGAGAAAGCGGCTTGCCGAATCTGCGACGAGGAGAACCTCGTGTACGGCGAGCTGAACTCGGCTATGGCTGGTCTCACAAAGATATTGTTCGAGGCGATGGCCGAGTCAGAGATTGAGAGGCGGGCCGGGGTACGGCTGCATGAGCGTGGAGAGACGAGGACGGACCACCGCAACGGCTACCGGCGTCGCAAGGTGCAGACAAGCTACGATGTAGTGGAGATTCGGATCCCGCGGCTCCGAGGACAAGGATTTGTCCCAAGCTTTCTTGAGCCGAATCATCGCGCTATCGCCGAGGTGGAGAGTTGGGTCGCGAAGGCTTTTCTTTCTGGATTAAGCCGGTCCGAAGTGATAAGGCTGCTGGAGAGGACTACGGGCTGCAGACCCAGCGACGATCTGTTACACAGAGTTCAGGAGGAACTTGACAGGCAGGTAAAGGCCTTTCGTGAGCGTCCACTTTCGGGACGGTATCAGTATCTGTTTCTGGACGCCGCCTGGGCTAAGGATATAGTCGGCGTGAACGCTACCAGAATCTGCATTATGACGGCGGTTGGCGTGACGTATTCAGGCCAGAAGGAGATCCTGGGCTTTGAGCGCACAGTAGTGGAGAGCGAGTCAGCGTGGCGTGGGTTCCTCAGCCGCCTCAAAGATCGCGGGTTGAAGCCGGCTGACCTGTGCCTTGTTATCTCTGATGAGCATAACGGCCTGCTCAACGCCGCCAGCGAAGTTCTAGGAGACGTCCCTCACCAGTTGTGCTGGGCGCACCGCTGCCGCAATGTGCGCAAGGCCGTCGCAGCCTCAGATCGGAAGGAGGTGATCGCCGGCTTACACGAAGTCTATGACGCCAAGCATCTGCGAGCCGCCAAAGACGCATCCAGGCGATGGGAGCTACGTTGGCAACAGAAGTATCCGGCATTAGTTCAGACCGTCCGAGAGGATCTGGGATATCTTCTGGCTTTCTACAACTGCGATGAGTTGCACTGGGAGTATGTGCGAACGACAAATCCCATCGAGCGGGTGTTTCGAGAACTGAGGCGTCAGCAGTTTGGATGTGGGGCGTTCGCTAACCGCGACGCCTGCCACAGAGCCGTCTTTAGGGTATTCAACTGGCTGAACGAACTCTGGAGAGGCAAGGATATATGGCAGCCGCGCCTCCGTAAGAGCAAACATCTAGACATGGCTGCCTAGCATTACAACTCATAGCATACGAGCAGGAAAGCGCATAAGCCAATTTACACACAACAGCAGGAGTAACCTAAACGCATGTTTTACTTGACACCCAGAATGGCATAAACTATAATGTGGGTGTTAACCTATAGGTGAACACTAATGCCCGTGCGCATACATATGCTGCCGGTCAAACCCAGCAGCGGAGTGGTTAGAAGCCGGATTTACTTGTGGGGCGAAAACGACAGCATACCGGTCGACAAGTTTCTGCGCGATCTTAGCAAGAGTAGGCCCGACGATCTGAAGAGGCTGTATGCCCTCTTTAAGAAGATGCTGGACGTTGGCCGGATCACGAACTCGGAACACTTCAAGGACGTAGAAGGCCATAAGCCACTTTTCGAGTTCAAGGCGCACGGTGTCAGGGTCTACTGTTTTTTCGATGGCAGTGATGTCATCCTTGTCGAAGGTGACTTCAAGAAGACCAACAAGAGCAGCGCGCAGAACCGCCAGGCGATAGCGCGCGCCGAGAATCGAGCGGCTGCGTACTGGCGTGAAAAGAAAAGCGGAAGGCTGGAGATGAGACTATGAGCATGGACAAGCTGAGCAAGCTGGTTGAGGATATTGAAAAGACACCGGGATACCAGCTTGAGAGCGCCATTGTGGATGTCACCGAGGATATCTGCGAGATAATGGAAGCCAAGGGGCTGTCACGCGCGGACCTCGCACGGGAACTCGGAAAGTCTCGTGCTTGGGCCACGAAGGTTCTCCGTGGTGACCACAACATGACGCTCAAGACCGTTGTCGAGGTTTTCTGGTCGCTTGGTTATAGGCTCAAGATGCAGCCCGAGTTGACCGGGAGCAATGCGGCATGGACACAAACCGCGCGAGCATACGCTTCGGAGAGCGTCGTAACCGTCCACTATCCTCGCACGCCCGCTGAGGAAGCATCACGATACGAAGAAGAGCTTGTAGAGCAGACTCTGGAGGCTGTCGATGTCAGTAGTGTCGCCGCTTAAAGCGGAGAGGTTATGGCTCGAGAGAATCGAGGTCATTCTGGCGCAAAGCTACAAGGACGACAAACCCGACGATTACAGGGTCGGTCTCAAAGTGAACGTAAAGAAGCGCAAGGATGCACTGGCATTCCGGGTTCGCCTCTCAATCGAGCTTACACCGGAATCCGGCTGTCATTGTAGGTATGAGCGCATTGCGATTGCCACGTTGGGTCAATTCCATCTGCCCGATGACACCCCGGAGGAAACCCTACGTCAGCTTGTCCCCTTCAACTGTGTCGCGATATTACACGGCTTTTCCAGAGGCATAGTGGCGCAACTGACGGGTCTAAACGACGGCGGCGCATTGCTGCTTCCCGCGATCAACTATATTGACGCTTTGAGAATCAAGAAGGCAAAGCCTCGCTCATCCGCCAAGGCCCAAATGCTGGACGCTCCCAAGGCCTGATTCGTGCTTTCATGCTGCCGGCGCGCAGATCGATGTGGATTCTTGATCCTTCGGCAGCAAAGCGGCCTGCCCCGAGAATCGGGCAGCGTCGCTGCCGCTCTGCCACCGAAGGATCGGCAATCGCCGTCCGTCTCCCTCAACCCTCAACTCTCAACCCCAAACTACCGCAGCGCCGATATCTCCACCACGCCCTTCTCCATCGGCTTGTTCTTGATGATCTGCCTCGGCCCATAGAAGCCCTTGCGGATGGAGGTCAGCGGGTAGACGACCGTGTACGGCGCGAGGAATGTCGCCGGGTCGGCGACGGAGTTGCAGCCGACCTGGCTCCAGTCGCCAAGGATGATGCCGAGCTTCCGCGTGCCGGCGTCGTAGATCTTGCCGTCGATGCGCAGCGTGATGTTTATCCGGTCCTTCGCCTCGACCAACCCCTGCAGGATGCCCACGTTCGCCGCCGTCGCCTGGTTCCCGAAGTGCGACATATAACCGCAGATGCTGTCGCCCAGGTACGACGGGTGCGGGAAGTTGGCCTTGTCGAGAAGCAGCGCGTTCTTTATCTCGCCCCTCAGGGTACACCCATCGCTGATGATGACGCTGCCGCGGAAATACGCGCCGAGGCGGACGTCGTTCTTGCTGCCGATGATCGTCGGTCCCTTGATACCGACGCCTTGCTCGATCACGTTGTCCTCGCCGATGAAGATGTCTCCCTCGTTCAGGAAGATGCTGCTCCCCACCAGGCTCGTGCCCTTCGAGACGTAGATCTTGAACGGCTCCTTGTCGTCGCCGGTCACGCCTACGATGTTAGCGGGCTGGAAGACCGCCCCGTCCTCCACGTACACCTCGAACTTGCCCAGGCATTGCGCGCCCGGCAGGTCTTCGGCGGGAATGCGCTTCGCCGCTCCACTCGCGACCCGCTCCCCGATTGCGTCGGCAATCCAGTTCTTCGCGTACTTGCCGATGCCGGCCACAACATCGAGAACCGAGTCGATCCCTTCGCCGGTCAAGAGCTCCTCGTGAGCATTCGGGTAGCTCTTCAGGTCGAAGTATGTGTCAACTCTCAGAGCCATAGGCACGTCCGCCTTGCTGAGGTCCTTCACCGAAATCATCCCAGTAGCCATCTTTCTCTCTCCTACATCTTCGCCTTGCATTTGGCGATCTCGTCGAGTATTTTCGCGTGCAGAGTCTCGTTTGTCGTGACGAGAACGTCCCACACGGTCTTCACGTTGTCGCGGCAGCGGACCGGGTTGCCATCGAAATCCGTGACGACGACTTCGCCCTTCTCCGCAATCTGAATGCCCGAGAAAACATCGACAAACGGCTGCTTGAACGAAAAGTAGCAGTCGATCTTGCCCTCCGCCACATCCGCGAACGCATAGGGACCGCCGTTCGGCAGGAAGAACTTGAACGGGGCAAACACGTCGCCGTACTTCTCGACGAGCGGCAGCAGGTATTTGGTCGGCTTCATTGCATAAGACTCGATGCTTGCGTCCTTCAGCTCCGTAACGTCCTTGCGGCCCATACGGTCGCGATACTCTTTGCCGAGTTTGAACTTGTGGACTATGCCCTCGCCTTCGAGTTTGGCGATATACGCGGAGCTCTCATCGGCAAATGCCAGCGCCTTCTGGACCGCATCGCCGACGACGCAGCACTTGGGATCGAAGTTGGAACCGTAGAATGCAAAGGAGCTGTACCAGAAGTCGGGAATGCCGCGCTTGAAGAGATAGCTGCCGTCGAACGGGTCGCACACGACGTAAAGCGGGTCGCCGGGCTTATCAGGATTCACTTCAACTCGCCCGGCTTCCTCCGAAAGTAGCACGTACGGCTTGCCCGTCTGCCGCAGGCGGGCGGTGTAGTCGTCCTCGGTGTCTTTATCGACCCGGAATATCTCCGGGTCCCAGTTCTTGTACTCGCCGATGCGCTGCTCGACGGTCTCGCCGCCGATGTTCTGATCGGACAGCTCCTGGATCGTATCGAGCGCCTCAGAAACAAGCGCCAGGTTGAAGGAGAGCATATCGCCCTCTTGCTTGAATGCGCTCAACCTGCGCTGGAATACGGCGTCGTTCATGTTTGCACCTCGGTTGTTGGTTGTCGGTTGACGGTTGGCTTGCTGATCACGGGGTGTATATTCCGCCGTCAGTTCAACCCTCACCCCAGCCCTCTCCCTTCCAGGGAGAGGGAGTTTTCGCCCTGCTTTGCTGGCGGGAACGCTTTTTCCGCAGCCTCCGACTCCCTTACTCCACCACTGCCGCGCAGAACCATTGCGGCTGCAGGTTCTGGACTTGCAAGGTCGTTCCGTCAGCGGCGCAGGAGGCCACACCGTCCAGGGTGAGCGGCCGGAGTTTGGCGGTGTTCGGAACGTCCAACTCGGACAGGCTGACTTCGACGCCGCCGCTTGCGGGCGACTTGCCCATATTTGTGACCAGCAGGAGCGCCTTGCCGGCGTCGCTCTGCCACAGGCTTGGGAAGAGGCTGTCCGAATCGCAGCTCACCGCGCGGGTCGGGGCGTAGGCCGGGTTGTGCAGCTTGACCACGTTTCCGGGCAGGCTGTTCATCGAATCCCAGAGCGGTTTGATGTACGCGGCGGGTTGGCTGAAATGCGCGTCGGGCTCCATGAACGGGTGTCCGGTCATACCGAGCGCCGCACAGACCGCCAGCGCCATCCTGCCCGAGAAGGCTTCGCGGTCCGGCAGGTTTCCGGATATCAGATGTGAGCCTGAAGCGTCGAGTAATGAATAGTACACGCTCTGCTCCGGGTCGGTGAGCAGTTCGTCGTGACGTATCGATATCTCCCCGCCGAGCAGCGCGTCGAACGAGGATACCGCTGTGCCGGTCGGCACGCCGCTGTGGCCGATCAGGACGCCGTTCTCCCCGACTCGACGCCTGAGCTCCCTGGCGAACATGAAGTAGTTATACATCGAGACGTGATAGTTCGACGCCTTGACGTAGCCCATGGCGAACGGCGTCGCCCAGTCGGAATACAGCCCGTCCGTGTCTTTCCGCATGTAGTCTTCGAAGAAGCTGCTGTACATCTGATACTGTTCGGTGCCGCGGTTGTAGAGGAGGACGCGCATTTTCCGCTCGTGACAGCGGTCAACGAACCCCTTCAGCCATTTCGGATCGAGTGCCTTGTATTCGGCGGCGGGCTCGTTGTTGCTGCCGCCGTTGGTCATCCAGAACTGATGGATGATCATTATGTTCGCGCCAAGGTCAGCGGCTTCGTCCGCGCGGCTGATGTCGGGATTGCCTTTGAAAAGCTGCGGCGGCTGAACGGATATCTGCTTGATCGGCATGACCGCCCACGGCCAGCGGTCGCCCTGCCTGGCGTACGGATACATACAGTGCGCCAACCGGCAGCCAAGCGCGTTGTTTCGCACGGTCGGATCGACCCCGGCGCCGGATTCCGTGCGCGCCCTGCCCATGGCAAATCCCCACTTGTTCCTGTATCGCCACGGGCCGGCTATGTGCGCGGAAGCGCCGTCGTAGAAGCTCCACCTGAGCTGCCACTGATCGCCCGACTGGGCCACCTGCGTGCGCGTATTTGCCGTGTCGCCCTCATCGAACGCCACCCAGTCCTCCATAAAGAACTCGATATGGTTGGAAGCGTAACGTGTCGCCTCCCAGCCGAGGTCGAGGGATATGAACGGAAAGAGCTGGCGCTCATCGGCGCTCTCTCCCCGGGGTTGGAAAAGCTTTGTCTTCGTCAGGGCGTGGATACCGGTGGCGTCGCGCTTGGTCCAGGCGTCGCGAAGGAAATGCCCCCAGCGCAGGCTCTTCGCGTCGCCGGACTTGAGCGAGATGTTGAAGGAGGCGTTCGACAGGTCGAGCTTCTTATCGCTCGGGACATCGATTCCCATTTCGCAGAAGACGACGCCCTCGCGGAAGACCTCATAGATCATCTCGATTTGCAGAGCGCCGTCCGCGACCGATGCCGTGCCGCGGATGACGATTCGTTCAGGCGTCTCGCTGATCACGTCGAGATCGGCCCGGCTGTCGGACAGGATTACCGGCCTACCGTTCAGCGTGAACCGGAGATCGGGAACGGCGCCGTCGGTAAGCAGGGGATGGGCAAACAGATCATCCTTAACGACGAGCCTGCTGATCTGTCCGCCGCGCTCGGCGTCCCACTCAAGTATTCCAACGCCGGTCTCAACAACCAGCCTGTTTCCTTCACGACGCAAATCCAGCATCAAGCTCCTCCTTGGGGATACGCTAACGGGACATGCAAAAACGAGGCAGAAACCCAACAAGACAACCTTGTTATTATAAAGCGCTGGAGAGTGGATTTCAAGGATTTGCGGCGGTTCGGTGGTGTACTATGTGAGTGTGTAAATTGGAAAGGGAGTATCCTTTCAGTTAGTGAAACTACTGTGCTTAGGCACAGAAAGGAGACTCCCTTGGAGATAGTAGCGCTGGAGAGAATGTTTGAGCAACTGCGGGACT
>JAUSGG010000039.1 GCA_030649165.1 Armatimonadota bacterium
GCAACAGCGCGGACCGCAAAAGGAACAGCTCGGCGAGCCGGAAACGGATCCAGGATCGGCGCAACTAGGATAGCTTGACAGACATTAAGGGGACATTTTCGCTCTGCAATAGAGGGGACATAATCGCTCGGCAATAACACCGCCTTCGCTTATCGGTTGACGGTTGATGGTTGATGGTCGGCGGTTGTCCTATTCGTCTTATCCGTCCTATCCGTCCGATCGGTCCTATTCCCACGTCTGGCGGAACTCCGCCCCCCTAAAACCCTATAACCCTATAACCCTATAACCCTATAACCCTTCCCCTTGACATCCCTTGCCCCCCTGTTATACAATCATTAGCGCTCTGGTGTATCGAGCGCCAATCGCTCGCCGGAGCCACTATTTCACTACAACAAACTATCGGAGGTGAGTAACAAGCTATGATTAAGCCGCTCGGCGACAAAGTAGTTGTAAAACAGGCAGAGGAAGAGGAGAAGACCCTTGGCGGCATCATTCTGCCGGACACTGCCAAGCAGAAGCCGCAGGTGGGCACGGTAATAGCCACCGGTCCCGGACGGGTTTTGGATGATGGAAGCCGCGCCGCCATGGCCGTCAAGGCCGGGCAAAAGGTCGTATTCTCCAAGTACGGAGGCGCTGAGGTAAACGTGGATGGTGAGGACTACATCATCCTCGACGAAGATTCGATTTACGCGATACAGGATTAAACAAGGGAGGGATGTTATCCAATGGCAGCCAAGCAGTTACTCTATGATGAAGAGGCGCGCCGCGCTCTGGAGCGTGGAGCTCGCGCGGTCGCGGCAGCCGTCAAGGTCACGCTCGGCCCCAAAGGCCGCAACGTGGTTCTGCACAAGAAGTGGGGATCGCCCACCATCACCAAGGACGGAGTTACCGTAGCCAAGGAAATCGAGCTGGAAGATCCTTATGAGAACATGGGCGCTCAGCTCGTTCGCGAAGTCGCCTCCAAGACCAACGACGTGGCCGGTGACGGCACCACCACGGCGACGGTTTTGGCCGAAGCAATAGTGAAAGAAGGACTGCGCTACGTCACCGCCGGCGGCAACCCCATAGCCGTCAAGCGCGGCATCGACCTGGCGGTCGCTAAGGCCGTTGAAGAGATCAAGAAGCTGAGCATTCCCGTCGTCGACAAAGACGATGTAGCTCACGTCGCTTCCATCGCCGGCAACGACACCGAGATCGGCGGCGTTATCGCCGACGCGATGGACAAGGTCGGCAAGGACGGCGTCATCACGGTCGAGGAGTCGAAAGTCACCTCCACTACCCTCGAAGTGGTGGAGGGGATGCAGTTCGACAAGGGCTATATCTCCCCCTACATGGTCACCGACCCGGAGAGAATGGAAGCCGTGTTCGAAGATCTCCTCATCCTCATGCACGAGAAGAAGATCAGCTCGGCGCAGGACCTCATTCCGCTGCTGGAGAAGATCGCCGGCGCGCGCAAGCCGCTGCTGATCATCGCTGAGGACGTGGACGGCGACGCTTTGGCGACCCTCGTCGTCAACAAGCTGCGCGGCACGCTGCAAGTCGTGGCGGTCAAGGCCCCCGGCTTCGGCGACCGGCGCAAGTCTATGATGGAGGACCTCGCGGTTCTCACCAACGGGCAGTTCCTCTCCGAAGACCTGGGCATCAAGCTGGAGAACGTCGATCTGACGATGCTCGGCCAGGCGAAGAAGATCATCGTCGCCAAGGATCAGACGACCATCGTCGAGGGCAAGGGCTCTCACGAGGCCGTTACGGGCCGCATCGCCCAAATCCGCAAGCAGATCGAGAACACCGACTCCTCCTACGACAAGGAGAAGCTGCAGGAGCGGCTTGCCAAACTCGCGGGCGGCGTGGCGATTATCAAGGTCGGCGCGGCCACCGAGACCGAGCTGAAGGAAAAGAAGCACCGCTTCGAGGACGCTCTCTCGGCGACCCGCGCGGCGGTCGAGGAAGGCATCGTCCCCGGCGGCGGGACCACCTACATCAACATCCTGCCGGCGCTGGAGAACATCGGCGCCGATGCCGACGAGAAGGTCGGCGCGGCGATAATCCGCAGAGCGCTGGAGGAGCCGCTACGCCAGATCGCGGCTAACGCGGGCCTCGAAGGCAGCGTTGTCGTCAACCGCGTGAAGGGCGAGAAGAAGAAAGGCGTCGGCCTCGACGCGATGACCGAGGAGTACGTAGACCTCGTCAAGGCCGGCATCGTTGACCCGGTGAAGGTCACACGCAGTGCGCTGGAGAACGCGGCCAGCATCGCTTCGATGTTCCTGACCACCGAAACCCTCATTGCCGAAAAGCCCGAGAAGGACAAGGGCTCGGCGGGCGCGCCGGGTGGTGGGTACGGCGGCGATTACGATATGTAGCTCTCGGGAGCCGATGGTCCGGGGTTTGTAACCCCGGACCTGGTTCTCCGGGTTAACCCGCAGGGGCGCGGCCGCATCCGCGGCTGCCGCCGGCGTCCTGTCGGATAGCGCTATAATGTAAGTAAGTTGGTGGAGGAAGACTGGCCCGTGCCATTCGAAGTTCAGTTCGTTGTGGACGCAGAGGAAGACTTGGACAGGATCGCGCCCTTCCACAGGGAGCAGATACTCGACGCCATTGAGCTCCACCTGAGTCATACGCCCGAATCAAGCGGCTGCGGTCGGTGAGATCGCCGGCATATCGGTTGCGCGTTGGTGACTACCGGGTGTTCTACGATGTGGATGGGTCTGAGCAGACGGTCACAGTTTTGCGCGTGCTTAGTAAGGAACAATCAGTGAGTTACCTGGGAGGCTTGAGTGATGAAGAAAGTGGCGCTGGAGAGGCTTAGCAAGGCTGTTCGGGCAGAGGTGATGAGCGCCGCGGGCGAACCGGTATTGATAACCGCGCACGGAGAGCCTGTCCTGGTGATCCGCAACCTGCTGGAGGATGATCTTGCGGACGAGTTGATAGCGCAGAATCCGGAGTTCCAGGCGAGCATTGAGCGGGCGCTGGAGCATAGGGCCGCCGGGAAAACCAAATCACTGGCGGAGATAAGGGAGAAGTACGCGCAGGGCTGAATCGATCGCTTCGATGTTCCTGACCACGGAAACGCTCATTGCCGAAAAGCCCGAGAAGGACAAGGGCTCGGCGGGCGCGGGTGGCGGCTACGGCGGCGACTACGACATGTAGCTCTCGGAAGTTGAGAGTTTAGTGTTGAGAGTTGAGAGATGGCCCGGAGCGCGGGGACGCGCTCCGGGCTTACCTCATGAAGTGGAACCGCATATGAACGTCGTGTTTGATACCAACGTGTATATCGACTTGACCGAGGGCTTGAGTTGCGAAGGCATAAAGGGTCGCGCACGAAGGCTCCAGGTCGCAGAGAAGATTGCAGGAATTCGAGCTCTCGCTAGTCCTGACGTCATGATTGAGCTGCTGGCTCATTTGCACGATCCCACCGACCCTTGCCTAGAACAATCCGTCAGGGCCATATCCCTATTGGCCGAGCACTGCCGAATTCCGGGTCAAGACACTGGACTCAATGTTGTAGCTGCAGTAGAATCGGAGATCTGCAGAGTCCTGTTCGGCGATCTTCCAGAAGGCCACGAAGACGCCGTGTTGAACCTCGGCACTGTGTGCGAACTAGTATCCTGCGCATATTTGAGTACGGGAAACGCCAATACGGCTGCCAGTTTGCCAGCAACCGATATCACTAGCCGCGTGAGTACGACAGCCGCGATTCGTGAGGCAGCATTCAAGCAGGATTTCAGAAACGTGATGTCCTCCATCGACCCCGCAGGCGGCGGAAAGAGGATCAAGAGACGCGACCAACATGCTCCGGACTATTTGGGAGACATCCGATCCGACGATATGCTGCCGAACCTGGCCTTGTCCGCTGTCTACCAGGCGGCTGGCCTGGCCAATAGGAAGCTGACCGAGGAGGATGCCGGCCGCTATGCGCTCAGAGTTGCCACTCTGTTTCGTCCTCATTTGGAGGTCCTCAGGGAAATGTGGATAAGGGTTGTCACCACTGGTTTCGACATCGACCATCCCAAGAGGCATCGCGCCAACATCGTATGGGACATGTACATCGCAGCTCTTGCTAGCGGCGTAATCGATGGCCAACCCGTGCTCTTGGTAACCGGCGATAGCATGATTATCGAAGCTTGTGGTCGCGCTGGATGCATTAACGGGGTTTCTAGGCTAGCAGACTATCTTGACAGCATCGGTATATCATGGCTGGCCTAGCCTGCCATACGTTGAGGTATCCTGAGCGTTGCCATCTATAAAGTGGAGGCATTATATGGAGAACACCCCTGGATTTGTTGTAGCGATGGCGCAATATCGCGTCCAGCAGGCATGGCAGAAGCCCTTGCTGCGCAAGCCATTTCTGAAATACGGGCAGTGCCTCGTCATGGCCAACTACTTCTTTCAGCTCGGCGGGGTATTGGGGAGTAAATACCGCAACAAACTGGACGAATTCGGATGGGCATTTCTCGGTCTGCGTGGGGAAGCAGGGGCCATGGGCCGGTTTTGTGGCGAAGTTGCAGAGGGCATGCTTCCGCGAGTGACCGAATGTCTGGCAATTTACGATTACGTCAGCGGGACTCAGAGCGAAATGCTGCACTTCAAAGGTGATCGATGGGAGCTCTTGTTACAGCACGGCATGCAGAAGATCAAACCAGAGACCGCTATGCAGATGTGCTGGAACTATGCTCGGGACGGGTCGGCGCTCGGTGCAATACACCCTGACCATTTCAGGCGGTTATTTGAAGAGACGAACAAGAAAGCGGATGAGGAGTCTTGGCAATCTGCCCGCGCTATGGGTGTCGATATTCCTGAACAGCAGGACGTGATCACATACGATGAAGTCGAACAGGGGGAGTCCGAGTCATTTCTGGACTACCTTCGGCAGTATGCTCCGCACCTCTACGCTTCTCTTTCCGATGCTTCGGTAGCAGAATGAAATGCCGCTGCCGGAGCACAGCGGACCAGCGCAAGTCCTGCTGCCGTTGTTTCGGGATTTGAGGGTTGGGTGTCTACCTTGTCGGCCCGTGGGACACCTTCCCATTCCAACCCGGAAATCCCGAAACCTCCGGGCGTGTCGCTTGCGGCCCAGCCGGTGGTTTCTATGCCTAGGGACACGCTTTTTCGTCCCGAAGCGTAAATGCACTTGCGACGGCCCTGCCCTCACACTCCACACAAGCCGCCCGGCGGAACACACGCGATGGGTTGATTCCACATACACATCATCTATATAGGTGGTGTGTGGAATGTGGAATCGGTTGCGGAGTCGGCGCGCTGAGATGTTGTTTCTATGCTTCGGGACACGCTGTTCGTCCTGAAGCATCAACCATCGATCACTGAACAACCGCCTTGATCCTTCTCTCCACCGACACCGGAAATCGGTCTCCTTGACGCGGCGTAGCAGTCAGGCTACAATATGACTCGCCAGCGATCGATCACGGGCGGGATGGTCCCGCAACAGACTGGCGACTAAGATTCAGGAGGATAAGAGAATGAGGTTCAGAGTACTGGTGTTGGCGGCGCTCGTGACCGCGGTCTGGCTCTGCGGCGCATCCGTAGCGAGCGCGGAGCGAGATGGCGCATTTCACGTGTCAGTGGGAGCCGGCCTTACCTGGGCTGGGTTGTACCAAACCGAGGAAGAGTCGTCTTTTTCCTACACAGTCGACTACATGCACATGCCGTCGAGCCGGAAACTAGGCATAGGTGTAGCGGCAGTTCATTGGAACTTCGACCTTCCCGGGGCGAGCGACCAAGGCGGGACTTCTGTCATGGGGCTTGTGTCCAGTCCATTTTCGGGCAAGAATGGCTTCTTCTCGTTGGGCGTGGGATCAGGTATCTACGGGACGCGCGTTGCATTACCGATCGGAAAAAAGATGTTTGCGGACGTGGCTTGGTATGGCGTAAGCGATGCCCCGAGTGACGGCGTCTCCACTTTTTTTACACTGGGAGTTGGCTACACGTTCTAAGCTGAGTAGCGACGTCCCGCAGGTCTGGATTGGCGGAGATGGGGACAGACATGTGTCTGCCCCCTTTTTTCTATGCTTCGGGACACGCTTTTCGTCCCGAAGCAAGATCACCTCGCTGTGCGCGGGTCTCCGACCCCGACGCTACGACGACCGAAGGTCTCCACTCCGGTGGCCCGGGTCCGCCACATCCCTATGCCTCCAGGTACCTTACCTGGAGGGGATTGCGCCGATGGCTCCACGCCGCGTGACGGCGACACTCTTCAGCGTAATCACCATTTTCAGCGTCTCAGCGATTCAGGAGCCTAACAAAGCTGGCGCGAAGGTCGGACCGGTCTAACCCGTCCCGGCTCCCCAGTCATACCCGATCACATGCTCGCCCCGAAGAATTCTCGAAAATATACCTAGGGTACTGATGCGAAAATACCCCCTGGCTGGGCATGTACGTGGGAGACAAAAAACCCCCATTTTCGGGCGGTCACGAGCGTGGACAGGCGACGATTTTTCCGGCGACCAAAAAATCGGCAAATCCCGGCTCTCGCGGGCACTGCGCAATGCGTGACGGAATGACGACCGGAACCGGGGTATTCGACATTGTAGGTAAAACTGACGGAAAACGTACTGAAATTCGCGGAAACCAGCGCGGAATCGCTCGGCTTCGCCATAAGACCTGCGCGAAACAGCGCTAAACCCCGCGGAAACGGCGCGCGGTAGTGAACAGTGACCAGTGGCAGGCCAGGTTGTACCCTGGAACCCTTAGAACCCCAAAACCCTACAAACCTACAAACCTAACCCTGCCCTTGCCCCATTCCTCACCCCGTCGTATACTCTTGTTGGAACTGGCTCGGCTTTAAGGAGGAGAACAACAGTGAGAATCGAGATATCGGCGATCGTCATGGCGTTGGCGTTCGTGATAGCGTCGTCCGCGGCGGGCGCGGCCAACGGGACTCAGAGGACAATCCTGTTCGGCGTGAACTACCTGCCGCAGGTCACGTGCGTCGAGGATTTCAGCCCGTACTGGAAGACCGACAACTGGACCGAGAAGCGCATGGTCACGGATATGAAGATCATGAAGGCCATGGGCTGCTCCTGCGTGCGGTTTCACATAATGCCCGCCCTGCGGACCATCGGCAAGGACGAGCTGATCCCGGCGGAGAAATACGTCCGCATGATCGATCTGGGCGTCAAGACGGCGCGGGAGCTCGGTATGCGGTTTCACATGGACCTGGACGCCTATCCGGGACCGTACGCCGAGGAGGTCGTCAAGTACTCCGTGGGCCGCTACAAGGGCAAGATCGAGAGCTATCAGATCGGCAACGAGCGCTGGGATTTCCCAGAGAAACCCGAAACGCTGACGTGGCTCCAGGGGATTGTGGAACTGCTCCATTCGATCGATCCCAACGCAAAGGTGACCGGAGATTTTATGGTCCCCGATTGGGTGAAAATCCGGGACACGTTCCCCAAGCTCT
Source organism: Armatimonadota bacterium (assembly GCA_030649165.1). GTDB lineage: Bacteria > Armatimonadota > UBA5829 > UBA5829 > JAUSEB01 > JAUSGG01. The sequence continues at coordinate 7,415 of JAUSGG010000039.1, forward strand.
ACAGCGAACTCAATCCGACGACGGCCCACTACTACCCTGTGACCGACTACCGCGGGTGGAATCAGCTTTACATCGATGACCTCGTGGACTACCTGGGCAACCCCACGGGCCGCAAGTCGGTCGCCGACGCATCCTATGCCGCCAAGAGGAAGCTCAGCGACTTCGGCGAGTACGACGCCAAGGCAAAGTCGTTTGACCACGACCTCTACGTCGGAAGCTACGGATGGCTGGACAAGGACGTTTGGATTACGGAAATCTCGTCTCACGGTTACTGGCGCTGGGGGAACCTCACGCCGGAAGACAAGCGCGCCGCGGATTGGAAAAGGCTCGTTGACGCGGTCGCGGGCTCGAAAAACCGGGTCGCGAGGATGTATCACCACTGCTTCCGGGATAAGATGTCCTGGAGGGAGTTCGGCCAGGGGCAGTCCGGCATAGTGTATTACGACGGCTCGCCGAGACCGGCCACATTCGCGTTCAAGGATATGGCGGAGAAATACTCTCCCGTGGACAGTCCGATGCGCGCGATAGGCTGCGGCGTCGAGCGAGTTATTGTTCCCGACGGCGCGCAGACGGTGGCGCTGACCATCACGTTGGTCAATAAGACCGCGAAAGCTCTGAAAGGCGCGGCCGTTCTGGAGCTTCCCGATGGGATCACCGCGCAGGCTACCGTTTTGAACTTCTCGCTGCCCGCGAAGCGGTCGGAGACGTGGACGGCGCAAGTCAACGTAAGCAACGCGCGTTGGGGCGTGAACCACGTGTTCGTGAAGATCAACATTCCCGAGGGACTTGTCTACGGATGGGGCGTGATAGCGAAGCCGAAAGCCGTATCCGTGGACTCCGCGGCGGTTCTCACCGCCGAATCTTCCCCGGTACGGTACGTTCAGGGATACCAGGCCGTGCAGGAATTTCTTCAAAAGTATGGCGACGATTGCGCGATCGTCACCGGCCCCTGCATCGGCAGCGATATGGAGATGGCGTACCGTCTGAAATGCGTATTGCAGGCGGAAAGGTGCAAGGAAATCCCTCTGCGTTCCTCGATTTTGGCCCTGGACGTTCTAAACAGGCCGCTAATCGTGATCGGAACGCCCGTAAATAATCAGATATCGCATGCAATTGAGATGACTTTGCCGGAAGATCAGCGGATAACCGCGGCAAATCCCGGGCTGGAGAAGGGTGTGGTCAACGTGGTCCAGGCGCCGTTCGGCGCGATGAACGTGGACGCCAGATTCAGCCCGCAGTGCGAGTACCTCGGCTACTATTTCGGCGGCTGCCCGGCCGCCCTCTATGTCGCCGGCCCGGACGATACGGGAACCAAAGCCGCGGCGTACGATCTGATCCTGCGGATTTGGGGGAAAGACGTCAAATACTAGGGTTGTAGGGTTGTAGGGTTCGGGACGACGGGCTGTCCCGCAGCATATAAAGAGCCCTCCAGGTACCTATTCTATCCCTCCAGGTACCTTACCTGGAGGGATAGAGGGTTGTAGGGTTGCAGTTGGCTGCTCGCTTGTTAGAAAAGCGCGTTGGTGTCGGGGTGGCGATTTGCGAATCCGCAAAGCCCCCGAAGGAAACAACCTCTGCCAAGTCGAACACTATGCTGTCCGACACTGTTCATAGGGCATTGCGCGCAGTTTGTGCAACGCCTCAGGCACGACAAAGGAACCCTATGAGTGATCAGCCCGGGAAACTATCTACCATTCTCGATAACCGTGACGGCAACAATGTCCTCTCGGCCCTCCGCACTCTGCTTGCCGAGGCCCAGCAAGCGGACATCGCGACCGGCACGTTCGAGATAGGCTCACTGCTCGCGCTGGACGGCGCGTGGCAGGACGTGCCCGCTTTTCGCGTGATTATGGGAGACGAGACTACAGGACGGACGCGCCGGGTCTTGCTCGAGGCGCTGACAAACACGACCGACGACAACCTGGAGCTGGTCAAGGAGCGTGATGACACGCTTCGGGGACTCGCTGCAGTGCGGAACGCGCTGGAATCAAAGCAACTCAAGGTGCGCGTGTATCCGAAGGCGAAGTTCCACCCGAAGTGCTACCTCGTTCGCACGAAGCCCTCCCAATTGGTGGACTGTGCCATCGTTGGGTCCAGTAACTTCACCGAGCCGGGCCTCACGGTGAACGTAGAGCTCAACCTTCTGACCACCGACCAACTCCACCTCGACGCTCTCTGGCAGTGGTACGAGCGGGTTTGGAAGGAATCGGAGGATGCCGCGCTCGAAGTGCTGAAGGTCATAGAACGCCACCTACGCGCGTATTCCCCGTTGGAGGTCTGGGCGAAGGCTTTGTACGAGTTTTTCGCGGGAAGAGAGGCGCCGCTTACCGAATGGGAAGAGCGGGAGTCGGTCGTTTTTCCGCTTCTCAGCAAGTACCAGCAGGACGCCTACCGGCAGGCGAGGGCTATCGCGGACACGTGGGGAGGCGCCTTCATATGCGACGGCGTTGGGCTGGGGAAGACATATGAAGGGGCAATGCTTCTTGAGTACCATCTCCGCCAGGGCCACAGGACGCTGGTGCTTACGCCGCGGTCAGCTCGGTCGGTCTGGGAAAGCGAACAACGCGATGACCCCGTGCGACTGCTGCGCGCCAACTACCGGCGAGCGTTTAGGGACGTAGTGACTGTGCTCAACCACACGGACTTTGGCCGCGAAGGGACAATCTCAGATGATGACTTCGAGTATTACCGTGACTTCGCGCAGGTCGTCCTAATCGACGAGGCGCATCACTTCAGGACGCCGTCCGCCTATCGCAGCAAGAGGCTGCGAGCCCTTCTTGAGGGCGGATCGAAGAAGCGGGTGTACTTCCTGACCGCGACCCCGATCAACAACAGTCTGCGCGACCTTTACCACTTGATCAACTACATCGCCCGCGATCAGAAGGCCTACTTCGCGGCGCTCGGCATCGGCAACTTCGATGCTTACTTCAGCCAGGCCGAGAAACGGTTGGAGAGGATGCTGGAAACCGGCGACGGGGAACCCGATATCCAGACGGCGGCGCAGGATGCCGACATCCTGCGGAACGACCAACTGCTCCATGCGCTGGTGATCCAGAGAAGCAGGGCCTACGTCATTGACGCGGAGAAAGCGACCGGTGACCCACCGTTGTTCCCCGTGCGCGAGAAGCCCCAGGTGATAGCGTACTCGCTGCTCAAAGTGTATAAAGGGTTGTTCGACGACCTGAAGACTGCTTTCGACAAGGATGATCCCCTGTTGACGCTGGCCTTGTACAACCCGGAGGTCTACAGGCGGGGAGACAAGGACTCTCAACTGCTGAACAGGGACAAGCAGGTTGTTGGATTGATCCGCACGCTGCTCCTGAAACGCCTGGAGAGTTCATACAGGGCTTTCGAGTCCAGTCTTGAGGAGCTTCTCCGGAAAATGGCTGCGTTCGTGCGGGAGTACGCACCCGACGCATGGGAGGCGTGGCGGAACTCCAATGCGTCGGAGTGGGAGACTGTCCAACTCCACCAGTCGGAGAGGCGTGATGAGGGGGAAGAGGAAGGCAACGAGCTTGACGACGTGAAGGTTGCTGCCTTGGAGGCTCCAGCCGCCGATTATGACATGGACCCGTTGATTGACGCCGTGCGCGACGACATGGCCCTTGTTGCCGGCTTGCTTGCGCGCGTATACGCGGACCTGTCGCCAAAGACGGACGACAAGCTCCAGACCCTGGTGCGCCGTCTGAAAACGGATCCGATTCTTAAGGACCGCAAGGTCGTCATATTCACCGAGTTCCGGGATACCGCCCGCTACATCTGGAAGCAACTGACCGATGTTCACCAGTTCGAGCGCGTGGAGGAGTTGGACAGCACGCGGGACGCGAACCGTGAGGACGTGATCAAGCGTTTTGCGCCCTACTATAACTGCAGGGAGGATGAGCTGGCCGCCTGCGTTGCCAACCATATCCGCGTACTTGTCACCACGGACGTGTTGAGTGAAGGCTTGAACCTTCAGGACGCAAACCTTATCGTGAACTACGACCTGCACTGGAACCCGGTCCGCTTGATGCAGCGGATAGGCCGTGTGGACCGGCGGCTCAAGCCGACGGTCGAGATGCAGTTAGGCCGCTGGGGCGGGGAGCCGCATAAGGTCTACGTGTTCAACTTCCTGCCGCCGGATGAACTGAATGATCTGCTGCGGCTTTTCCAGGCAGTCACCGGGAAATTGCTGCGGATCAGCAAAACCCTGGGTATCGAGGCGCCTGTCCTCACGCCTGATGACGACTTCGAAGCCCTCCGCCTCTTTAACGAACGGTATATCGGACAAAAGAGCGACGAGGAGAGGATGCGAGGCGAGCTTGACGCGATTGCCAAGGACCATCCGGAGCTGTACGCCGAGCTTCAGGGCTTTCCCAGGCGTCTGTTCAGCGGCAAGCCGGCGCCGGAGGATGGCGTGCTCGGGCTTTTCTGCTGCTATCGCTATCCTGCCATGCAGGAGGGCCTTCAGGGCGAAGTGCGTTGGTACTTCCGCTCCCATTCCGGTGAGATATGGGAAAGCGAGCGCCTGAAGGACATAGCCGATGCAATCCGCTCCACGCGTGAGACGCAGCGAAAAACCAAAGCGTCGGCTGAAGATCTGAAGGAGTGGCGATTGGATATCGAACCGCGCGTTCAGAAGCACATGCGCGACATTCAGGCCCCTATGGGCACGAAGGCCGTGCTCGTGTGCTGGATGGAGGTTGGCTGAGATGGCCCCGGCATCGTCGGACTATGACCGCATTAAGGGCATAAGGGACTTCGAGTCTCTCGTGGCCTACCTGCGCGACGACCTGGAATGGCCGATCCAGACGGGTGACTTCCAGGAAAGCGACGTCGCCTTTGATTACAGCGCGGAGGAGCTCAGTCTCGACGAAGCCTCCCGCGTGAAGTTCAAGTCCATCAAACAGCTACGCCCCCTGGTCGCGGGGCAGCCCTGGGGCGTGTTCTACATCGAGTTTGAGTCCAAGCGCCTGCCGGTCGTGGTGATGCGCAAGATACTGCGAGGCCTCGTCGCCAGGAAGCGCGGCGGGTCTGCGTCCCAGCCGACCTGGAACATGCCCGATCTGCTTTTCATCTCGGCTACCGGCGAGGAGGATCGCCGCGGCATAACGTTCGCGCACTTCCGGGACAACGAGCACGGGCAGCCCGTTCTGCAAACGTTCTCCTGGGACGAGCGGGAGACCCATTTCTTCTACCTTCAGAATATGAACATGAACGCCCTGCGCTGGCCTGACGATCCCGATCCCCAGCATTGGCGGCAGCAGTGGTCCGGGGCGTTCACAACGGCTCACAGACAGACCATCGCCACGGCCAAGGATCTGAGCGTGCAGCTTGCACAGTGCGCCAAGAGCATTCGCGTCGCCGTCCTTGGCAGCTACAGCTTTGAGGCTAAGTCTGGCCCGCTGCACAAGCTCTACGAGTCGTTCAAGACCGTTCTTATCCACGACCTCGATGCGGACCGGTTCGCCGATATGGTCGCGCAGACGATAACCTACGGCCTGTTCTCGGCCCGCGCTACAGGCGAGGAGGTCCTTGGGCTGCATCATCTGGAGGCGATGATCCCGAACACCAATCCTTTCCTGAAAGAGCTGTTCGCTGAGTTCACTAAGCTGAGCGGACAGGGCAGGGGCAGGATCGACTTCGACGAGCTTGGAATATCCGCGCTGGTGGAAATGCTGAACTCACCCGATACGGACATGGAATCCGTGCTGCGGGACTTCGACCGCCAGACCGGCGGCGGGCAGGAAGACCCAGTCATTCATTTCTACGAGTCCTTTCTTCGCGAATACGACCGGGAGCAGAAGGTCAAGAGAGGCGTCTTCTACACGCCCAAGCCGGTCGTGTCGTTCATCGTCCGGTCGGTCGATGGCATACTGCGTGAGGATTTCAACCTCCCTGACGGTCTGGCCGATACGACCACCTGGGGTGAGATGGCCGCCCGGAAGGACGGCATTACGATCCCTCCCGGGGTTTCGGAGGACTCTCCCTTCGTGCAGATACTGGACCCGGCCTGCGGCACGGGAACGTTCCTCGTCGAGGTGATCGACGTCATCCACGAGACGATGACCGGCAAGTGGCGGGAGGGAGGCGCCGATCCGCAGGAGGTCTGGCGGCTGTGGAACGACTACGTTCCGAGGGGCTTGCTGCCGCGCCTGTACGGTTTCGAGCTTATGATGGCTCCCTATGCTATCGCACATTTGAAGATAGGGCTCAAGCTGCGTGAGACGGGTTACGACTTCAGGAAAGCTGTCCGGCTGCAGGTCTACCTGACAAACACACTGGAGGAGCCGACGGATTTCTCTGGCCAGCTCATCCCTGACTTTCTGTCACACGAGGCCCTTCTGGCGAACCGGGTCAAGCGAGACGCGCCGGTTACGGGCATAGTCGGGAATCCGCCGTATTCCGCTCTGTCTGCAAACCTGACTCCGCAAGCCCGCAGGCTTGTAGACCGGTACCGCTCGGTTGCCGGGGTGCCAATCCGCGAACGGAGCATGTTGCAGTTCGAGAAGAACATCCAGGACGATTATATTAAGTTCCTGTCCGTTGCCCAACGTGGGGCGGAGGGGGTCCCGGTCTGCGTAATAGGGATGGTAACGAATCACTCCTACCTCGACGGCCCTACGCTGAGAGGGGTCCGTTGGAGCCTGCTTCAGACATTCTGCCACGTGGACATCCTTGACCTGCACGGCAGTGCCAACAAGCGTGAAACAGAGGCGAACAGTGACGAGAACGTCTTCGACATACAGCAAGGCGTCGCCATCTCGCTCCTCACCAGAGACGCCAGGCAACGCGACTGCCACTGCACGTCTGCCCACCTGCGTGGAACTCGCGCGGATAAGTACGCGTTCCTCATGGCGAATACCTACTGCTCGCAAGACAGGCGCGCCTTCAAGCCATCTGCAGACTGCTATTACTTCATCGCTTTCGAGTCCGGTCTGGAAGCTGAATACGATACCTTGTCTCCAATGGCCCAGATGCTTCCGAAGAACCTTACAGGAACGACTACGGGATTCGATGATCTCTTGTTGGATTTCGAGCGGAGCGAACTGGAGAGGAAGGTTGTCGGATTTGCATCCCCCGCGACGCCGACGGATCTTCTGAGTAGCCTGTATGACCTCGATCACGGTCACGCGGCGCATGTGCTCAAACTGCGCGGCTCTATCGACCCGGCCGGAGTGCGGGGCTTGGTCCGCCCATTTCAGCTTTTTCCGTTCGATATGCGCTGGGGCTATCTCAGGAAGGACATCTTGCAGGGCCATCGCTTTGACGTAATGGAGAACCTAGGGTCTGGGTCCCCTGGGCTCATAGCGATGAGGCAAACGAAAGAGAGCTTTGGGGTCTTCGCAACGGCGGGATTCTGCGGCCACAAGATACTGGCCAGCTATGATCGAAGCTACGTGTTCCCCCTCTACCTGTGCAACGGGGCAGGCTTGACCGGGTCCTCCGAGCGTTCTCGCGATCACCTCTTCGACACCCAAGAGCACCTTCCGTTTTCCAGCGACGGCCGCGCCCCGAACCTGTCCGCCCAGTTCCGGACCGAGATGGCCGGGAAGCTGGGCGTCAGCTGGGTGCAGCTCGGCAGGGGCGATCTCGCGCGCACCGTTGGGCCGGAAGATGCCTTCAACTACGTCTACGCGGTTCTGCACTCGCCCGGGTACCGGTCGCGCTACGCCGAGTTCCTGAAGATCGACTTCCCGCGAATCCCGTTGACGACCGACCTCGGACTCTTCCGGTCATTGTGCAAGCTGGGCAGAGAGCTTGTGGCGCTGCACTTGATGGAGCAGCACGCGCCGCTGATCACGACGTTTCAGGGCAATGGCGATAGCATTGTGGAGAAGCCTCGCTATACGGAGCCGGGCCAGGGCTCGCCGCAAGGACGCGTGTGGATCAACAACGCGCAATACTTCGAGGGCGTACCGCCGGAAGTCTGGAGATTTCACATAGGCGGGTACCAGGTCTGCGAGAAGTGGCTTAAGGACCGGGGTCCGAGAAAGGGCAAGCCCGGGCGCAAGCTTTCCGATGAGGACATCCTTCACTACCAGCGGGTGGTTGCGGCGCTGAAGGAAACCATACGCCTAATGGCCGAGATCGACGAGGTGATCGAGGAGCACGGCGGCTGGCCGCTGGTGGGGAGCGTGGGGGAGGAGGCGAAAACATGAGAAACGACGGCATCACCGGAGTTGACGCGGCGTTCGAGAGTCTGCTTGAGGAGATCGAGCAGGTTGTCGGCGAGATCAACCAGGCGGGGTCGCAGGCGTTCTCGCAAGGGAACTACGACAAGGCCCAAGACGTTCTCGGGCAGGCGGGGCGCGTGACGGCGTTTCGCGAGAAGGTGGCCGGCCTTCGCGGTGACTGGGGCACCCTTTACGCTGTGCAGAGCGATGAGGTCAAGAACGCGGTCTCTAAGCGCAACCTCGGCAAATTGAAGAAGGGCACACGAACAAGCGAGGATGCCTATGTTATCCCCATTCTTCGGGCACTGGCGGAGGCAGGCGGACGTTCTGAAATCGGCGCCGTTCTGGACCGGGTTCACAAGCTGATGCGAGCGGTCCTGAAACCTGTCGATGAGGATTTGCTGCAATCGGAGCCGAATACTCCCCGATGGCGCAACGCCGCCCAGTGGGCGCGGAACACCATGGTCAACGATGGCCTCCTTCGCTCCGATTCTCCGCGCGGCGTATGGGAGATTACAGACAAGGGGCGGAAGCTCCTGCAGGCGAGTCCGCGGTGAGGTCGAGTGGCAGCACCAATGTGTGAGCGGTTGTGTTTCGGGCGTTACCGCGGGCAGATGGTTGGTGGTTTGGCGCTGGAAAAAGCGGATTCTTCGCTCCGCTAGAATGACATCCTTCGTGAGTGGTTTGTGGTTAGTGTGGGCCGGACGTATCGGACGGATGGGACAACGGTTCCGTGGTTCGTGCGGGTCGTGGGGGGATTCGGCAGCGGCGCTGCCGCTCTGCTACCGAAAGATCAAAGCGGCCCTCCAGGTAGGATACCTGGAGGGATAGCATACCGGAGGTTTCGGGATTTCCGGGTTGGACCTGAGGCTGTCTCTGTAGACCGATGGGTACGACGCCCAACCCTCAAATCCCGAAACAACGGAACAGCCCTACAGAGCGGTAGGGTTGTTGGCAGTCGGAAGAGTCGAGGGGAGACCCGCGGTCGGCGTTGGTGCGGGGTCGGAGACCCGCGCACAGCGAGTCGAGGGGAGACCCGCGGTCGGCCGTTGGTGCGGGGTCGGAGACCCGCGCACAGTGGGGTTCCCAGCCCTCGGCGCCTCCACATTTTCCGTCGCCGTCTGCTTGCTTGTTAGAAAACTGCCTTCGTAAGGGTATGTAGTTAGCGGAAGAGCTTCAAGGGGGTGTTCGTGATGACGAGGCGAGGGACGCAAGAATCGCGAAAATGGCGGATAATCCTCGGTGTAATGTTATCGGTCGTAACCTTCGGGATAGCGGTGCCGGCTACGTTCGTCATGGCGGCTAAATGGTTGGACAGAGTTATCAACCTGCCTGGTATCCTGACGTCGGACATCGCGACTATTCTGGCGGCGTTCTGTGTCTTTGTGGGCCTGGTGTGGATGACGTGGTCATACTCCTACCTGGTATTCGTGGGAAAAGGCTCGCCGGTTGAGGCGTTCGGAATAGCGCTGGAGCCGACACAGCAGTTGGTTACGTTCGGACCGTACGCCTACCTTCGCCACCCAATGATCTTCGGGCTGATATGGTTGTTCCTCGGTGTAGCGTTGTACATCCGGTCCCTCGGCGCAATAATACTCGTGCCCGTCATAGCGTTTCTGGCATGGGCGCACTTGAGGATATGGGAGGAGTTCGGTCTGGAGCAGAGGTTCGGCGAGGAGTACGTGCGCTACCGCAATCACGTGCGCGCATTGATTCCGCATCTGGCTCCGTACATACCGGAGTAGGGTTCTAAGGGTTATAAGGGTTCTGAGGGGCGCTGACCACTAGCGACCAGCGACTAGCCCGCATTATTCACGAAACGTCTGAAGACACTGCAGTCTGCCATAGGCTTTACCGTCCCTCGATACGCCGCCGGAGCGGCTACTCGGGAACGCGGAGTTATGCTTTTCCGGCACGAAAACAACAAGTCCGCGTCCC
>JAUSGG010000040.1 GCA_030649165.1 Armatimonadota bacterium
GGGGACGCGGACTTGTTGTTTTCGTGCCGGAAAAGCATAACTCCGCGTTCCCGAGTAGCCGCTCCGGCGGCGTATCGAGGGACGGTAAAGCCTATGGCAGACTGCAGTGTCTTCAGACGTTTCGTGAATAATGCGGGCTAAAGCGCTCTATCCCTCCAGGCACCTTATGGAGGGGGGTCATATCCGATCCTTCGGCAGCAAGCGGCAGCGACGCTGCCGAAGGACGCGCAAGCGTCAAATTGAATACTTATTGGCGGGGAGATATGAATGACGACACCAGGCGTCGAACCGGGTGAAGATGAATACGGCTTCTACGTCTATGGCATAGTGGGAGACGTCAGCATCCCACCCATCAATGGCCTGCGCAAGGAGGGCATCGATCCCACCAATCCGGTCCGCGCCCTGCCGTACCGGTCCATCCAAGCCATACTGAGTAGAGCGCCCCTTCGGGAATTTGGCCAAGAGGCGTTGGAGGCGAATCTGCGCGACCTCAGATGGCTGGAGGAAAAGGTCCGCGTCCACGAGGGCATCGTCGAGATGGTATCGGCGCACTGCACCCTGCTCCCTATGAAGTTCGGCGCCATATTCCTGAGCAAGAGCCGCGTGGAAGAGATGTTGGCGGAACACTACGACGGTTTCGTCGACGCGCTCAGGAGGCTGGAAGGTTGCAGGGAATGGGGAGTCAAGGTCTATCGTAACGATGAAGTCCTGGAGGATAGGATCCAGGAGGTCAGCAACAGCGTAAGAAAGCTCGCGGCAGAGACCGCCGCCAGGTCAGGTGGAGCGGCGTACATTTGGAAGAAGCGGCTGGAGAAGTCCATTGCCTCCGAGACGGCGCTGGTCAGCGACCAGTGCGCCCAATCGAGCCACGACTGTCTCTCGACCCATGCCAAAGGCGCCGTCAGCAATCCGTTACTGGGCCGTAGTATCACGGTAGACGTGGGAGAGATGATCCTGAACGGCGTCTATCTTGTGTCGGACGATCACCTTGATGCCTTCCAAACCGAATTGGCTGATTTGCGTAAAAACTATGGGAGGCTTGGCTTCACGTTCAGCCTGTCAGGTCCCTGGCCGCCGTACAACTTCGTGAACGGGTTTCTTACGGAGGGAGTCGTCGCCGATGAGTGAATCAGTATTAAGAGAGAAGAATCTGGCACTGCTCGACCTCTTGGATCGAATCCTCGACAAGGGAGTCATACTGCGCGGCGACATCACCATCTCCGTCGCGGATGTGGACTTGGTTTATCTGGGCCTGAAGGTCTTGTTGAGCTCTGTGGACACCGTTGAGCGAATACGGGGAATAGCGAATCAAGCGTTGCTGGAGGCGGCGGCAAAAGGATGATCTACCTGTACGCCGTTATCGACCGGCCTTCCGCCCCAATACCCGCCACAATAGGCCTGTGCGGGGCTGCCACGGACGCGCTGCAATACCGGGATATCGCGGCCGTAATCAGTCCGCTTACAACCACCCAGATACAGGCAACCGAAGACAACCTCTGGCGGCACGAGATGGTTCTGGAGGAGTTGATGACCGATCGTTCCGTCTTGCCCGTGCAATTCGGAGCTGTGTTCACCGATGAGCTTTCGGCGCTGGCCGTAATGGACGAGCGCTACGCCGATTTCGCGGCCAACCTCAACCGGGTCCGCGGCCGCGTGGAATTGGGGCTGCGCGCGTTGTGGGATGATCCTCTCGCTTCATCTCCCGATTCTCAACCCTCGGACGACGCCGTCGACGGCCGCGCCTATATGCTGGACCGCGTCCGGAAACAGCGCGATCTCCAGGCGCGGCGTCAAGAGGCGGAGGCGTTCGCTGAAACCATCCACGGATCTATTGCTCGCCTGGCGGATGAAAGCGGCTACCGGCTTCAGGTTTCTCCCAGCCCCTATCTCAACGGCGCTTATCTGGTAAAGCGAGAGGCGGTGGCAACCTTCCGTCAGGAAGTAGAGACTCTCGCTTCCACCTACCCGAAGCTTTGCCTGCTGTGCACCGGCCCCTGGCCGCCGTTTAGTTTTGTGAATGGAAAACAGACTGAAGACACGGAAGGTAACGAAAAATGGCGTTTGCAACCGACGGGCAGTACGAGCCGATGAGGAAGCTTGTGTTCCAACAGGGCGACCTGGACGACCTCGCCGTCAGGATGGAAGGGGTCGAGGGCGCCCTTCCGCGGCGTATCAACGCCGACCCCGAAGGCGTGGAGCAAGGGTTGGCCAAGTTGGTCCTGACTCTGATCGAGCTACTCCGCGAACTCCTGGAGCGCCAGGCCATCAAGCGAATCGAGAGCGGCGCCGTGAGCGACGAAGAGATCGAACGCCTGGGGACTACGTTTCAGAAACTACAGGCTCGCATGCAGGAGTTGAAGCGAATCTTCAGTCTGAAAGACGAGGACCTGAATCTGGATCTGGGGCCCCTCGGCGACCTACTCTGAACTTGAGAATCAGTAGCCTCAGCGGCGCCGGCAGTTTTCCGATAACACCAACCCAATCCGCAAGGTGACTTCGAGGTTTTGCCGGCGGTTGCTCCAGTGACATTGACATATCTAAAGTAACTTTCCCCATAAAACCTCGTCGCGCGTTGTAGTCACTTCCCCCGCTTCGCATCCAGGCTCCACGGTCCCGCGCCGGCGGCCGAGAAGTAGAACCAGACGAAGCAGTAGAGCGCCTCTGGAACTGTTTATGAGCGGAAACCGTGAGTCAGCGCCTGTTCGTTACTTTGGGCGGAGCGCCACAGCTTGTCCCCTTGAGGTCGTCCCCGCGGCATAGAGCCCAGGGGGCTTTGGGGCAGGGGTCGGATATCGCCACTGAGGAGTTTCCCTACAGGTGAGACACCTGGAGGGGTAGAATGCCCAAGGACCTTGCTCCGCCGCGTCCGGCGGAGCAAGATGAAGTCGTCTTCACTTCCGCGCCGCGCTTAGCGATTTGCGGCGGTGGCGGTGGGTTCGGTGGGTCTGCGTTTCCCCATCCTCGGTGTAGTGGTAGCTGTAGTAGTAGTAATTGTAGTAGCCCTGGCCTCGCGTGTTTATCTTGTTGATGACGCCGCCGATTATGGGAGTGTCCACCCGCGCCAGGGTTCGCACCGTAAGATGCAGGTGCGGTCGCAGGGTTTCGCCTACCGACGCGACCAGCACTACGCCGTCCACAAGAGTGGCAATCACTTGAACGTCACTCAAACCGGCGCAGGGCGGGCAGTCGACTATGACGACGTCGTATTGGTCGGCAAATTGCCTGAACAGGTCTCTGCTGCGCTGCGAGTTGAGCACCTCAGCCGGGTTGGGCGGAATAGGCCCCGACGCGAGAACCTGAAGATTGGGAACTCTCGTCGGCAGAACGGCTTCTTCCAGCTTATGCTGGCCGGTGACTACCGTGGTGAAACCGACGTCTCTTGGTATCTGAAACACCTTGTGCTGTGACGGCCTGCGCAGGTCGCAGTCGACGAGAAGAGTGCGTTTGCCGTCCATTGCCATAGCCATCGCCAGGTTCGCGGAGGTGGTGGACTTGCCTTCTCCGCGGCCCGCGCTGGTTACCGCTAAGAGCTTGATCTCTCTATCGATAGCCGAGAATGAGATATTGTTGCGGAGAATACGGAAGCTCTCCAGCAACGGCGAATGCTGGTCTACATCACTTATAAGCCTGGCTTCGCCCTGGGGGATTATCGGCACCAGGGTGAGAGTCGGAGCTCCACTCAATTGTTCCATCATAGAGGGATCGTGCAAGCGCACGTCCAGCCTCTCGATGATGGTAACTACGCCGGCCGCCATCATGACGCCGAGTACGAAGTAGAGAATGGCGCTCTTCTTGTGATTCGGAAATGCCGGACCGCCTGCCGGCTGGGCTTGCGCGACAAGTTGTCCGTTAGGCAGCATGGAGCGCTCGCTGAGCAATAGATTGTAGTATTTCTGAGAAAGCATGTGGTGAGTGCTGTGCAGCATTTCGACCTTTTGCATATGCTCCGTGAGTTGGCGCTCCTCTTCCGGAAGCGCGTCGAACTCTTTTTGGCGACTGCTCAGAGCGCTCGATATGGTCTGAATACGCGCTGAAAGAGCGGCTTTCGTGGCGACGCCATCGGAATATTTCTTCAGGATATCGTCTCGGATCGGGTTGCGCGCTTCGGTCCGCGAACTGACGATCATCTCGGCGGCCCGCTTTAAGCTCGCTTCCTCGGCTTTGATCTGACCGTTCAGTTTCTGGACTTCCCTGGACCGCGGAGTGTACTCCTGCAGCAGAGCCGCGCGCTGGCTGTGAAGGTCATCGATCCTGGCCAAAGCCACTGCGAATTGCGGATTTCGTGTTATGGTGGAGTCTTTAATAACCTTTTCCTGCTGCGCGTGGAGCTGGTCTTCGAATGCGTTGACCTGTCTCCGCGCGCCTGCCAGTTCTGCTTTTGCCGCGTCGCCATCGAGTCGGAGTTGGGCTATGTGAGTCGCCACTTTTTCCAGTTGCGCTTCGGGGGCTATCAGACCTGTCCTTCGTTTGAACTGCGACAATTCGGTGTTGGCCGCGGCCAAATCCTTCTTCAGAGTCGCCATCTGCTCTCCGGCGTATTTCCGGACCTGCTTGGTCGCCTGGTTGTTCCTCTCCAAATCCCTCTTGAAGTAGGTCTCCGCGATGCCATTGGCGAGTTGGGCCGCCGCCTTCGGATCATACGCGCGGCCTGTGACCGTGATTATCTCGGTGTCCTTCTTCGTCGATACTCTGTATGCCCAGCCGGGGAGCGAGTCGCCGCCAAATCCTTTGACCCGAAGTCGAGGACTAAGATTTCTGAAAGCTTCATCCGCAATGGTCCCATTGGAAATGACCTCGGCCTGCGTCTCTATCGACCGGCTGCGGGTCAGAGCCTGAAGATCGTTGATCAAGGGAAGGTCGCCACCGGCTGAAGATCCCCCTGAAGCGTTAGTCACGACCACGATCTTCGCTGTCGACTCGTAGATTGGCCTTTGGGCGAACGTGCGGATCATGCCAAACGCGAAGACCGCGGCGATGACCATAAGCACGATCCACCAACGGCGGAAGAGGATGCCCAGCAGTGCTTGGAGGTCCAGAGCTTCCGGTTCGGCGTATAGCTGCTCGTCGGGAATCGTTGCGGGGTACAGGCTCGATTGAACACTACCGTTGAGTCTATCCAGTTTCTGTTGGGCCATCACGTCGCTCCTTTGTCTACTGGTAACACGTTGACCTCACCCCAGTCCCGATAGATCGGGAAGTTCCCCCTCCTCTTAGGAGGGAGTTAAGGGGGAGGTTTCGAGAACCATAATCGCGAAACGCTCCACTTACCGAATGAACGGATTGATCAGTATCGCCGCCGTGGAAACGGCTTGCAGGATAGAGGTGAGTTCCGGCTTTCGGGTTTCGGCGACGTATACTACGTCGCCGGGCTTTATTTCCGGATTCTGCGATGCGTCGCCCTTCTTCAAGAACCTGTTCATATCGAAAACCATGTTCTGCTGCTTGCCGTTCTCCGTTCGGACAATCGCAATGGCCCCCATTTGGCCGCGCCTGTTGTCCACTCCCTTTGCCAGTCCAAGAGCGTCGGACAGCATCAGTTTCTGGCCGTCTTTCAATGGATAAAAGCCCGGCTGCGTGACGTATCCCAGCACGGCGACTCGCGCCTTCGTCTCAGGAACAAGCACGAGGTCTCCGGACTGTAGCTTGACCTTGGAGGTCTGCTGACTGTCCACTATGGATGAAGTGAGATTGACGGTCTCGGACGCGCCGGACAGGCGCGTAATGCGTATCGCGCTGATCGCGGCGTCTTCCATTGTTCCGCCGGCGAGAGTCAGGGCCTCCAGTACGCCTGCTTCGGCCTTTCGGATTCTATAGAGGCCGGGATTCGTGACCCTTCCCATAACGTAAACAGGAAGAGTCTCACCGGCGTCAATAGTCAACACGTCGCCGCTTTCTACAGGAAGGTTCGCTTCGGAATCTCCGCGCATGACTTCTCCAAGATTCCGGACCTCCTTCCGGTCCGTCGCGCTTCGCAGGATGACGGCTTCGCAGTCGGCCGGCTCGGTGCGCGGCGTCAATCCGCCCGCGGCCGCTATGGCTTCCGCAATTCGCCAGCCGGGTTTTACGTCGAACTGCCCCGGCGTATTGACTGCCCCGAGGACGTAGATCCTCTGCATACGCGGAGTTCGAAGGCTGACCGTCACCTCGGGGCTTTTAAGTCTCTCCTTAAGCCCCTGGGTTGCTGTCGCCGCGAGTTCGTCGAGCGTCATTCCCGCGGCCTTGACCGCGCCGATGGAGGGAAGGGTAAGCGACCCGTCCGTGGGAATCAGGAACTCGCCGGAAAACTCCGGGTGTCCCATTACGGTAAGCGTGACGACATCCTCCGGCCCCAGGCGGTAGGAGTAAGACGTATCCGCGAAGGCCGGGCTGCTTGCCAAGAGCAGACAAACTGCCGCGGCAAGGATTGACAGCCGCGACAGGCGCTTGCAGACCTCGATCGACTGAGTAGGTTGGCGCATATTAGAGTTCCCCACAAGACCCGATAAGTAAGAGGACATCATGTTCCGTCTCCTTTCCGAATGAGTGGGCCAGGATGCGGTCGCAGACATAGTCCACCGTATCAATTGGCATATGTGAGTACATCGGTAAAGCAAGGCTTGAGCTGGAGACCTTTTCGGCTATCGGAAGCCGAGCGGCGCAGCCCTGCCCTATGTCTCGAAACAGCGTTTGGTTGTGCAAAGCCGGGTAGAAGTATCGTTTTGTTTGAACTCCGTCCTGCTTGAGCCTTTCGTACAGGTCGTCTCGCGTGATTGGAGAAATCTCCGGGTCGAAAAGGGCGACGATATAGTTGCGCGACGAGACGCAATGGGGTGGCGTACGCTGGAAGCTAACCCCTGGAATCTCGCGCAAACGTTCCTCGTATCTCCGCATTATCGCGGCGCGGTTGGCGACCCACGTGTCGATTCGAGCCAGCGACCAGCGCGCGACAAGCGCATTGAACTCCGTCATGCGGGCCGACAGTCCCAGCCATTGCATGTCTTCGCCGTCAGGCGCTTTGCCGTAGTCGCGCATTTGCCGAATTCGGCGCGCCAGGTCGCCGTCGTTGGTGGTGACAAGACCGCCTTCTACAGCCGTGACGACCTTCGTGGGGCTCATACTGAATGCCTCTCCGGCCCCGAAGTTCCCAACCGGCGTTCCCCTGTAAGAGCTGCCAAGTCCCTGCGCGCTGTCGAAGAGAAGAGCGAGGCCGTGTTTGTCGGCAAGCCTTAGGTAAGCGTCCATGTCGCCGGGAACGCCGAAAACGCATACGGGATAGATAGCGGACGTGCGTTCCGTTATCAGAGATTCAGCCGCGGAAGCCGACATAGTGAAGCTGTCCGGCTCGCTGTCGCAAAAGACAGGCTTGAGTCCGTTCCACAAAAGGGCCTGGGCTGTGGCGGCGAAGGTGAAAGTCGGCGTGACGACCTCACTGCCTTTCGGCAGGTTTAGCGCGCGCAGCAGCAGCATCAGTCCGCTTGTCCCTGATGACACGGCTATGCAGTGGCTGACGCCGAGGCGGGCGCGGACGTCGGCCTCAAGCCCGGCGACCTGTTCGCCGACCGTCACGCGGCCTGAGGCGATAACCGCGCGTATCCCGGACTGCAACTCCGAGAAATCCGGCAAAGTCGGCCAGACGATCGGATAGCGGACCTGGTTATGTTTCATCTCGACTCCTCACGGCGTTTCGTTAGGACGAATATGTGGTGGCCCCTGTCTTCGGGCAAACCATAGGATTTTTCAATGTTGAAGTGAGCCGCAAGCAGGGCTTCGATCTTTTTCAGCGAGGCAGCCGGTTCGGACCCGATCTTCCACTTCCTGCGGTACTCGGTGTCGAAGCGCCCGGGAAACACTTTGCAGAAAGTCTTTTTCAGGACTACAGGCAGCCGCAGGGAAAGGCCGATCGATCGAAGCGACGTGATCCGGAAGCGCGCGTAGATTCTCAAGTCCTCGACCGGAAGAGTCAGAATGACGCTTTTCCGCGTCACGCGCCACAATTGTTCCAGGCATCGCTCGAAGTCTTGAAAGGGGACGTGATGCAGCACCCTCGCGCATACGATCAGATCGAACGAGTCGTCGGAAAGCCGCGAGGTGAGATCCTGCGCTCTAAGCACGTAGTCCGGCCGAAGGGCGCTATTTATGTCCGCGGTCCTAACATCGATTCCATTCTCGCGCAGCGCCCCGGCAACGATCTTGGGCCCGACGCCTATCTCCAGAACCGACGAGGGATTGGTCGCAAATGCTTCGCGCAGTTGATACCAGAAGGTGGTCATGCGCTCTCTAGAGACATAGTGGGCGAAGTCGTAGTAGGCCGAGGGCAGCTTGTCCGCCGTCGTTTGATTATCGTGTTCGAGAACCGCTATTTCCATTGCTTTTCCCCGTGTTCGCCGGCCCTCCAGGTAAGATACCTGGAGGGATAGAAAAGATACCTGGCGGGATAGAAACCGGCCCTCCAGGTAAGATACCTGGAGGGATACAAAAGATACCTGGAGGGATACACCAGATACCTGAAGGGATACAAAAACGCGAAAAGGCTTTCTTATTTCGCCCTTTGGCCGTTTCGTGCTTTCGTGATAGGGTCCCTACGCCGCTCTTTGACGCGGTTGCCGAATCTTGTCCAGGCGCTCCATTATCTCAGCGTTCTTGGGCGTAATGTCGGCACAGGTAACGATCTTCCACGGCGTGAGCAGCAGTATCCTGAGGTCCAGAAGCATCGATCTGTTGTCCACATACCGCACATCCATTCTGAGCCGTTCCTCCCAGGACGGAGCGCTGCGCCCGCTGACCTGGACCAATCCGGTCACGCCGGGTTTTACGTCGTGCCGGCGACGCTCCTCCTCCGTGTAGTAGTCCGTGTACCGCACGTATAGGGGACGCGGACCCACCATGCTAAGATCACCTTTAAGAACGTTGACCAATTGCGGCAACTCGTCCAGACTGGTCTTGCGCAACAGACGCCCGAGCGCCGTCAGTCTTTGCGCGCTCGGAAGCAGATTGCCGTCCTCGTCGCGCGCGTCGGTCATCGTCCTGAACTTGAGCAGCGAGAATGGTTCTGCCTTATATCCCGCCCTTGCCTGGCGGAACAGCGCCGGTCGTCCCATAGTCAATATGATTGCCGCTGTCACGAGAAGCGCTATCGGCGACAACAGCGCGAGCAGCGCCGCGGCGATTACGAAATCGAAAACCCTCTTGAACAACTACTTACACCTTCCTGGAGCATCCAGTCCGATAGGATACAGCGAAGATCGCACACGGAATCGGCTTCGATCTCGGCTTTGTTTGTTTCAGACTCAGGCTCCAAGTGAGCCCGCAGTTGGCCGGGAAGCCTCATGCGAATCGTGCGCCAGCCTAACTGATTCGGCCCCGCGAAATCCTTCTCGGGATTGTCCGCGACGAAAACCAACTCATCCGCGCGGCAGCCCCAAACCCGCATAATCTCCTCAAATCCCCTGGTGTGGGGTTTCCAGTACTCTCTCCCCCATTTATCGGTATAAATGACAGTATCCACGAGTCTATTCAGTCCCAAAGCCTGGACTTTCAGCTCCTGGCCGAACCATATCCCATCGCAAAGCGCCGCAAGCCTCAGACCGCTTGTCCGCATTGCCCGCAGCATTTCCTCGATCCCCGACATAATCCGGATGTCAGGAGCGTGATTGCGATAAAGCTCGACCAGGTCCGTAACCTGGAAACCGCCGGCCAGTTGGGGATAAGCCGACAGCAGACGGCTGAACGCGTCGCCGCGGACACCTTGCAGAAAACCCTGCCAGAGGAAATCGGAAATTTCGGTCGGCCTTACTCCGGATTGCTCGCCGAGCGTCTTTGAAATGCTTACGAAACCGCTCAGGACGTAATCGCATTCCAGGTAAAGCGTGTCGTCCATATCGAAAACGACGCCCCGGATCACTGCCATAACGGCTGCTCCGTAAACTGCTCGACGTTGTGGCGCATCATGTAGACTCGCTTCCGGTAACCCCCAAACTCCTGTGGAATTCGCTCTCCCGTCAGCATCCTCACTATCCACTCCGGGTAACGCCCGCCCGCGAAGTGCGTCAGAGGGAATCCGCCGCCGAATCGAGGATTGACTTCCGTAAACGCCGGGCCGTCGTCAGTCAGGAAGGCTTGGACCGTAATCGGGCCGCGCGCGCCCAGCGCATCCAGGACGTGGACAACGGGATCGCGAATGTCGTCATCCGCAATGGTGACGCCTTGTACCGATTCCCCGCCTATGGCCTTGAGGCGCAGACGCGGCACGTAATGCAGGGGCCGCCCTTTGAAGTCGAGAAGGGCGTCGATAGTGATCTCGGGCGCCGTTATGTTCTCCTGAACCACGGGGTTGGGCGTTACATCGAGGACCGAACAAAGCGACTTAAGGCTTGCCCGATGCGTGTTCTGACTGGCGCTTCCGTTCCGAGGCTTGACGTATAGTCCGTCCGGCGCTCCGCTCCTCTCCGGACTATCGGTCCGCGAGATCTCGGCGGCCACGCCGGGGCTTATCAGCCACATCTGGTCCAAAAGACTCTCCGGCAGCCAGGTTCTGGGGGTGCATATCCCGTTCTCCGAAAAGAACTTGTACGTCAACCACTTGTCTCCACAAGTCCTGACCATCTGCTCAGATGAGATCAGCGCCCGGCTTCCGCGCTCCTCGAATCTGTGGGCGAATTTCGCCAACAGACCGAGTTCCGTATCTATGGTTGGAACAACCAGATCGATTCCGTGCGTCTCTACCAGGTCCAGGACAGTGTCTATATAGTCAGGATCAGCGAGCGCAGGCAGCCGCAGGGCATGGTCGGCCGTGTACAGCGCGGGGGCAAGCGGGTCCATATCTCCCGCAAAGACGTGAACCCCTTGCGGGTGGACGGCTTCCTGAAAGGCTTTCAGGAGGGACACCCTGCGTCCGGCGCTGGTTATTAGAACGTTCATACTTCCTCCAATCGTCGCTTGTGTTTATCAGAACCTCACCCCAGCCCTCTCCTGGAACGAGAGGGAGTCCCCCCTCCGTTCAGGAGGGGTCAGGGGGAGGTCAACGCGCTGCCTCGACTTTATCCAATATCTGCTACCCTATCTCCCGTACGAGCGCAAATGCTTCGGCGGCCGTCAGGCCTACCGTACCGCCGCGAAATCTGGCGAGCGCCTCGATTACCTCCAGAGAGCGTGAATGCGGCGGCTCTTTTATCTGGCTGCGTATGCATGACAACGCCTCGATCTTAGTTTTCAAATGGTCCGTAATATCCGCAAAGACGGTCGGTATGAATGCGGCGTCACCGTGCGGAGAAGCCCACTCTGTTTCGGACAGGGTCTCGTAGCACAGAATCTTCTTTACAGAGCAGCCGTCGATCGGACGGGCGGCGACGAGACCAGCCAGGTACACTACCTGATGGTCTGCGTGCAAGTCGCCGCGATGCGGCAGGTACACGATCGTGGGTTGCACGGCCCTGATGACCTTCGCTATACCATCGGCAAGCTCGTGACCGGGGACGGCGTCAAGCTTTGGGGCCGGGAAATCCAAGAACGTTGCGCCGGTAACGCCGAGGATGCCGTGCGCCTCTCGAAGCTCAGTCCTGGTGCGCTCGACTTGTTCCGGCGGGAATATCTCCGGCGCTCCGCGGCTCATCACTACAACGTGCACCTCGTCTCCGCGCGCGGCGTGACGCGCCATAACGCCGCCACAGCCCAGGACCTCATCATCCGGATGCGGAGCGACCACGAGCGTCTTTATGTTCACGCGACCTCCTTTGGCGCCAGTTGTTCATCGGGGACGCCGCAGCGCTGCCAACCGTCTTTGCCGTAAACCGTGTCGGCTTTGAATACGACAGCCGGCGTCTTCAAGAGTACGAGAATATCCAACCAGGGAGTCCAATGCTCGACATACCAGATATCCGACTCTATTCGTTCGAGCCAGTTATGAGTTGCGCCGCCGTGGACCTGCTGCCAGCCGGTCATTCCCGGCGGCATCAGCATCCGTTTCTTGTCTCTCTGGCTGTAAGACTCGAGGTAATCGGGCATCAGCGGCCGCGGTCCCACCAGGCTCATTTGCCCCAAAAGCACGTTGAAGAGTTGCGGCAGTTCGTCCAGGCGGCGCTTTCTCAGCACACGCCCCACTTTCGTGACCCTGGGATCGCCGTCGAACGTGGGCAATCCGGCTCCAACGGACGCCGCGTTCGGTATCATCGTACGAAACTTGAAGATAGAGAACATCCTGCCGCGATAGCCGAGTCGTTTCTGCCTGAAAAACACCGGGCCCTGTGAGTCGAGCTTGATAGCAACCGCAAGCGCTGAGAAGAGCGGGCTCAACAACGCCAGCGCCAGAGAAGCTCCCGCGCAGTCGAAAAGACGTTTCAGTTTCAACAGAATAAGACGGATGGGAAGGCGCTTAGAAGACATCGGATACTCCCATATCAAAACTCCAGTCCGCGGCAGCTAAGTCCGGCAGATTTTCCGTAAGAGCTTTCGCGTACAGGGTCGAGGAGGATTTCGACGCTTCGAAACCCAGGCTCTCATAGAGCCGCTGGTTGGGCTTGTACTGGCTCCAGATGGCCACCCGGTCAACTCCCATAAACTCGAAGAAGTCCGCCGCGGCTGACAAAAGACGGAGCTTAGGTTGGAGGCCGCCCCGACTGCGCAGTTCCAAAACGTGTCCCAGACGCTCCTCGTCGCCCGAATAGGTCTTCAGCGCCATTACGCCTTCGCAGCGGTCATCAACGATGGCCCCGAAGCAAGCGTAGTGGTTTAGAGGATGGGCAATATAGCGCCACTCGAACCACTTCGCGTTCTTGACCGGCGTGAGTACGTCGCCGTCGTCCTCCGTCCCGCGGTCGGGACAGTCTACCCCGGAGAAGGTCGTCAGCCTGCGGACGGAACCGCGGTCAGACGCCTTCTTAGCCCGCTCACGAACTCTCCGACCGAAGTCAGAGAGAGGGAGGCTCAAGGTTGGGAAAGTCATGACTTTCTTCCAGCCGAGGAGCCGCTCCTTGAGCGGCGCCATGTTGCCGTTTGGGAAAGCGAAGACGAAATCGCATTTGGCCGACGCGGATTGCTGGGCAAACTTTATCAGCTCCACTATGGTCCGGAGGTCCCGATGTTCCGGATGGACTGCCGCCTGCTGCCCGTACCCCGCCGTGTACGCCCGCCCGCGCCATCTGAAGGGATAGTAGCCGAACGAGTAATGGCCGATAATCCGATTCTCGTGCTCGGCGACGACAGCCACCCCCCTGTTGTCGGAGTGACTCCAATCCCAGTGCAGGCGGCTGCGAGCGTGGCGTGGGAACACACTGACAAGCAGGTCTACAATCTCCGGAACGTCTTTTTCTTGCGCAACGCGTGTGATCATTCGCGATTAGCCACCTAAACCGGCAGAGCCGGAACCCCATTCAATCACGAAAGCACGAAATGACGAAGACACGAAAGGGATTTCCTCTGATTTCGTGCTTTCGCTCTTTCGTGTTTTCGTGACGAGAATTCGATACGTCTCGCACGGAATTTCAGACCTGGGAACTCAATAGATTCCTGTCCGCGAGCTCCTTTTGGATTTCGGTCAGGCTGTTCAGTGATATTAGCTGCTCGCCGTCGAACCTGGTCCCGAATACCGATTCTATCTCCACGATCAGGTTCAGTTGGCCCAGAGAGTCCCATTCGGAAACGTCGCCGATTTTCAAATCGGCGCTCACGGCGCCGGGATCAACGTTGAAAACACGGGTGACGGCGTCTACGATCCTGGTGTCCAGCGTCATTGCGCTTTCGCCTCCACACGGATATAATCCGGGCAATACATCCCGATCCCTCCAGGTACCTTACCTGGAGAGAGGCGCAACCTACGAAGCCCATCCACGCCCCCGAATCCGAGTTGGTCGAGCAGCCCTTCGGCCGGGGCGTTCTTCGTGGTGGGAATGTACTCAGCAACAATCTCCTTGACGCCTGTTTTGGCCAAATCGTCCGCGACGAAAGAGAAGAACGCCTGCTCCACCTTTCTGCCGATAACGCGACAGCTCAGAAGGCAGGTATCGATTTCCGCGGCTTCGCCTTTGATCTTCGCGATAATAACCCCGACTATGCCGTTGCTTCCATAGCGGTCGACCAACTCCGTGTCGTAGACGCGGACATTCGGCGAGGCTATGAACCTTTCGATATCGCTCACGTCATACCGTCTGGTCGTCAGGTTGAACTGGTTGGTCTTCTGAGTAAGCTGGGCGATCCTTTGGACTTGCTCGCGATGATTGACCCAAATCCGCATCTCCATCTCCAGGTTGCGGTAGTAGTCTTCCAGATCGGCGAACTTCCCGCTCTCTTGCTGCCTCCGAATGTCCGCCTTGTACATCTCCACTCGATGCTTGTCTTCATTCGTCTGCATCAGCGTGTCGAAATACTCCGCCGTAACCGACTCGAACCAGCTATTGAGCGTAAAGGGGTCCGAGGGGAACTCAGGAACCGACACGTCGGGCAGGGCCTGTTTCACGGCCCCCCGCTCGATCGGGGAGTCGTCGACGAACACAAAGCTGTCGAGCCCCAGCGCAAGCTCTTTCGATAGTTGAGCGATCGACTCCGGCTTGGGATTCCAACCGATCTTCCGCGCGACAAAATCGTCGTATGTCAGCGCCATCATCGGGTGTTCCGCGAAGACCTGGTCAACGTCTTCCTCGTTGTTCTTACTCGCTATGGCCAGCAGGAAGCCTCGGTCCTTTAGCCGCCGAAGCTGCATCTGGAAGTCGCGGTAGACCTTGCCAAGGCCGTCCTCGCCGAGCATGATGCCCTGCATCTTGTCTTCGCCGATCACACCGCCCCAGATTGTGTTGTCGAGATCGACAACCAGGACTTTCTTGCTGCTGCCGGACAGCGCCCGAATGGACCGGGCGTAGAGCGCGGCCAGCTCTTCCTGGCCTCGCGGGCTCAGCGGAATCCGGCCTATGTACCACAACCGTTCGTCATAGAGACTTGCGCTGCCGAGGCGCGCCGCGGCGGCGGCCCAGTCGCAGATAATGAGCTTGTCGATCCGCCGCTCCGAGCGCCACCTGCTGAGTCCCAGGTTAAAGGCGTCAATCATCGCGGTATGGAATCGAGTGTTACGGTCGAGCGAGTGGCAGCCGTTGGACATCGGGTAAGCCAAAGTGTTGATGAGCGCGCGGCGCTCGGGATTGGCTTGAAGATATGCGCCGATAGGCTCCAGGACCTCTTTCAGACGTGTCTCCACAAGGTCCACAGCCTGCGCAAACTCGGATATTTCACCCGAATGCTGCTGGAACAACCTGAAGCCTTCGAGATAGACGAGCACGAACTTAGGCCGCTCGGTGTTGAGCGGCGAGGAAGGGTCCAGAAACTCCTGCGCAACCTGATCGTACGGCGCGAAGTCCATGTGTTGGCCCGGAAGTTGTTCCTCCAGGAACCTGCGCATGCCCGCGATATTCACGTTGGAAAGAACGCGCACGTTTTCGTCTATCCTTTCTCCAGGAACTCAACCAGTCCCCGCACACGGTCCATTACGAACGCGACGCGACGCCCGTCGAAGAGCACGGCGGGCTTTGGTGGAGAGACCACGGCGCAGCCTCGCAGCCGCGCCTCCTCCAGACTCTGGTCCAGGTCATCCACTTCGTAGCAAATGTGATAGAGTTTGCATCCCCGCTTGAGCCACGCCGAAACCGGCCCTTCGGCGGCGTCCTGCACAAGCTCCGTCGGCAGCCCGCCTACATCAACAAGTCGCAAATGCGCGCCCTGTTCGGGGTCGAACGTCGTATCGGTCAACGGCGTCGCCGACTCTTCGGCGCGCAGAGCGGTGTATGCCTCTTCGATGTTGTTCACTGCCATCGCGACGTGATGAAATCTCACTTCGGTTGTCTCTCCATATCTCCCGCCCACGCCGGCTCTCGGGAGACAGACTCAGCCTTGCGGGAGCCGTCATTTCGAGCGGAGCGCCGGCGGAGTCGAGAAATCCGCTTTTCCTTCCGCATGTTTTCGGAAAAAGCAGATTCCTCACTTCGTTCGGAATGACATGCTCTATCCCTCCAGGTATCCTTACCTGGAGGGACGGACAGTCGTCGGTTTCTATCCCTCCAGGTATCCTTACCTGAAGGGACGGAAAACAGTCGTCGGTACTCGTCGGCTACGGCCTGATTCACTATGACCGCGTCGAAAAGCCGTTCGGCCCGTTCACGGGCAGCCCGGCCCATTCGGTCCCTAAGTTCGGGATCGGCAATCATAACGCTCAAAGCCTTGCGCAACGAATCAACGTCTTTAGGCGGCGCCAACAGCCCCGTCTTGCCGTCTTCCACTGCGTCAACCAACCCAACGATGGCGGTTGCCACCGCCGGAACTCCCATCGCCGCGGCTTCGATGACCACGCTGCCGAAGCCTTCCCTGTAGCTGGGCAGGCACAAGATATCCGCCGCGCCGATATACCGCTCCGGCTCGCGCGTCCGGCCCACGACGTGTATCCGCGGATTACTCGTCAGTTCATCAATCACGGACCGAGGGAGCGGATCGAACTCCGGCTCGAACGGCCCCACCAGCACCAATTCCACTTTCTTGCCCGCAATGTCCAAGCTCGTAAAGGCGGACACCAATTCGACGATACCTTTGTCGCGATTGACGCGGCCCACGAAGAGAACGAGTGTCGCATTCTCGTCAACGCCCAACTCGCTCCGAGTATCCGCGGCCGCGGGTCCTTTCCATATATCGGAATCAAACCGGTCCAAATTGACCCCACTTATCGACCCGGAGGCCAAAACGGCAATCTTTGACGGCCTGATTATGCGTTCGCTGATGAGGAATTGCCGCTGAGAGTCACTGTCGGCGTAGCAGTTCGTAGTCAGTATCGCAATGATCCTGTCGCACAGTCTGACAATCCAGCGGCGGAGACCTCGCAGCTCGACCCATCGCTGGCCGGTATAGGTGTGAACACGTATCTTGACCCGCGCAAGCCACGCCGCCACGGCAACAAGCAGGCCGGCCTTGGCCGTGCTCGAATGAACGATGTCGAACCGCTCGGACCTGAAAAGCTTGTAAAGCCGGAACAGCGACTTGATGTCCTGGAATATACTGATGTCGCGGGACATCTCGACGCAGTGACAGGGCAGCGATAGTCCGCGGCTTATCGACTCCAACTCCGCGCTGAGGCCCGACACGAGCAGGCACTCGATATCATTGTCCGCGATTGTCCTCATCTGGCTGCGCAATAGGGCGGCGAACGTCAGCGGCGTGGTGACGACGCGGCAGAGTCTCAAACGTTGTTGTATCGGGACACCCTTGTCCCGATGCTCCCGTACTGACTGAGTTTCGGGACACGGGTGTCCCGAAACAACGGAAAACGGGTTGGTTTCGGGATTTCCGCTGCGCTCAAATCCCGAAACAACGGGAATCCCCGGATTCTGTTTCGTGCTCGATTGCAAATCGCGCACGATCGAGGTGATGGGCTGGTGTTTCGGGACTTCAGTCCCGAAACCGGCGTCGGGAAGCCCGGGAACCTGGGTTTGCATCACCGTTCGCAGCGCTTCTTCAGCGTCGGCCCATTCGCACGGGGTCAAGTCGCGGTTCCGCCTGCTTATGAGCCGCCCTTGCAGGCCCAAATATGTCGCGGCGCGGTATATCTCGCCCTTCAGATACGCCTGGCCGATCAAAGCGGCCGTTTGCGGCCAGCCTACGAATGACGGGCCGTACTTCCGGTATATCCGTCGAAGAGTCCGCCCGGACTGCATGTAATCCCGCAGGTACGCCGTAGGCGTTTTGCTCTGCTCCCGGCAGAAGTAGAGCGGACGCGGTATCTTGCCGAACGTGGACGATTTGCACGAGCGACACCACAACTCGTTTTCCTCCGCCCTGCGATAAGATGCGTCGTAGGGATACTTGCGCCACCATTCAGCGCGGCCCATAGCCGATCCCTGCACTAGAATCCCTCTCCTGAGCGCGGCATCGGGGCTTGCGTCGAGCTGATCGAGACATCTAACGCCGATCAGATTGTTCTCGCCGTCAATGATGTAAATCCCGTTGCTTACTATGTCCGCGTTCGGATTGGCGTCCAGATACTCGACCTGTTGAGCCAATCGGTCGGGGCGCATAATATCGTCGCCGTCCATTCGGGCGATGTACTCGCCGCGCGCCAATTCCGTAATCCGGTTCAGTCTATACGGCGCGCCCCGGTTCTCGCCATCGGAGATCACCTTCACGCGCGGATCGTCAACGGACAGGGCGATGGCAAGGGAGCCGTCCGTTGAGCCGTCGTTGATAAGGAGAAGCTCCCAATCTTGGAACGTCTGCGCGAAAACCGACCGAATAGCGTCCGCCAGCGTCGTCTCGTTATTAAAGAAGGATATTCCGACCGTGACACGCATCAGCTTGGGTCTCCTGAAGCGCTTTTCGCGGTTCGAGGGTTCAGCATGGCGACCATCCTCCATACCGTGTCGAATTTGGAAAGTCTGTAATATGCCGCGCGCGCGCGATCTCTCAAGGCGTATCTGACGACGAATGAAACGCAGTAACGAACGGGGATATTGAACCCATAGGACAGCGCGGACTCCCTGAATATCGGCCAGGTCCACAAGCCCATCTCCGCCGCTTGTGAGCAGAACGAATACCAGCATTGGAAAAAGACCCGCCGGAGCGCGTCCACGTCATAAACGTGCTTCGTTTCGTTGGCGTTTGCCAACTTCAAGAGCCATGCTTCCGCTCTTTGGACGTAGTCCAAAGACTTCGGAATGGGCGATCCGGCGAGCGATCGGTGCAGTTCGAGATCTTCTTCGGACGGCTCGATTCCAAGATGCATGATGGCCTGCCTGTGTACGAAGCTCGACCACTCGCGCACCTCTGACTCGTGCTTGGAAGTGGCCTGCTCGCCGCAAACCCTGTAATGCAAGAGGGGTTCGGGTATGTTCACCATCTTGCAGTGACGCGAAAAACGAAGCCAAAACTCGTAGTCTTCGGCCTGTTTGAACTCAGTATTGTAGTAAAGGTCGTGCTTGGCGATCAGTTCCCTGCGCATCATAGCTGTTGGATGGGCGATGCACGGCCAGAACATCTGGGCGGCCCTGATCTCTTTGTCGTCCGTCACGGGAAGCGCCGCGCCGCCGCGCCGGCCCAGATAGCTCCACCCGGTCCCGCAAACGCCGACCTCCGGGCGGCTCTCCATAAGGGCTACCTGTTTTGCCAGCCTGCGCCGCGCGCAGATGTCGTCGCTGTCCATACGTGCAACGTATTTGCCGCGAGCCTCCGCCAAGCCCTTGTTCAAGGCCGCGACTACTCCCTGGTTCTTCTGATGGAACACGCGGACGCGGTCGTCGGTCCGTGCGTACCAATCCAGAACAGCGCCTGAGCTGTCCGTTGAACCGTCGTTGACCGCGATCAGTTCCAGTTGCGAACAACTCTGAGACAGGACGCTGTCGATGGCTTCTCGCAAATACTTCGCGCCGTTATACACCGGCATAATCACGCTGACTATAGGCGTATCGCTCAATTTGCGGGGCTCCTTCGTAAGATTGGGATGCGAAACATCAACGCTTTTGGACCCTTTCGCACAAGGCGTTTGAACGATCTGCCGGACGCCGACTTTTCCAGCGTCGCGGAGACGTAAGACCGGGTGAAGAGCAGGGCCAGCGAGGGCACGGACCGTCCGGACGTCCGGCGTCCCATAGCGTAAAGCTCGGAACTTCTGAACTTCCTCCACTTCGCCAGGAGAAACACATCGGTCATCGCGCACATGGAAATCCACCGTTCGGCAAGCAGCGCGCTCAACTCTTCCCGGTCGAAAATGGCAGCCTTCTCGTTAGCGTCGATCAGTCGGAACAGCCAGCGCTCAAGGTCGTCCAAGTCTTCCAGCGACTTCGGCGGAAAAGCGTGCGTGCACATTGACAGATGGATGGCGAGTTCCTTGTCCGAAGGCTCGATGCCCATGATGCGCAGGAACCTGCCATGGATGGTGGAGAGGTATCTGTAGCATTCCTCGTCCGAATACCGTCGGGTGATGGAGTCGGCGTGCGTTCTTATCTTCATCAGAACTTCGGGTATATTCGCCGGCTCGCAGTGAGGCAGAAGCCGAGTGATCAGATCATAGTCTTCCCCTACTGGAAAACCGGCGTCGTAGTACAGGCTATGTTTTGCGATCAATTCGCGGCGCATCATGATTGATGTATTCGATATCGTCATCAGAAACAGCATCCGGCACTTCAGCTTCCTGGGATCCGTCGGTGGACACGCCCCCACGAATTCCCCCAGGTCGCCAAAGAAACTGCAACTTACGCCGCAAAATCCGATTTCGGGGTTGTTCTCCAGAAGCGCGACCTGTTTAGCCAGCCTGTCGGGCAGGCTGACGTCGTCGCTATCCATCACGGCGACGTAATTCCCCCTGGCGTGTCGAAGGGCGTTGTTTCGCGACGCCGCGATGCCGGAGTTCTCCTGCCGCAACACCCGGACCCGGCTATCCTGTTTCTCATAGCGAGCGAGGATATCGGCGGAGCCGTCGGTTGAGCCGTCGTCCACGGCCAAAAGCTCGAAGTCCTGAAAAGACTGGTTCAGGATGCTGTCTATAGCTTCCGGCAAATACTCCGCGCTATTGTAAACCGCCATAACGACACTGACTGTAGGACAATTGCTCAAGCCGTTAACCTCCATCCATTACACACGTGACGTTGAAGCGCACAGGCGAACACAAGGTTCGCCCCTACCAACCATTATTGGCTATTGCGCGCGCGAAGCGTTTGAATGACCTGCCCGTCCGCGTCTTTTCCAGAACACTCGACACGCTCGCGCGACAGAAGAACAGAGCTGACGACACAGTAGGGGCGAACCTTGTGTTCGCCTGGGCGCGGAAGAGTTCCGATCTCGTGAATCTCTTCCACATCCACACTCCCAACTCGACCTCGCCCGCGAACAGACAGCGCCAGCATTCGAACAAGACCCGCGCGAACGCTTTTCCATCACGAACCTTGTTATTATTATTGGCTTCAAGCAGCTTGCGGAGCCATTTTTCAAATTGCTCCACGTACTCCCGCGACTTAGGGAAACTCGCCGAATGGAACGACAGATGCAGATCGAGTTCTTCGTCGGTCGGCTCGATTCCGAGGCTGCCGATAGCCATTTTGTGAACCAGCCCCGACCATCGACAGACTTCCGATCGAAACTCCGTTGTCGCCTGCTTATCCCGGACCCGGTAGAGCAGCAAAGGCTCCGGAATGTTCGCCATCTCGCAATACTGGGAAAAGCGAATCCAAAGCTCGTAGTCCTCCGCCTGCTTGAACTCCATGTTGTAATAGAGATTGTGTTTTACGATCAAGTCCCGGCGCATAATGACCGTCGGATGCGCCATGCACGGCCCGAAAAGAAGCCAGCTTTTGATCTCTTCCGACTCGGTTTTCGGCATAGTTACGCCGGAACTGTCGCCAAAGAGCCTGCAAGCGGTTCCGCAAACGCCGACTTCGGGATGGCTCTCCATAAAGGCGACCTGTTTCTCCAGCCTGTTGGGAAGGCTGATGTCGTCGCTGTCCATCCGAGCGACGTATTTGCCTCGGGCCGACTCCAAGCCTCTTTTGAGAGTGGCGGCTACTCCACTGTTTTCCTGATGGATTACCCGCACTCGATCATCAGACTGCTGATACCGGTCCAGGATTTCGCCGGAACCGTCAGTCGAACCGTCGTTTATGATGATAAACTCGAAGTCCCCGAACGTCTGTCCAAGAATGCTGTCCACCGCTTCTCCGAGATACTCCGCGGCGTTATAGACCGGCATAACGACCGAGACGATTGGCGTGTGATCCATCTTGCTCATATCCTCCGCCACGAACTCGGAACGATGTCGTCCGAGTCTTTCGCTTGGTCGTTGAACCACTTCTTAGGCGCGATGACGACTTTGTTCGGGTTCGAGCAAAGCCACGCTCCCCACCAACTGAAGGAGCTGTTTGCGATGATATGATGCTTGCACAGGCTCATCAGGTGAAGGTCTTCGTAGTCCTTTTCCTCGCCGTTATGGTCCATATAGGCGGCCGGGTAATCCAGTTTCAGGTTCTCTTTCGTCCATTCGAGGTCGTCGGAGAAGACGAAGAAATGGGGGTTTTCCACTTTTTCGACAAGAAGCTTAATAGCGGCGTGATAGTAATCCAACGGGCAGATCCCATGAACCTCGTTAAAGAGAGGATTTGACACGTAATCCCCTCTCCGAACGTGCAGGCTGATGGATTCGCATTCGCTTATTGCCGTCCCGGCCCCCCGATTTACGGAGTCGGGAGTGTCTTTCAACGTCAATTCTTTTCGTATAACGTCTTCTATATCTTTGAAATAGAGTTCGCTCTGCCAATAGCCGTCAAGGTAAGCGTCCCCGGCGGCGCTCAAGACTTCCGGGTGAAAACCGGTGGAGCATTCTTTTATCACCGATGTCTTTTGGGACGATTGGAATCTCTGAGCATATCTACTCAGACGTCTGCCGATTCGCGCGGGCATTGTGTTCCGGCTGCTTCGGCCCGTGAGACGTTTCACTTCGGAGTCGGAAGCTATATCTTCGACAATGCTGAACCTGTCGAGCCTGTATGGCCGGGGACTGGTCTCATAATTCGAGACATCCAGCTTCAACGAGTTGTTGTTGACCATCGCGAGCCTCCGTCCGGCCGCGTATTCGAAAAGCTGGTTTCCAAGTCCACCCATTATGCGAACGACAACCATGGTCTTTACCTTCCTCCGCACGACGCCATGATCACTTGGCATACCGGTCTCGTTTCACTGGATCTCCGTTCTCACCGAAGGACTGCCGGATTGATAAGAAGATCGTTCTCCTCGTCAAGGACACGGGGAACGGTCCACAGCTTGCGCGCCAACCACCATAGCGCTTCACAAGGTAGAACATGTGTTACGATCCTTGCCCCACATCTCGCACATGCCTTGAGCATTCCAGTGCGTCGCGGGGGTAAAGGTAAGTCCCAGTTTACGGCTCTCAGTCTGCCGACGAAGCCGTCATTGTAACCATCGTGGCTGCGCACAGGGACGGGAAATAGACCGTGCTCGTTCAGGATATGAATGTCACCATTATCACCACGTACAGACGGCAATGGCGTCGCACTCTTCCTTACCACAGCCACCACGTTCTGGCCATATTCGACAAATCGGCCCTTCCGGCAGTCAAATCCGTTAAGCAGCAGCACGTACATCAACTGTCCCACATTCCAGCCTACGGATATGTGTCCGGCGCTTACGTTGTCAATGTGTGGCGGCACGAACACGATCAGACATCCCTCTTCCTTCAGGACACGTCTCACTTCCCGCAGGGCCATCCCAACATTTGGACAATGCTCCAGTACGTGGCTCATTATCACCGCATCAAACGATGCGTCGGCAAAGGGCATATTCTCGACGCCACATTCCTCTATCTGTACGCCGTGGTCTCGACGAAGCTCCTCGATCTCACATCCGTATGAAGCGATCTCCAACCCAGTGCCGGTTACGGACTTCCCGCGCCGTGCCAGCCATTTGCTTATCTCACCACGCCCGATCCCGACGTCCAAGAATGAGTGGAACTCATCTAAGGGCAACAAGCTCAGCAGCATGATCACGTCAGCTAGCCGGTCGTCCAGGGGGTCGCCCTGCCCGCCCATATCGTCAGGTATAGCCGGTGGTCGCACGTAAGCGCTCGTTTCTTTACCTCGCCCCATCAGTGTAACCTCGTCACCATCTCTATGTTCGGGAATATGCGGAAGCCGGGCAGTTTGACGCTACCGGCCGTCCAGCAGGCAGACTGTGCGCCCAAGGCAGACACGCGAATCCCAGAAATGCCCATCCGAGCATACCTCCCGACATGCCGTTGGTCAGAGCCATGGCGACTACGACCAATCCCAACGTTCTGCCAAGAAGCCGATCGTATTGAGTCAATCCCGAACCGTGCGGGGGTCTGCGCTTGGCGAAGTTCGTGACCAGCGACAGCCACGTCATGGCGGCCACGCAAACACCCGTGGGAATTCCGTAGGTGACAGCGTAGAAGTAGAACGACTGATGCGGAGCGCCGCCCGCCAGGTCTATCAAATCCAGTATTTGTCCGCCTACGCCGAATAACGGCTTCGCGATGAGAATATCCATAGATCGCATGGCGACGGGAATCCTATATCCGTCTTGGCGTACCGCCAGGAAATGGTCTCTGAGGGCTACGAGCACGAAATTATCGGCGCTCGTGCACACGGCCAATACGCCCAGCGCAAGAGTGGATAGAATGACCGCGTATACCAGCTTTCCGGCCGGCTTCCTTTTCAACGGCGCAATCAGCGCGATAAGCCCGACAAAAATGCCGATCCAGACTCCGCGCTCCAGAGTGAAAAACGTAGCGGCGATCCCCAAGCCGGCCAGGCACGTTCCGAGGACGCGGATCAGGGTCCCACGATGATAGAGCAAGAGGCTTATCCCGACAATCAGGCCTACCGCCGCGTAAAAGGCGAGCTGCGCCGCGCTCTCGAACTGCGCGCTGTCTTTGTATCCGGTGGTTTCCATTCTCCACACGTCCGGCAAAGCCGCTCCCGCGCTTGTCGGTTGTCGCAGAAACGACAACGGACTGTGGGGAAAAACGATGATTCCGCAGCCGACTATCAAGTGAACGGCCACCGCGCTAACCAGAACGATTCGGGCGGAACGATTATTGTAGTACGCCAGCGCGAAAATTACTCCCGGTATGGCGCCCAGGCTGGTGTAGATCGTTTCGATCTTGCTCGCGTCGCTGGAGAACATCGAAAGAGCTATCCAACCGCTGGCTCCCGCGGCTAACAGCGCTATCTGGAAGACGCGGCGGGAAACGATGGAGGTATTGCGCCGAATCCAGAGGGTGTGCAGCGTCTTGAACACCGCCAGGAAATAGCCCGCGTATATCAAGGGAACCAGTATGCCAAACGAGCCGGCTATAGCCGCGCCGACGCCCGGCGCCTCCATCGGCAGGAACAACGCCAGCACGGCCAGCGCGAACGGATATCGCACCAGCAGAAAAAGGATCAACATCATTAATGGCATTACCGCAAGCGACATAAGAAACCTCGCTAAAGACGAGTAAGTAAGTGGCTAGCAACTAACAAGTTCATCACGCGATAAGTCTTGCCGCTCCGGCAACGGACGCCTCTTGTCCGGCGGCGCAGTCGATTGCTTCCAAATCTTCCTTTACGTCCGCGATGAAGCTTTCCGCGAACGCCTCTTTGCTAAATGGGTAGAAACTCTCGGATTCGACGAACGCCTTTCCGGCCTCACGGTACCTCATTCGGTCATCTTCCGTGAGCGATTGGAGATACGCATGCAGATCCGCGTAAGTCGTAAACTCGCGGCGGTCGATATAACACTCTTTAGGGACCCATTTCTCGATTTCCGGCTCGCCCCAGTACACGGGGATCGTTCCCACGAACAGGCAGTCCAGCATCTTCTCCGTGATGTATCCGCGAATCCTGAAATTCTCGTAAGCGAGCGCGAAATGGTACTGCGAGAGCGTATCGTACTTGCTCCCGCACGTTCCCTTGTAAGCGTTAAGTATATGCTTAGCGGCCCTGCGCGTTTGCAGGCCGGACAGCCACCTGCCGAACGATCTAACGCTTGGGCGCCGCGCGATTCTCAACAAGCCGAGCAACGGCGACTGAAGACACGCTTCGCGCCAGCGATGGCCGTAAAGGTCTATAAGCGACCGCTCCCCGAAGTAATCCAGCGCGCGGATTCGTTCCGAGTAGAGCTCGTATTGGCGCATCGGTGAGTAATTGGGCGAGTTAATCATCACCAGGAACTTCCTGTCCCGATTGCCCCAGTACTCGTCCAGAGGTCCGCTCGGCGAATTAGGGTAGAAGAATTGGCGCGCGGAAAACTCCGTCGGTACGTTTTTCAGTTCCCCGATCGCATCCGAGAGCGGACTTGCGTACACTCGTCGATATATACCGGACAAGGCGTCTAAACGCCTGTATGGGCTTCTTGCGTTGAACGAAGCGTCAACCGGCGGCTCCGGCAAATAGTACGAACCGAAGCAGATGTCGTTACGTGAACCGAGTCTCTCGTGGAGTTTACTGTCAGAGTTGACCGTGTTCACGATGAAAACGACGTCGTCCCGCTCCTCGGCAGGTATGAAGTCGGTAGTGTGAGCCTCGATACCTTCCTTCCTGAGTTCGATCTTCAGGCTCGTCCATACGTCGAGTACGCCGTCCCTGTTCAGGAGACTCTCGGAGTTATCGAACAGCTTGTCGTCGAGCAACAAATGCGTGTATGGCTCGATGAACACTACCGGCTTGCCGTTTTGCCGATACACTTCCCTGTGAGGCGAACACAAGGTATCGCCCCTACAAATGCGATCCGTCATCTCATTTCTCCTTAGAGACAACCAGCAGCCTCTCTGGGCCCGGATTCACAGGCGAACACAAGGTTCGCCCCTACAGCCGGCGTATCCCATAGCAACTTGGCGATTATATCGTTGAACGATCCTTTCGGAGTCCAGGCTCCGAAGGCTTCACTGTCGAGAAATTCCTGGCCTGCTCGCTGCATCTTGTTGAACTCAGCCGAAGTCATCGACTTCATAAACGTGTGCAGGGCGCTAAAGTCCGGGATGTCCTTCATCCAAATGAAAGCGCTCCGAGGCACGTACTCATCGACATTTGTAGCGCCGAGGTAGATGGGTATCGTGCCGCTGACAAAGCAATCGAAAATCTTCTCGGTCATGTAGCCGGGACGGTTAAACTGGTTCTCGTAGCAGAGACAGAATCTATAATGAGACAGTGTTTCATCCTTGTCGGGCACAGTCCCGATATAAGATCGGAATGGCCGCCAGCCTCCTAATATGTCCCTGAAATAAGAAGCAATCATTTTCGGCGAGAGAAGGGCCGTGCTCCCGGCTCGCCACAGAGTCAGTTTGGAACCGTTTCTTGTCGTCTTGCTTATAAGCGCTTGTTTTAGCGCGTAAATCGCTTGCTGTCGAGTCAGCGCGTTATCGTTCCAGTTGGGGCCGTAGAGATCGAAGTCATCTACGGAATCGAAGAACCTTATCGCTTTTCGCCTATAGGTGAATCCCTCTCCATCCACATAGCTGAACTTATTGCTGTTTATCATTGCCGCGAGCTTGCGTTCCTCGAAGCCCGGCAGTGAGGATAGGCGTCTCATTATTTGCGGCCATTTCAATTTGAAAAACCGGACATTGTCTACCAGGTCGTCACGCGAGGTGAATATGGTCCCGAAATGCTGCCAGACGCGAGGATTATATTGGTCGGGACGTGTTACCTCCGGCTCAAAGAGGAAAAGAACCAGTCGGTCAGGCGTAACACCCGCGGCCAGGCACTTCAGCAGCAATTCGCGGTTTAGGTCATAAAAGAGAATTCTGTCC
This sequence comes from Armatimonadota bacterium, assembly GCA_030649165.1. Classification (GTDB taxonomy): domain Bacteria; phylum Armatimonadota; class UBA5829; order UBA5829; family JAUSEB01; genus JAUSGG01. Next base: position 27,248 of record JAUSGG010000040.1, read on the forward strand.
GCGCTTCGGATGTCACCCAGGTCCACCGTGCACATACTTATGCCGCGTTCCGCCATCAGATCACGCAGCGTCCCAGTTGGCCCATCAAACATCGCATTACCGAGGTAATTATTGCTGAAAGGACTCAAAAGATAAGTTGTCACGTAGCCCCTCCCGTTTGGAAGAAGTTAGGAGTTAGGGGGAGTTAGAAACCCCTAAATCCCAACCCTCACATCCGATCGTTCGGGGTCCGCAACCCCGGATGTTTCTTGCAACCCGCTCGATCCCTCAACGTGAAACCCGTCTCTCTCAAGCCTCCAGTTCGGCACTTCGTGCACTACGGCCGCGTGTGACGACAATCGCCGGTACACTTGCGGACCGCCTTCCGCAACCTGGAAGTACAGAGCATTCTGGATGAACTCAAGGGTCTCCGTGGGTGTATCGATCGACAGATCGGTCAACACATACTGACCCGGATACAGCGCCAACCTTGGGAAAGTTGCTTTGAACGTGATCTTCCCGAACAAATCGGTCGGGTGGAACCCGGCGTCGCGGGTTACACAATGATATATATTGCCCGATGTAACCGACCGGATGATGAAGCCTATCTGCGCGGCCTTTACCCGCTTGGTGAACTCGACGTCGAAGCACAGGCAAGCCTCGTCGCCGATGAAGAACGTGTCGCATACGTCGCCTGACGCATTGGTGAGAAAGACTCGCCGGAACCGGACGCCGGTATTTTCGTCGGAAGTCTCGTCCGCATTGGAGGTCGGGCCGATAAGGTCTATACTTCCATTGCGTTGTGAGATGGCCGCCATGTAACGCTTTACGGCATCCTGCGCGGAGCCGAAATAGTCCAGTCTTCCGTGGTCTATGATGGCTCCTTTGGAGCACAGTTGGCTGATTGCGGCCATGTTATGACTTACGAACAAGACAGTTCTACCGGACCTTGCTACTTCGCCCATTTTGCCGAGGCATTTCTTCTGAAACTCCATATCACCAACAGCGAGGACTTCGTCCACCACGAGTATCTCCGGTTCGAGATGGGCCGCGACCGCAAAGGCCAGGCGAACGTACATTCCGCTGGAGTAACGCTTCACCGGAGTGTCGAGGAACCTCTCGACTTCAGCGAACGCCGCGATGTCGTCGAACTTGCGCGCGATCTCTTTGCAACTCATGCCGAGTATTGCGCCGTTCAGGTAGATATTCTCTCTTCCCGTAAGCTCGGGATGGAACCCCGTGCCGACCTCCAGCAGGCTGGCTACGCGCCCGCGCATAACGATCCTGCCTTCCGTGGGAGGCGTTATCTTGGACAGGATTTTGAGCAACGTGCTCTTTCCCGCTCCGTTTCGCCCAATGACGCCGACGGCCTCGCCCTCGGAGACGTCAAAGTTCACGTCCTTCAGCGCCCAAAGTTCGGTTTGAGCCCGGCGAGCTCGCATGGCCGCGGGTGAAAGCCACTTGGCGATCTCATCCCGAAGCGAAAGGTACGGCTCCTTGCCGGCGCCGATCCGGTAGCGTTTGCTGATGTTTTGTATCTCAATAACAGGCTTTGTCATGGTTACACTATGTCCGCGAAATATCGTTCCGCGCTTCGGAAGTAATAAAGGCCGAAGACGAAAAACAGCGCGCTCATCAGGGTCGACACGCCAAGAATTCTCCAGTCTACGGACTGGTGGCTCAACAGCGCCGTCCGGGCGGAGCTTATCACGCCGGAGATAGGATTGAGCCAGAGCATCACGACTTTGACAATCGGATGCTTGTCCAGGGCCTGGGCCGAATATACAACAGGCGTAACGAACATCAATGTCGATATGAAGAACGGAAGCGCATGGCGCACGTCCCTGTATTTCACGTTCAATGAAGCGGCGAACAGCCCCATTCCCAGAGCGCAAATGACCGCGCAAGCCAGTAGGAGCGGGAAGATCAGCAGGCCGATCAGAGACGGGCAATACCCGTAGTAGATCATCATGCCTGTCAGAATGACCGTCCCTATGCCGAAATCTACCAGGCCGGTTGTGGCCGCCGTGGCCGGAACTATCAGCCGCGGGAAGTAAATCTTTTGTATCAGACCCGCGTTTGAGATCATCGAGTTGGCCGAGCCGGTCAGCGTTTCGCTGTAATAACGCCAGAACAGGAGTCCCACATACAGGAACACCGGATACGGCGCGTCGAACTGGGTGGGGACGTTCCCGATGACGTGAAAGATGAACGTGAACACGACCATCGTCACGAACGGCTGAAGCACCGCCCAGAATATGCCCAATATCGTCTGCTTGTAGCGGACTGCTATGTCGCGCCTGGCCAGAACGAAAAAGAGATCGCGATACCTCTTAAGCTCCCGCCAGTCAATCGAAATAAGCCTCCCCGGAGGCGCTATCACATATTCCAGATCAGACACTACCAGGTTCCTTTCAACAACACGGCAGTTTGCGGCACGAACTTGTTCTTACGAGGAAACCGGGAAAGGGAATAAAGGGGAAAAGAGAGTGACTAGTGGTTGGTGGTTAGTGGAGGCAAGATACCAACCACTAATCACTAACCACGAACCACTCCTTTCCCGTTTTCCTGTCTTTCGCGCTTTCCTCGCCAAAAAGCTTTCTTAGGTTTGGCAAGCACATTCGGCGAGGGTAGGCCGGCTGCCTGATACGGATCTCGCGCAGGTTTCGAGAAGCTCCTTCAGGCCGGACAGTTCCTCGGAGATGTCGTAATGATGGTTTCCGACGAAGAAGCCGTCGTTGTCGACTTTTTCCGCGTTCTTCAGGTCGCCGTGTATCTCGTAGTCGAAGTATTGGATGACCGGGTTTTTCGTGAAGTCGCCGGCGACTATTGGCCTGCACTCCACACCGGCTTCCATTAGTCGCTTCACGACCTGCTCTCGCCGACCGGCCAGGCAGCCTTCGAGGATCAACGAGAAGCCGAACCAAGAACTATCGCCTAAGGGTTTCTGAACGCGCACGTAGTCCAGATTGCCGAAGAGTTCGACGAAATGCCGGGCGTTCCGCCTGCGCGCGGCCAGAAGACCGCCGAGCTTATCGAGCTGCTCGATCCCGATCGCCGCCGAGACTTCGAGTGGTCTTACATTGTAGCCCGGAAGGACGAACCGATACATTTCGCGGAACGGGTCGTCGTCTTTGTCGCGCACGAAGTTCTTCGCGGGCAGTTCCCTGGTCCAGCCGTGCGCCCTAAGCGACACGATGATTTGATAGAGTTCTTCGTCGTCAGTCAGGACCACTCCGCCTTCCATCGTGCACATGTGATGTGAGAAGAACGTGCTGAAAGTCCCGCAGACTCCGAACGTCCCGGTGTATTTGCCTTCGTAGACGGCGCCCATGGACTCGCAGTTGTCTTCCAAAAGCACAAGGTTTCGGTCGGCGCATATCTCCCGTAGCCGGTTGAAGTCGTTAGACGCGCCGAGGATGTTCGGCGCGAATATGGCTCGTGTCCGCGGCGTTATCGCCTCTTCGACGGCGTCCAGGTCCATGTTGAGCGTATCCAAATCCACATCCACGAAGCGGAGTTTGAACCCGTATTGGTGCACTGGGTAGTAGGTCGTGCCCCAGGAAACCGCCGGGACAATGACTTCATCGCCCGGCATGAGCGGGTTCCGTTTGTACCGCATAGCGGCGACGGCCAACAGATTGGCCGAAGATCCGGAATTGACCATCACGGCGAATCGCGCGCCGAAATACTCGGCGAATCTCCGCTCGAACTCTTTCACCTGTGGGCCCATCGTGTACCGGCCCGCTCTCAGTACGCTGTCGACGGCCTCGATCTCACGATCATCCCAGGTTGAACTGGCTAAAGAGTATCTCAATGGACCAACTCCTTCTCCATGCTCAGATGGTATTCGTATGTCTTGCGAATGCCTTCGGTCGGCCCGGTCCTGGGGTTCCAGCCATAATCGTAAGCGCGACTGGAATCCAGAAGCTTCGTGGCCATACCGACGGGTCTGGACGTATCGAAGGTGAATTCTCCGTCCCAGCCCAGCGCCTCGGCCGCCATAGTGTAGTAATCCAGGACGCTGTGGTCCTTGCCGTACCCGACGTTCAGATAGTCCGGCAGACGGTCCATAAACTCCAGGCAATCGCACATGAAGTCGGTGAGGTCGTCGATGTACAAGAACTCCCTGCGCGCGCTGCCGTCGCCCCATATCTCGATAGTCTTGGCGCCGGTGGTCTGAGCTTTGCGAATCTTGTCTACTATCGCGGCTATAAGGTGGCTCGATTCGGGCCTGAAGTGGTCGCCGGGGCCGTAGAGATTGCACGGTATGAGCGTCTTGTAGTTCACGCCGTATTGCCTGCCGCAATATTCGCAAAGCTTGGCGCCGGAAATCTTAGCGAGCGCGTAGCCTTCGTTGGTCGGCTCAAGCGGGGCCGCAAGCAGATATTCTTCCTTCAGAGGGTTGTTGTAGTCTTTTGGATACATGCAGGAACTGCCGGTGTACAGCAAGTCGCGCACGCCGGCTTCCAGCGCAGCGCAGATCACGTTGTCATTGATCCTGAGATTCTCAACAAGAAAGCCGACCGGATCTCCGATATTCGCCTGTATCCCACCGACCTTCCCGGCGGTGAGGATCACTAAGTCGGGCTTCTCCGCGCGCATGAGTTCGCTTACAGCCGCGGCGTCGGTAAGATTGACTTCGCGCCTCGTTCGCAGCAACAGGTTATCATAGCCGCGCGCGGTCAGGCGGCGGGCAATGGACGAACCCACCAAGCCGGTGTGACCGGCTACGTAAATCTTGGCGTCTTTGGCGATTGTCATGCCAATACCCGGTCCTTTCCGGCGACAAGCCGCAAATCCGCCTCCGCCATTATCCTTGCCAGCTCAGCGAACTTGATGGTAGGCTCCCAGCCGAGCATGGTTCTGGCCTTGGAGTAATCGCCTATGAGCAGGTCTACCTCCGCCGGACGGAAATAGCGCGGGTCGATTCTTACGAGCGTTTTGCCTGTGCGTTTATCTATACCGACTTCGTTCAGATCGCGACCGCGCCACTCGATCTCCATATCGAGGTATTTGCTGACTTCTTCAATGAACTCCCGCACCGAGTGCGTCTCGTTAGTGGCGATGACGTAATCATCCGGGTTCGGCTGCTGCAGCATCAGCCACATGGCCTGCACGTAATCCTTAGCGTAGCCCCAGTCGCGCTTGGCGTCCAGGTTACCGAGATACACGCAGTCGTCCAGGCCGCATTTCACCCTGGCCAACCCGCGAGTGATCTTGCGGGTAACGAACGTCTCGCCGCGACGAGGCGACTCGTGGTTGAAGAGAATCCCGTTGCAGGCGAAAAGGCTGTAGCTTTCGCGGTAGTTCCTGGTTATCCAGTAGGCGAACAGTTTCGCGCAGCCATAAGGGCTCCGTGGGTAGAACGGAGTTGCTTCCGTCTGCGGGATGTCCTGAACCTTGCCGAACATCTCGCTGCTCGACGCCTGGTAGAACCTTGAACGAACACCACTTTCTCTTATGGCGTCCAGTATACGCAGAGAGCCGATCGCCGTAACGTCGGCGGTGTACTCGGGTATGTCGAAGCTCACCCTCACGTGGCTCTGCGCGCCGAGGTGGTAGATCTCATCCGGGTTGATCTTCTCGATCAGACGGCTGATGTTGCTCGCGTCCGAAAGGTCACCGTAGTGAAGGAACAAACGAACGTCTTTCCTGTGCGGGTCCTCGAAGAGATGCTCGATGCGGCCCGTGTTGAAAGTCGAGCCGCGGCGGATTATGCCGTGCACATCGTAGCCTTTGTCAAGAAGGAACTCAGCCAGGTAGGACCCGTCTTGCCCTGTAATACCGGTTATAAGGGCTTGCTTCATAGTCGACTCCTTACTCCGACCCACCCACGTGCGCGTTGCTTCGGTAGTCCCCAGCTTGCCGAAGGCCGCCAAAGCATCGTCGCCACGTGAATAACTCAGGTTAGTATGAAACTACAGGCCAGTCACAATCCCGATATTCCAGGCGCGCCGTCTGGGCGGACAACGCGCTGTTTGGCTCGTCAGTCCGGACAGTTTTTGTGATGGGGTCAAACAGATTATCGGCGAGGCATGAGGTTCTCTATAGGTATGATTGACAGGTAGCCTGAACCATGGCGGTCCCAGACAGGGGATTGTGAGTGTTGACGGAAACACCGCCGGCTTCCCGGTCTTCTATCGCAGAGTTCGGAACAATAAGGAGGCGCCGCGGGGGAAAACGGAGGTCGTCTCGGGGCAAAAGAGCTCCCTAAAGTATAGTAAACTGTAAATGATAGTTCAGTCTTCCGGGCATCGTCATTTCGAGCAACCGACCCCGCAGGCGGGGTTATTTCGGAAAGAAAGCGGCCCGGTGTTTCGGGATTTGAGGGTTGGGCTTTACACTCGTGCGGTTATAGCACAACCTCGCATCCCAACCCGGAAATCCCGAAACGGGGCGCTTTCTTAGGAGCGGAGCGCCAGCGGAGTCGAGAAATCTGCTTCTGAGCGTGACGCAACCGGAAAAAGCGGATTCCTCCACTTCGGTCGGAATGACATTCCCGCGAAACTGAACTCTCTCAACTGTAAGGTCTAGCGGTCACCGGAACGGGGGTGGAGTCACCCCGCTCGCGCCGTCCAGCGCCGCCCTTATCGCGCCCACTTTCGCCGCTATATCCGGCGCGCCCACGATCTCGGTCACCAGCGAGATGATCTTCGCTCCCCTGGCGCGCACAAGCCCGATGTTGTGTTCCTTGATGCCGCCGATGGCGACGAATGGCAGGCTGATATTGCTGACGACATAGTCGAGATATTCAAGCCCAACCGGCTCGCATACGTCTTTCTTAGTATTGGTGGCGAAGATCGGTCCGACCCCGATATAGTCGATGATACCGGCGATGCTCATGGCCGCTTGCGCTTGGGAAGGCGAGTGGGTCGAGAGGCCGATAATCATCTCATCCCCGACCATTTGGCGCACTTTCTCCGGCGGCAGGTCGTCCTGGCCGACGTGGACTCCGTCGGCTTCTACGGCCAGGGCCAGGTCAACGTGGTCGTTCACAATGAACGTAACACCGTCGCCTCCGGTAAGCTCCCGGATAGCGAGGCACTCCTCGTACATTTGCCGCGCGGACTTGTCCTTCTCCCGATACTGGATGACCTTGATGCCCGCCGCTATCATCTGCCGCACGGCCTCGACATTCCCGCGCCCGATAGAGCATTCGTCTGCCGTGATGCCGTAAATATCGGTGGACAGGAAGTTAGCCAGATTGGGTCTCGCATAGACGCCCAGTGGTTGCTCAAATTCATTCATTGCAGTTTCTCCCCAAGTTAGGAGTTAGACAACGAAGGCGCCCCCCTAACTTCTAACTTCTAGATCGTTTGCCAGTCCTTATAAACAGGCTGATATCCCTGCTCGTACAACATCTTCGCCACCTCCGCCACCGACCTCTCGTCCGCAATCTCAAACTGGCCGGTTTCATCGCAGTGCGAGCGACCGCCGACGGCGGCGCTTACCCCGCCCGACATTTTCGTGACGCCGAGCCTGGTCATGTTGTCGCGGAGCCGGGGCGCCTCGCGGGTCGATAGCGTTATACCACTCCGGGGCATGAACAGCCGGAACGCGGTGACATACTGGACAAGGTTCTTGTCCGTGACCTCGATCTCCGGCACGAAGCCTCCCAGTTGCGGGCGAACGCGCGGCGGCGAAATGCTTATCTCAACGTCCGGATAACTGCGCTGCAGGTAATCGGCGTGCAGTCCGGCGAGGAAGGCGTCTTTTCGCCAATCGGCCAAGCCAAGAAGAGCGCCGATGTTCACGCCGCGCATGCCTGCCCGGCAGCCACGCTCGGGGGCGTCCAGACGGAAGCGGTAATTCCGTTTCGGCCCCGCGGGATGAAGATAAGCGTAGGTATCACGGTTATATGTTTCCTGGTAGATGGTCAAGCCGTCCACCCCGGCCTCGGTCAGCTCGCGGTACTCCGGCTCGGTGAGCGGGTATATCTCGATACTTATCGACGTGAAGTAGCGCTTTAGAACCTCGATGCAGTCTCTGATGTACGACACGGGAGTGTGACTCCGGTCCTCCCCGGTTAAGAGCAGGATGTGCTTCAGACCGCTGGCGGCGATAATCTCGGCCTCGGCGGTAACTTCGTCCACGGTGAGTCGCATACGGTGGAGATCGTTCTTTGCGTTGAAACCGCAGTACCTGCATTGGTTGACACAGTGATTGGCCACGTACATCGGCGTAAACAGCAGCATAGTCCGCCCGAAATGCTGTACCGTCAGCCGGTGGGCCTTTTGGGCCATCTCCTCCAGGCAAATGTCCGCCTGCGGCGACAGAAGCGTCAGGTAGTCCAGCGGCCCCAGCCGGTCCCGCCCGATGGCCCGGCGTACGTCGGCCTCCGTCACGCGGCCAAAAAAGGCGTCGGTGTCGAAATCCTGATATTGGTCGATTGTGTCAAGAAAGCTCATCATGGCAGGAGTTAGGAGTTAGGAGCCCCTTACGATAACCATTGAGTAAGTGGCCGACTTCTTCGCTCATTTCCCAAAGGACGCCTTTGTCTATGTATCCGAGGTCATTGGCAAGGATCAAATAATAGCGACACTCCTCTAGGGAAGCCTCGGAAATGTTCAAGAACCGGGCTTTCTCCTGGATCGACGTTCTACGAAAACCTTCCGCAATATTGGCAGGAATGGAAACAGCCGCACGGCGAAACTGCGAGGTCAACCCGTAGAGTTCTTCCTTTGGAAAAACGCGCGTTTCAATATAGACCTGCAACACAAAGGCATGCGCCTTTTGCCAGACGATTAGATCCACAAATGACTGTGCGGTTTCCTCATACTAACTCCTAACTCCTAACTTCTAACTTCTAACTTCTAACTCCTAACTCCTAACTCCTATCCCAAGAACCCCGTCAGCGGCGATGAAGCGCTCGCGTATTGCTGAACGGCGCCAAGTCCGGAAATATACGCGGTCCGCCCCGCGTCCACCGCCATGCCGAAGGCCCGCCCCATAGCCACAGGATCGCCGGCGGTGGCAATTGCCGTGTTTATCAGCGCCGCGGCGCAGCCCATCTCCATCGCCTCCGCGGCCTCCGACGGCCTGCCGATACCGGCATCGACTATGATGGGCAGTGGAATCTCTTCGATTAGAATGCGGATAAGCTCCCTGGTTTTCAGCCCCCTGTTAGTTCCTATCGGAGATCCCAGCGGCATGACCGCCGCGGCCCCGGCTTCCACAAGCCGTTTGGCCACGACAAGGTCGGGACTCATGTAAGGCAGAACGACAAAGCCTTCCGATACAAGCGTTTCGGTGGCTTTGATGGTTTCGTAGTTGTCCGGCAGCAGGTAGCGGTTATCGGAAATGACTTCGAGCTTAACCCAGTCGCCGCAGCCGGCGGCGCGCGCCAGCCGGGCGATACGCACGGCTTCTTCGGCGGTCCGGGCGCCGGAGGTGTTTGGCATGAGGACACAATCCTTGGGAATATAGGTTAAGATGTTCTCCTCGGCGAAAGCCATATCCACCCGTCGCACCGCTACGGTGACGACCTGCGCGCCGGAAGCGGCCACCACGTCAGGAATTATCTTGTTGGACGCGAACTTGCCGGTGCCCAGAAACAGACGGCTGGTAAGCTCTTTACCGCCGATTTTCAGCGCGTCTGACATAAGATCAGCCTCCTCCCATAAAGGTGACAATCTCCACCTTGTCGCCGCCCGTCAGCGCAAAGCGCGACCACTCTTCCCTGGGCAGGATCACCAGGTTATGCTCCACCACTACCGTATTGGGATTGACTCCCTTTTCGGCCAGCAGCGTCGCCACCGTCAGTTGCTCGGCGACCTCGGTTTCCTCGCCGTTCACGTAAACGCGCACTTGAGCTGCCTCCCGCATAAACAAATAAAGCACACCCACGGTTAGGTGTGCTCTTAGCGCCTTCCTACGCGGGCATTACCCCGATCAGGTCAAGAGGTCAGGGCTTATAACCCACTCTCAGCCCATAACATGAGCTCCCTCGTATATTGTCTCGTTCTTATATAATATAGTTGTTTGCGGTGAGCAGTCAACTAATTCTGCAACTGGTGTTATTGCCGAGCGATTATGTCCCCTCTATTGCAGAGCGAAAATGTCCCCTTAATGTCTGTCAAGCTATCCTAGTTGCGCCGATCCTGGATCCGTTTCCGGCTCGCCGAGCTGTTCCTTTTGCGGTCCGCGCTGTTGC
>JAUSGG010000071.1 GCA_030649165.1 Armatimonadota bacterium
GGTGGGCAGGTACACGCCGGTCGGGCGCTTCAAGTCGCTGATCTCGCTGGCCACCAACGCCAAGAACCCGCCGTCGGTCGCCGACCACGAGGCCATGCACTACATCATGGACTCGAGGAACGGCATACTCACGGGCGGCGAACGCACGATCATCCTGAGCAAACTCCAGCCGGGACGGCCGCTATTTGAAAAGTTGCTGGAAAAGGCACGACGCTACGACAACGAGAACCAAACCAAACTCGCCGACGAGATCCAGTCGAACGTGGAGAACGAAGCGCCGGCATACGCCTTCGAGTTCTGGCGCCGCGGCGAGCTTCAGGTCGAGGGTGTATTGGCAACCGTATTCGCCAAGATTAGAAACTTTCTCGAGAAGATTGTCAACTTCGTGAACGGTCAAGGATTTACGTCGATCGAGGATATTTTTGCCGCGATCGACCGCGGGCAGTTTGCGGAGAGGCAGCGGGCGCACGGTCAGTTTACGGAGACTGCGGGCGATTTTCCGGGAGTGTTGGCGTCGGGGATGGGGAGGGCGATACAGACAGACACGCCGGAGTTTAAGGCATGGTTCGGCGATAGCAAGGTAGTGGCCGCGCAGAGTAAGCCTCTGGTGGTTTATCATGGGACGCCAGTGCGACTCCATGATGACGGTGGTATGTCGCTGGGGGATTTCAGCGTATTTGACAGGCAGGCAGCGGCAAAATATCTCGGCAACAAAAACGTCGACCTCGGAATGGACAGGGTCGGAAATTGGTTCACCGATACCCCTGGCGAAGATGGTGCGAGCATGTACGCCGGTGGAAGCAAAGGCGCCGTTTATCCCGTTTTCTTGAGTATTAGAAACCCGTGGATGGTCACGTTTGATGAGTTTTTAAAGCGGGGGCAGCAGTTATCCAAGTGGAAGCCTAAGAGCAAGTCAGGGCCTTACACAGTCCGCACGCCAGAAGGACGATGGATCGCTGCACCCTTACGCGCGTGGCTAAAAGAACAGGGCTATGACGGTATCCAATTCACAGGAAAGGTGGACACCGCAGGGCAGAAAGTATGGCTGGCACTGGAACCCGAACAAATCAAATCCGCCATCGGCAACACCGGCGCGTTCGACCCGAGCAACCCGGATATTACGAAGTCGGTTGCAGGTCGGCAGGAATGGTACCGCTCCGCCCTCACCGACCAGGTCGGCCTCCTGAACACCAAGCAGGCGAGCGCGCAGGGGTGGCGGGATCAGATCAAAGGGCTGGTCGCCAAGGGGCTGGTCAAGCAGGCCGAGATCGACGCCGTGGGACTGGATGAGTTCCTCACGCTCCAGCAGGGGCGCGTGACCAAGGATCAGGTGATGTCGTTCCTCCGCGAGAATGGCGTGCGGGTGGAGGAAACTACGCTGGGGGAGAGGGATCAAGCAGCCGAGTGGGAACCGTTCAAAGGCGGGTTGCGTAGGAAAATAGGCAACCGATGGACGCATCTATGGCCGCAGGCTGACGGAACTGTGATAGGGCAGGGTCCGTCTGGTTACAATCAGACATTCGCGTCATTGGGTATTGCAAAGCAATCATACGATTTGAGCGAGGCAAGCGCCGCGTCGTCCCCAACCAAATTCGCCCAATACCAACTCCCCGGCGGACAGAATTACCGCGAACTGGTGCTGAGTTTGCCGGAAGATCAGAACAAAGCCGCGGCAGCTAGAAGCCAGCGCGTCAAAGAACTTATCGCAGTACGTGATGAACAACAGGCGCAGGTCGAGCGTAGTACAGGGCGGCTTTCGGATCAAGTTGGGTTACAAACGCAACTTCGCAATACTGAAATGCAGATCGACTTGGTGATGAGAGAGAGCCACGATAGAACTGCTTTCCGCTCCACCCACTTCGACCAGCCGAACATCATCGCCCACATCCGGTTCAACAAGCGCACGGACGCCGAGGGCAAGCGCGTGCTCTTCATCGAGGAGATACAGGCGGACTGGGCGCAGAAGGGGAAGAAGGAGGGGTTCGGCGTCAAAGACGCGTGGCAGGTGTTCTCCCGGCGGGAGGGGGTCATACCGAAAACCTACGATACTGAAGCAGAGGCGGCTGAAGTGGCTGCGGATTTGACGCGCATAAACGGTTTCCCCTACGAGGCGTTGTCGGTTCCCGCCAGAGCAGGTATCCCCTCCGCCCCCTTCGTTACCAAGACCGAAGCGTGGGTCGCCCTCTCCCTGAAGCGCATGATCCGCTACGCCGCCGAGAACGGGTTTGAGAAAATCGCGTGGACGAACGGGGAACAGCAAGTCGAACGCTACCGCGACGCACTCCGCAAGCAGGTCGATCGCATCGAGTGGACGAAGACCAGTGCGGGCGTGCATCTGGTGGGGTATAAGGGGCGTGACTTTGATCACGCCATCGACGGGAACATTCGTGATGACGCCAATAGGGCGTTGCGCCGTAACGGTAATTTTGGCTACCACACGAGGGGACAAGCACTGGCGTTTATTAGAGAGAATGCAGACTGGGAGGAGAAACTCCCGAGTATAGAGGGCAATGCGGCCGACCTTGGCATGCTTCGCATTTATCGCCAAGCAGTAATGGCCATAAACAAGAAAGGCTCCAAAGTAGTCGACACCACCGAGTCGGAGTCCGCCCTGTCCGACTCGATCGGCAAGGCGATGGCGGACAAGATCAAGAATGACTCCGCGCAGTCGGGCGTGATCGAGGGCGACGGCATCACGATCTCGGATACCGGCATGGCAGGGTTCTACGACAGGATCGTGCCGTCGGTTGCCAATGAAGTGCTGCGGAAGTTGGGCGGGGGGAGGGTGGGGACGGTTGACGTGAAGGCGGCGCCACGCTATTCAGTCGGCAAACTGTACGGTGAAAAGAACAAAGGGTATTTTGTTCGCGGCGAGAATCCGAATGACATCGCTGCCGATCACTGGTTCAACACCCAAGAAGAAGCCCAAGCCAAGGCTGACGAATTGAACAAGAGCGAGGGGCAACCCGGCTTCACCATCACCCCCGCACTGGTCGAACGCGCGATGGCTGGACTGCCGCTCTTCTCGAAGGCCGCGCTCGCCGGAGACATCCCGCCCGCCCTTTACCAGAAGGCCGCCGAGAGCATCAACCGCCGGAAGCGTGGCGGCGAACTGGAACGCGAGCAGTTCTTTGACGACATCGCGCT
>JAUSGG010000074.1 GCA_030649165.1 Armatimonadota bacterium
TTCGCAGCAGGTCCTACGGCTGGGCAGGATTTCAGAACAGGGAGAGCTGCTACCGACTTCTGTACGGCCTGTTCTGGCAAAGAAACAACGACTGGAAGGAAACACCCAAACTTGATTTTACACACTAATATTGACACGACCTGCGTAGGGGCAACGGAGTAAAATACCAGCCAACAACTCAGGATCGGCCGGGGCGTCAGATCTCAACAGTGTGTTCTCGATTCTTTATGGTGAGAGTCGAGGCATATTGCTGCCGAAAATTTTTCTTCATCTGCTGGATCTCTGTGCTCATTAGAGGACAGCGGGAACTGATTACGAAAGAGTGTTTTCCGCAATGTTTTGCATCAGCGCTCACTTGTTTGATTGTTTCCGCTATCTGAGCAACAGCGTGTCGGACGCTACAGCCTTTCAACTCGATGTAGTGCTCTACATCGTTACTGCTGATGAGCAAGTAGTCGCATCTCAACCCCTCTGTTATGACACAGTCATCTATAACAACTCGACGGACTGAACGCCGATTGGCATTTCTAAAAACGATCCTATTGCGGTTTTCTTTGAAGACGATTAGCGGATCACTTGTCCTGGATTCGCAAGAACCGAAGTCTACCATCACTCCTCGATCTCCAACAGACTGTCGAATTGTACCGATAGAGCTTCTGACACGTCATCTATTACGTTTGTTGCGATAAGCCCTGTCTCGTCACAACAGATGCTCTGTGCTTTACCTTCATTGAGTGAGTATGCTCTGAACTCTTCAGCCTTCAGCATCTGTTCGGGCGGCACGATCTCGCGGAGTCTCTTGACCTTAGCTTTAGTCAGTGTAGAGTTCAGGCGACCAGCCTCAAGGAGGTTGTTGAAGGCGGTGAGAATATAGGGACTGTGAGTTGTTATAATGAATTGAAGCGGTAGACGAGCCGACGTAAATACGGCAGCCATGAGTTCAACTATGTGCCGCTGCGCCGTAGGAAACAGGTGGGCTTCGGGCTCCTCAATGTAGATACTATGTCCCCACCCAGAGAACCGGACAAATGGGAAGACGCGAAGGACAACCGCTAACGGTAGCATCTCCTGCTGTCCAGACGACGAATTCGCGATAGCTGTTTGGCGTCCGTCCGGCAACACGAGATAATCTCTTCCGCGTTCCCTCACATGCTTCCCGCACAGGATCTTTGCGACAAGGGAATCTAGCTTCTTCTCTAACTCCAGGTCATCGACGGCTTGATGTATGAAGTGCTCGGGATACTCTTTGATGCTTTCGTACACCGATCCAAACTCTATGAGAAACGGATCAATGGCTTTGTTACCAGATAAGAAGGAAAAGATACTGCTCTGTAGGTTCGCAAAGAACGAGCGGCCCGCAGGGATGAATAGTTGGTTAAACGTTGCGACTTCTCCAACCCTCGCGTCGATGCTTTTGTAAAAATCCTGGCGTGCTCGGTATATCGCCCTACGTCTGTCGTAATCCTTCTCCTCTCCGTGCATTGCCTCGATCACATTCCCCAAATTCTGCTGCGCCAGTTTGCGCTGTCGCGTAAACTCCTCCGAATATGAAAGGCGTATTTTCTTCTTGTCTTCTGCTCGGCTCACCTCAACGAACAAATCGCCGATCTCGTACCGCGCTGCGAATGGTGAATCAGGCCAGCTCTGAGGCGGGAAGTACTCCTCGAACTTCCGCAGTATTGATAGGTCGAACCCGCGCTTGCTCTCCTCGTCTTGGTTTTCTAATGAAGTGAAGAGTTGAGAAGTAAAGCCCTTGAAGAAATAGAGCATCTTTGCACAGATGCTCTTACCAGTAGCCTGTGGACCGATCAGAATGTTGATCCGCCGAAGATCGAGGTCAACAGACTTTATGCCCGCGAAATCTCGGATCGTTATCCTTTCTCGCATACGGTTATTCCTTTCATAGCCGAACGTTTGCTGCATCTCCACTTACGGTCGTGCAAAAGTGTAACCCACCCCTGGCAGCGTGTCAATATGCCCGGATCAGTCGGTTTCCGTGGACTTCGGCCCGCAGTTCCGCTCTGGGCAGATTACCCACGACTCACCACAAAAACCTACCTCAGAAAATCCCCGGCAGACCCATTCCCCCGGTGATTTCCTTCATCTTCTCGGTCTTGAGTTGTGTCGCCTGCTCCGATGCCTCGCGGACCGCGCTGACCACCAGGTCCTCCAGCATTTCCACGTCTTCAGGGTCTATGACCTGCGGATCGATTTTGATCTCGACTACCTCGCCCTTGCCGGTAACAACCACCTTCACCATTCCGCCGCCGGACGACGCCTCTATCCGCTCCTCCGCCAGGGATTCCTCTACTTTTCGTGTGTCCTCAAGCATTTTCTGGGCCTGTTTCATTATCTGGCCCAGGTCTCCGATCTTGCCAAACGGGTTCATCTCCTCTTACTCCTCCCAGGGATTCTCGGTTTCTTCAGTTACGCCTGTTATGTTTTCACCGAACACGTCCAGCACCGGTCCGGGAAGCGATTCCCGCGCTCCCCGCGGTTCGGATTGTTCGGGCGGGGACTGCACGACGTCGGCAGGTTGCTTTTCGGCGGGATCCTGCGACAGCACGCCGCGCAGCTTAATCTGTTTGCCGAGCATTTCGGACAGCATCTTGGCGGTTTCCTGTGCTTTGCCGGAACTGTTGAAATTCTCATGGTGGAAGCCGCTAACGAAGCCGACGATCAGCGTGGATCCCTCCAAGCGCAGAGGCTTTCCCTCGACCGCAATCGCGCGCAGCGGTTCGCGCCTATCGCTCCTCATCTTCGCGAGGAGCGCCGGCCATGCGGCGGCGGCTTCTTCGAAGGTTACTTCCCCAGCCGGCTGCGGCGTCGGCGTCTCCGTGGATGCCTGCTCCTCCGCTGCGGGAGCCGGTCTTGCCGGCTCTGGTTTGGCCTCCGGCTTCGGCGCCGGTGGGGGCGCCGGCGGGGTAGGGGGCTTGAACGGCCTCTTTGACTCCACCGTTACGGAAGGCGCCGATTCGAGAGCCTTTACGATTCCCGGCTCCACAACCGCGGCCACAGGCTCTTCCAACGACTTCAGCAGTGTCAGCTCCAGAACCAATCTGTGCTGATCGTTAAACCGCAGTTCCTTGTCCGCGCCCGCGAACAACTCGACAAGGCGCAGCAGCCTGCCTCTGGAAAACTGTCCGGCCTGCTCGACGGCGTTCGCGTCCGACGACGCTCCGACTGCCGCAAGCAGAAGCCTGCGAAAATGCGCCGTTATCGAGCGCAAAAGCTGGCGAACGTCTTTGCCTTCCTCAACCAGTCTTCCCGCAAGCTCCAGAGTGGCCGCGGCGTCTCTCGACGCCACGGCATCCGCCACCTCGCGCAAAGCGGCGTCGTCGATCGTTCCGAGTACGGCCCCCACGTCTTTGGCCGTGACGTTTCCATCGGTGAAGGCCATGATCTGCTCGAGCAGGCTCAAGCCGTCCCGCCACGAGCCGGCTGCCGCTTCAGCAAGGATCGCGAGCGCGTCGTCATCGATCGCTATGCCCTCCCGTTCGGCGACGTAGCGGAGGCGTTTGCCGATCTCGGTGTAGCTGCCCCGGCGGAAGTCGAACTGCTGGCAGCGCGATCTGATCGTCAGCGGTATTTCATGCGCTTCGGTTGTTGCGAGTATGAAGATCGCATGGGCGGGCGGCTCCTCCAGCGTTTTCAGAAAGGCGTCTTTGGACGTAGACGAAAGCTGGTGCGCCTCGTCGATGATATAGACCTTGTATCGAAGCTCCATCGGAGGATACTTAACGCCCTGGCGGAGCGCCTCGATGTCCTCTATCTTGCGGTGCGAGGCGGCGTCCAACTCGACTATGTCGACTGCCGAGCCTTCGGTTATGCTCACGCACGCCGGGCACTCGTTGCACGGGTCCGGCGTTGGGCCGTTGGCGCAGTTGACCGCTTTCGCGATGAGCCTCGCCACCGTGGTCTTGCCAGTCCCACGTGAGCCGCAGAACAGGTAAGCCTGCCCGATACGCCCGGCCTTTATGGCGTTGCGTATGGTTCGCGTGACGTGGTCCTGCCCCATCACGTCATTGAACGTTTGTGACCTGTATTTGCGATATAAGGATACGTAAGGCATAGCGATTTAGTTTAACGTTGAAGGTTTAATGTTGAATGACTTGGCGCCGGTAGGTCCCTTTCAACATTCAACATTAAACATTCAACTGAACCAGGGCCACCCCGACCAATCGGGATGGCCCGTTTCAAGAGTATGATCGTGCACCCGCTGTCGATAGGGCTGCCCAAGCGCTGCCTCGCGCAGCCAACTCCGGTCAGAACACACAGCGGCACACGGACTAGCATGCTTACCGCTGCTTCCTTCCGGACCTGACGGGGTTCGCAAGTGGTCTGTTGCGCTGGGCCCAACCATCAACGCCGCTTACGCGAGCGTCACTCAAACAGCCAAACCTCGAGCGGGAATTCAACCCCGCTGTAGCGGATTGCGGGTTCAGGGCACCGCTAGCTCCCCGTCTAGCACGATCACAGTTGTTGGTTGTCGGTAACAGCTCAGTCTTCCGGGCATCGTCATTTCGAGCAACCGACCCCGACGGATCGGGGTTATTTCGGAAAGGAACCACCCCGTTGTTTCGGGATTTGAGGGTTGGGCGGCATACGCATGCTATAGCGGACAACTTCGGGTCCCAACCCGGAAATCCCGAAACGGGCGCTTCCTTAGGAGCGGAGCGCC
>JAUSGG010000097.1 GCA_030649165.1 Armatimonadota bacterium
GGAGAGGGGATTACCTTTGTCTTACGAGATAACGTATCTTGTTAGCCCCAGTTAGCCCCCTCTCCCCCGAGCGGGAGAGGGATGGGGTGAGGGGTTTCGGTTTCGCACTCTGTTTGCACACAGATATCGTCGCGAATAATCCGGGTTAGGAGCAACACAGTTCACTTAACGTGGCGCATCCGCGAAGTCCCCCTCTCCCCCTGGGCGGGAGAGGGTTCTATCCTGCGGGAACGGCCTTTTCTAGCTGAGGTTTTGGCATCGCTACCTGTAGTTCCCGCAACGCATCCGGCGTTTCATTAGGAGCGGAGCGCCAGCGGAGTCGAGAAATCTGCTTTTGAGCACGTTCGAGGCACGCAAAAAGCAGATTCCTCGTCGTTCCTCCTCCTAAGGAAGCGCCCCGTTTCGGGGTGGTTCCTTTCCGAAATAACCCCGATCCGTCGGGGTCGGTCGCTCGGAATGACGTCCTCCGGGGCTTCTCTTGGTATACATTCGGAATGACATTCCCGTAGAACTGAACTCTCACGTTTGCCGCGCTGTCTAACCCCACCCCAGCCCTCCCCTGAATGGGGAGGGGGTTTGCCGGTAACAGTTCAGTCTTCCCGGAATTGTCATTTCGAGCGGAGCGCCAGCGGAGTCGAGAAATCTGCTTTTGAGCACGTTCGCGGCACGCAAAAAGCAGATTCCTCGTCGTTCCTCCTCGGAATGACGTCCTCCGGGGCTTCTCTTGGTATACATTCGGAATGACATTCCCGTAGAACTGAACTCTCACGTTTGCCGCGCTGTCTAACCCCACCTCAGCTCGATCGGGCGTTATTTGCAATAACGCCCGAAACAGAACTCAGGGATTTGAAATCCCGACATTCCGTTTCGCACGCGATGGCATATCGCGCGCGATCAAGGTCAGAAGTTAGGAGTTATAATCGCGTTCAACCCTCACCCCAGCCCTCTCCCTTCCAGGGAGAGGGAGTCCTCGGCGTGATTCTAAGGTAGTCTTTCTACGATAATCAACCGCCAGTTGGATTTCTTGACTTCAGCTTGGACTGTGGCGGCGTCGATTGTTACGGCGCGGCCTGTTATCAGGTCCATCGCCTTGACGGCGCCCCCAAGGCCCAACGCCGGAAGGTTCAAGTGGATGAGCGCCTGCCGGTCGCTCTGCGTCGAGTTGTTGAGTACGAGCAAGACCTTCCCTGGCCGCCGCCAGATCGAGCAGATCAGGTTCTCGTCCCCAGACTCGATTGTAACCGTGCCACTATTGCTCCAATATGGCAGAAATTCGCAGTCTTTCTCCCTGATTCCGAACGAATCCTGAGCAGTAACGACGCCTTTCGCGTAATCCAAGTTGGCCATTTCGGCGAAATTGCCGGCCATCATATTGTCCGCCACGCCGTGGACGAGGGACAAGCCCAATGCGCTGTCGATCTCGGCCGAACCGATCGGCTCCTGGCCTTCTTTCTTCCAGTATTCGAGCAGCAGTTGTATGGGAATCCCGAACTGCCGGCCGACGAACTGCGCGCGGAAGTAAGGCAGGGTCAACAGCTTGTTGTAGTCCCTGGCCGGCACGGCGCTCGTGGAGAACTGCTCGCCGTTCCAGCCCATGTCCGCGAAAGAGAACGTCGGCATCTGCACGCACCCGCTTAGGTGAACGAAGAGCAGGTACGGACGATGCCGCTTGTAGAACTCGACCGCCAGCCGCTTGAAAAGCTCGCGATGGGCCAGTAGCGCGTAGGTCCCGTGCAGGACGCCGCTGTCGTCGCGCCAGCCGTGGTTGTGCAGCGCGTTCGTGCAGCCCCGGCCGTCAGGTATTGCGCCGTCCAGATAATAGCCATCCATGCGCAAATCATCATAAGCCTTGACGGCGTAGTAGACGAAGAAATCCTGCCAACTGCTGCCGAGACAGGCAGCGATATGGCGTTCTTCGTCGCCCTGGTCGTTGCCTATAAGCTGGCGAGGCGGGAACATCCACTCTTCACCGTAGTACGTCACCTCGGGCTGCCTGACGTTTGCAAATACGGGCATTTGGTAAGGGACAAAAAGCGGTACGGTCTTGTGCTGCTCCGCCAGAAAGCTCTTGAAACTCGGGAATGGGTGCGCGATATCGTTGTTTGCGGCGGTGAAAACGCCGTACCAACGATAGGTCCAGTCCCTCTGGTTCCGCAGGAACCGCCAGTTGTCCCGCATCGGTTTCACCGGAGTGGCGGTGATCCCGAACGTTAAAGATACCGGCCCTTCCAGATCGAGCGGGACGGCGGCAAATCGCAGCGTGAGCAGCGCGCGGTCCGATTCCGCCGCGACGCCCACAGGCGTCGGGTTGCCCTTCAGCTTCCAGCCCTTGCCATGCTCCGCGAACCAGTTCAAGCCCCTGTCCTCATTGCCCAGCCAGACTGAGTTCTTGAACGCGGTGTCCATTTTCCCGTTCATGGGCGGGTAAACGTTGTTGACGGTCTCCCTGACGGCCCCGGACATCGGCTCCGGCGCCATCGAGTAAAGAGTCGAATACTCGCGCTTGCAGGGAATCACCAGCCCCAGGCTCTCCAGCCGCGCGCGGGATTTGGGGGAGAGCTTCAGCGTTGTAAGGACCATCCCGTCATACTCGATCAGATGCCGCGCGGTAACAGGCACGCCTGCTATAGCGCCGGTCGCCTCCAAAACCGCCCGCGTCGGCTTTTGCTCGACTACCTTGACCATCGCTTTGTTGGACTTGCCCGTCGCGCCGCCGGATAAGAGTTCGATTGGACCCGCGAGCAAATCCTTTCCGCCGCTGACGATCTGAACGGGGAAAAGCGAGTCCTTCCACACGTAGGTCCTTCCCCAGACCGACACGCTCTGCCCATCGATCTTGATCGGCGTAAAGGGCGCGATAACTATGTCGTCTTTACCGAGCTTATTCCCAACCCACGGACGGGGGCCGAGCTTCTCGAACGAGGTGGTAAACTCGGAAATCCATGCCTTGCCTCTCCGCAGAGTTGCTTTCACTTTGATCTTACCGACCGGAAGTGGCTTGAGCGCGAGATTCACGGCCTGGCGGCTGGACTTGAACGAGCTGATATTCGCGGTCTTGAGGGCTTTCCCGTTCGGACCGACAAGCGCGATCTCGGCGCTGATAGTATCAAGGCCGGACTCGCGGTACTGCGAAACGTCGGCGTCTATTCGGAGTCGGTCGTGCTCCGGGTAGGTCTTCACCCAAATCGTGATAGGCGGCTGCGGCACGAACGACCTCTGAGCTTGATAGACGACATCTCCTGAAGCGTCGGTCACCTTGAGCCAAAGGCTGTCGAGGTCCGTGTCGCTGAAAGTCGTCCACTGGCGCAGTTCCGCCGTATTGCCAAGACCAGTAACTCGGAGCGGTTCGTCAAGAAGTATGCGAGCGCCCGTATAGCTTTTCGTGCCCGGCAGGGTCTTAGGGTCCCAGTATTGCCTCAGGTCGGCCGGCTGGAGACGGATTTCCGCCTTCATTCCCCGGACGGCCCCGACTTCCCCACGCGCCGCCGCCGACAACTGGAGCTGCGCGTAGTTCAACTTGCCCAGGCGTTCCAGCGCCAGGGCCGGTTTGTCGCCGCCGAAGACGAGTCTGGCGAAGGACGCGGGTTCAGATGACCCTCCCATCTCTACCGGCCACGTCGCCTGATCACCGTAGCTGCTCGACCAATTGCGCAATATGCTGAGGGATACGGACTCGCCGATCTTCGGCGTCGAGATGCCAATCTCCGACCAGGGAATGGCGACTTCGAAGCAGCACGTTCCCTTGGACACGCGGACCGCCGTCCGAGATGAAGTCCGTTCGATAACATCGTTCACCACCCGCCAAGGCTCGCTACCCGATGCCTTGAAGATGCGGCATATCGGATCATTGGGCGTCCGGCGCAGACTGATCATGACCAAATCGAAGGCATATCCGGGCTGAATCTCCCGGCTGCGGACGCATACGTAGAGCGCGGCGTCGTCATAGGAGATGTTCGCTCTAACCGCGCGAGCGGCCAGGTTGCCGAATAAGGCATCGGTAAAGTCACAGAACTCCGCCGAGCCTCCCCATTCCTTCGCGCTGAACTTGCCGTCGATTTCGGGCGGTTTCGCGGCTGAACGTATCCGCGCGACCGTCTCCGGCAGCCGGATAACGGAACCGCGGAACAGTTCGTTCGGCCCCGCGCTGGAGAGTGTGGCGACTACTGCTCCCGTGCGCACCGATTCGAGGACCTCAGCCGACTGCACGGCGGCGCCGCGGAAGAGGCTTTTCACCTCCACGGCTGTAAGCGGGCGGTTGAACATCATCAGCTCGTCCACAAGGGCGGCGTTCTTGCCGTCGCTAGTCAGCGATGGGTCGCAGACGTGGAAAAGCAGGTCGCCGATCAGCTCAGGGAACTCCTTCGGCGAAGTGGGGAAGTAGACCCGGTTCGTAAGCTCTATCCTGCTGACGAACTGGCCGTTCTGGTAAAGCGTGACGCCGCCGTCGCCCCAGGTGTAAACAAGATGCTTCCACTCGCCTTTGACCGGTCCCTGCGGGTAGTTATAGGTACTCCCTCCCCACTGCTCCAGCCATTCCAGGTGAATGCCGCCGCTGTGGCTTGCGTGGTAAAACTGGAACTTGCCGGGAACGCCGATGATGGAATGCCCCTTGAAATCGCCCGCGCTCCAGTCGATAGTCTTTATCCAGACGGAGATCGCGCCTTTGCGACCGGGAAGGTTCCCCTTGACCGAGTATGCCAGCTCCTTGCCCGGCTCACCCGCGACCAGAGCCTTGCCGGAAACGCCCGGCACGAAGGCGAACTCGCCCGTGATTTTCCGCGGCTTCGCCTCCCCCGCCGCATACCCGGCATCCAGCGAACCCTCAAAAGGCGCATAAAAGCAAAGGTCTCCCGCGCTTAGAGCGCATACGGGCGCAATTGCGAGACCAAGGACGGCGCTCACCAGAGCTATGAGGACCGACGTTTGTCCCGGACGATGTAACATGGCGCCAACTCCTTTGGTAAGAGTTCAGAAATGGAGAGAACTTTCACCCTCACCCCATTCGCTTCGCTCAGGGCAGGCTCTAACCCTCTCCCTCAAGGGAGAGGGGATTACGCTCGTGTTTTCCCAAAGGGTGAACAGCGAGAAGAGTCGTACCGTCCATTCCTGAACTGTTACCTCCTTTGGCGGATAGAGTTCGATTCCGCCGGCAATAGAGTTGTTAGCGATTCGGGGGCGACAATCCTGCCCGCGGGTGAGGTTCAGAGAAGACCGCGGATAAACGCGGATGGACGCGGATGGACGCGGATGCCGCACGCACCGCGGGAACTAGCTTTACCTGGTGTCCGACGAAAAGTGGTAATAGGCCGTTCCCGCATGATACAACAGTTCAGTCTTCGGGAATCGTCATTTCGAGCAACCGACCCCGCAGGCGGGGTTATTTCGGAAAGAAACCACCCCGTTGTTTCGGGATTTGAGGGTTGGGCGTCATACGCATACTATAGCGGACAACTTCGGGTCCCAACCCGGAAATCCCGAAACGGGGCGCTTTCTTAGGAGCGAAGCGAGAAATCTGCTTTTGAACACGATCTTGCATTCGGAAAAAGCAGATTCCTCCACTTCGGTCGGAATGACATTCCCACGAAACTGAACTCACTCGCAAGGCAGAGGAATCTTGACCTGCTACATGAAAACGAGCATTATGGGCGTCTATTCTCATGGAGGTGGAGATGGCTGACTGCAATGCGGACGCGCTGGACATGACACTCGGTTGGCGTTCCGCGGAGAAATGCGCATCCGACCTGGAGCAGTTGTATGACGAGCATTCGGAATCGCTGTTCCGGTACGCCCTTGCCATCACGGGTTCCACCGAGGACGCCGAGGATGCGGTCCAGGACGTCTTCGCGCGCGTTATCCGCTCGAACCCGTCATTACGGAACGTCGATAACGTCAGAGCGTACCTTCTGGCGAGCGCTCGTAACGCCGCCTTCAGCCTCTTGCGCACCCGGAGAAGAAGGAACGAGGACATGTTCGCCGGCGATGCGGAAATCGAGAGCTCTGCCGATACGCGCGAAACCCCGGCGGACACGCTTGTGTTGAGAGAGGCTTTCGAAAGCCTTCCCGCGGAACAGCGGGAAGTGATATTACTTAAAGTTTACGAGGGGATGACCTTTTCCGAGATCTCGCAAGCGGTCGACGCTCCGCTAGGGACAATAACGAGCCGTTACCGCTACGCTTTGAGCAGACTGAGGGCGGCGCTTGAGGAGGAAGCCGATGGACGATAGACAGATAGAAGATTTGCTACGCAAGGTATGGGATCCGAAGCCGCCTTCGGGTTTGAAGGGTAAGGCGCTAAAGGGAGCGCAGCCGTGCGCCGAAGGCGCTTCGCGGGTCAACCGTCTGGCGATGAGGGCCTGCCTGGCGCTGGTTGGGACCGCGGTCGCCGCGGCCCTTGTTCTGGGGTTTGTCCGTTTCAGCGCCACAAGCCGCACTCCGGCCCCTCGATCGCCTGGAGCGTCGAACGGCGTGTGCCGCGAAACATACCGCGAAAACCTACCCGCCCCGGAGAAGAAGGTGACCAACGCATCGAGGGCTTTGGATGCGAAGAAACGCCCGCACAGCCGGGTCGCGGTCAAGCCAACACGTGAGCGAAGGGTCACGACCCGACCCATGCCCGACACCGCCGCGGGCGCCCGGGTCAGCTACGTGGACGCCGACGAGTTCGACGCGGCGAGTGACACGGCAAACGGGAATACGTCGCTGCCTGAGCACGTCACTGGTCATGCTTATCCCGAGGCCGACGATCAGGCGTGGCGGGACACGAAACTTGCTTATCGACCGCGGGGAGAGACCGAACGAGAACCTATGGGGTTGGACGTACGGATGAGGCGTGGACTGGAGGATACCAGATGAGGAACGGTATTTCGCTGCTTGTCCTGATTTCCGTGCTGGCCGCATGCCCAGCGCACAGCGACGAGGCAAGACAGTTCAGCCTTTCGGGGCACGTAACTATGTCGGACGGCTCGCCGGCGGCCGGCGCGATTGTCGAAATCCGCTATCCCAAAGACGCGGGTCGGTCGGTTGCGGATGGCTCCGGGACGTATAAGCTGAGTCTGCCTCCTGGGGATTACAACATCGGCGCCCATCTCGGACAATATGTGCTCACAGTCGATCGGTACATCCAGTTGGACGGCAACGGCGCCGTCTCCGGCTCAACCGAGTTGAGACTCGATCCCGCCGCGGTCGTGGCGGGCAAGGTGGTGGACCGCTCGACGGGACAGCCGGTTCCCGGCGCAAAGGTGACGATCAGGGACTTCGACGACGCGGAAACGGACAATCACGGCATCTACCGATTTGAAGCCGTGCCACGCCGAACACACACCATCGCCGCCCTCAAGGACGGCTTCGGCAGGCCGATCATGCACTTCAGCGCCATCGGGCAGTCTTTCGTTCAGGTGGACATCGACGTCAGGCCGGAAGGAGTTCTTAAGGGGAGGGTCACGGACGATCTCGGCAATCCTGTTGCCGGCGCCAGTGTTGGCCCCCGTCTGTGGTACTTCGACGTTCAGCGTGTCGAGACCGATAGCAACGGGGAATATACTTTACCCGGCCTCGACCCCACCGAACGGACGGAAGTCGGCGTCTCGGCGGACGGATACGGTTGGGTCATGGATATGCCTGTAGTCTTCCCGACCGACCGGCGCGAAATCACCATCGACGTCAAACTCACGTCCACCAAGGATGACATCCGAACCATTAGCGGGCGCGTACTCGACCAGTTGGGCAACCCGGTCAAGGAAGCGCTCGTGGAGTATGGTTGGACGGATTGCTATGCCGGTCACAAGACGACCAGGACCGACGACGATGGGCGATACACGCTGCGCGATGTGGATGGCACAAAGAACATGGTCATTGCCGAGGCGAACGGGTTCGCGCCATCGTTCAGGTTCGTGGAGGAGAAGGTCAACGCCGAGATCGACTTCACGATGGCGCCGGGCCACTTCGTGGAAGGCAAGTTCGTCGATGAGGACGGCAAGCCACTCGAAGCGGTACGCGTTGGCCTCGATGTCATCACGCCCGAGATGGAGAAAATGGGCTTCCACGGGGATAATGTATACCGATGGGTGAGTTCCCGCGCCAAATCGGACAAGAGCGGACGGTTCCGGCTCGATAACCTCCCGGCGAAGGGCGTTCTTATCGAGACATACCTGGCGGGCTACTCCCGAATAGACCGGATGCCGCTGGAGGTGGACCGCGAGGACCACGTGATCACGGTCACGCGCCCCGGGCAGGTGTCAGGAACGGTCTTGAACGCAACTGACGGCAAACCCATGACCGAGTTCGAAGTCGGACGGAGCTACGACACAAAAGGAGTCGTCTTCAAGTCTGCCCAGGGCAGGTTCACCATGCCGAGTGACTTCACCACTCCCGGCGAGAAGATAGACTTTTTCGTCCGGGCCCCCGGGCATTTCACAGCGCATCTTGAAGACGTCGAGGTCCGCCCGGGGTCGAAGATCGACTACAACGCTGTCCGGGTTAAACTCCAGCGGTCCCGCAGGCTATCGGGAGTTGTAACCGAAGCCGGCAGCGGCAAACCGCTCGCAGGCGTGGCGGTGACGCTGCTCGACACACAGGGCGGTACAGGTGGCTTCCAATGGAGGAGCATTCCCGAAGTCTGGCGCCCGATCTCCGTCCGCACCGATGCGGGCGGCAGGTTCACCATAGACACCGTGCCCGGCAGGCGCGGCGCCATCCTCTTGGAGAAGGACGGCTATGCCAGGACGGTGTTGCCCGATGCGAGCTTTCTCAAACCGCTCAAAGCCTGCCTTGGTCGCGGCTCGACCGTGAGCGGTGTCGTTTCTGATGATTCCGGCAAACCGGCAAAGGGCGTGTACGTTGAGGTCACGGACTCGGAGGGTCAAGTTCAATACGATTCCGCCTACTCGGACTCGGAAGGCAAGTTCCGGTTCGCGAACCTTCCGCCGGGTGAGCTTCGCGTGGAGCACAGTGAGAGTCGAGTCACGAAAATGCACGAGTTTACAGTGGCTGCGGGGCAGGAATACGTCGTGGACTGGAACCGGCGGGAGCCTTCTCAGGTCGAGGGAAAGATCGCCCTCGACGGCGCTCCCGTTGAAGGCGCGCATGTCATTGTCCACTCCGTCTCCGGCAAAATGTACGGCGGATTCGCGTACACCGGGAAAGACGGCGTTTATCGGTTTCCTGTGCACAAACCAGGCAATTACAGCGTCACCTACTCCAAAGGCGACTGGATGGACTCGAACCATATCTGGATCCGGGATATCGTCACCATAAAACCCGGAACCAACCGTTTCGACGTCGCCTTCCCCAGCGGCGGGATTTCCGGCAGGCTGATCGACGCCAGGACGCGGAAGCCGATCGCCGATATGAGCGTCCAGGCGTATGCGCTTCGCACCGAGAAACAGGAGCGGGGCGCGGGCGAGGACTGGTCTTTCCAGCACACGCAGGCATGGTGGTGGCCCAAGAACGAGACGAGGACCGACGCGGACGGCGGATTCGAGATCAAGAACGTCGATGAGGGCAAATGGACCATTGTCGCGCTTCCGCGGGACGCAGCCGGCCCCGTAACCCCCGTGTGCCGGGTCCAGCTCGGCAAGAATGAGAAGAAAACCGGCGTGGTCGCGGCAATGCCGGAGGTAGGGTCGGCAGAGATCAGAGTGGTTGACGGCAGGACGGGCAGACCCGCGGCCAAAGCGGTCCCGATCTGCGTAAACGACTGGGGCTTCGCGTTCTACCCTAAGATCGACCAATCGAGGCGTGGGCACGCGGCCGGCGCAAGTGGCGGCGTGCTTTTCGCGGGCCTACCGCCGGGACGATATAAGGTCTTCGTCGTCAGCCAGTCCTACATGCCGGCGAGGGCGGTCATCGACGTAAAGCCCGTGGCGGTTACGAAACCCACCGTTAAGCTCCAGCGAGGCCAGAAGATTGTCTTCCGGCTTATGGAAACGGATTCCGACCCTATGTCGGGCCGGCCGTGGATAGGTTACAAGATATCCAGGCCGGGCAGCTCTAAGCCCGTGCTTATAGACTACCAGGGGCCATACTGGGGCGACATCGCATTCTTCGACGGCGCCTATCCCCGAACCGCGAACGTGCCGATAGAGCCGAGGACCTACAATCTCGATCTCGTACTCAGACGTGAACGCAGCAGCAGCGGCCTTATGGCCGACAAGAACCTGTGGTCCGGCAAGCTGAAGGTGAAAGTGGTCAAAGGCAAGCACACCGTCATCGACATCCCGGTCAAGGGGAAGTAGCCTTCTCACTGCTTACCATCGGGAGAACACGAGCGCAACCCCCTCTCCCTGGAAGGGAGAGGGCTGGGGTGAGGGTTGAACGTAATGACTGCAAACCCATCGTTCCCCCTCGGGCTGACAGCCGATAGCTGAAAGCTATCAGCCGTCAGCATCCTACACAAACTCAATCACCCGATACCCGTACGGCTGCACGACCTGCTCGAACCACTTGAGCGGTTCGCCGGTCAGGAGGTCCTTCGCGGGACGCGGAACGTGGACGCTGCCGCCGTTGCCGCTCAGGTTGACCGCTACCCAGATGGTCTTATCGCCTCGCTTGCGCGGGATGATGACGATCCCGCTCGTGTGACTGAACTTCCACTCGACGCCGGCCATCTCCGAATAGTGCGCTGCGATGGCTTTCAGCATCTCGAACCCCTGGTCGCCCCGCGGCATCGCCCCCAACATGACCACCTTGCCCTTGCCCACCGAATACTCGGTCAGGAAGGCGAGACCGGGGGTGACGCCGCCTTCGATGCGCCCAACGACCTCAGCGCCCTTCGGCTCGAAAACAGCGGCCCAGAGTCCAAGCGGCGCGGCAATGTCGAACGCCTTGCCGACGGCGCCGGTGTCGCCGATCGGGTAGGTGAAGACTGTCTCCACGCCGGCGAGCTTCTCCAGGTCGCCAAGAGCAGCCTCGGTCGGTATCGTGTGCTCCGCCGTGCGGCAGCCCGTGAACGGCCCGGCTATCCATATCCCGCCCGCTTCAACAAAGGAGCGCGCCTTTGCCAGGAACTCCGGAGAGACGTAAGGCATGAACGGAGTGAACAGGACCTTGCAGCCGTCAAGCGGAGCGTTTTCAGGCAGAATGTCGCGGTACACGCCGGTCCGCAGAAGCGCGTCATACCAGACTCGGATAAGCTGCGCGTAGTTCATGTTGCCGTGGGACTCGGTCGTGAGGAAAACCTTTGCCGTGTCAGAGTAGGTGATGGCGACCTCGGCCCGGCACAATTCGGTTTCGAGGATGATCGGCTCGATCTGCTTTTTGGCTTCGGACGCGCGGAGGACGTTCTCGTATCCGACGGTCGGTTTGCCCCACGCGCTCAGAATAGAGCCGTGCGTAATCTCGCAGCCGGTGCGCTGCTGACGCCAGACCCAGTAGGAAAACCCCTCCGCCCCCGACGCATACGCCGCGACAGCCTCCGCCGAGAGAAAACCGTTGCCGTGGGCTCTTGGCATGCCGTTAATATTGCCGCCATGCGAAGCTCCGGTTTCCATTACCCAGAACGGACGCTCTCGCTTGACGTTCCGCCACAGGTCGAGGTTGAGGACCATCTCCGGCCAATCGTCGCAACTTGGATAAGTGTCGAACGAAGCGAAGTCGAGCGGGGCGAACAGCTTTTCGGGATCGACCGCGAAATGGCGATTGCAGTTGTGCGTGATCGGCGCGTCCGAGTGGCCGCGGATTATGCGGACCTGCTCCTCCTGGAACTCGGCGATCTTGTCACGGGCGAACAACCTGTAAGCCGTCGAGAGGGAGGCGTTGTGAATGAATGGCGTTGCGACAGGCTGTGGGACCTGGTCGAACGACTGATACAGCTCGCTCCAGATTTGCGTCCCCCACGCGTCATTCAACCGGTCTATGGTCGCGTACCGCTTCTGTAGCCATTCATGCCATTGCCTGCCGCATTCGGCGCACATGCACTCCCTGACGTGGCATTTGAACTCGTTGTCCGTCTGCCACGCGATCAGGCCGGGCAATCCGCCAATCTCCCCGGCGATTGCTTCGACTATGATGCGGCTGCGCTCTCTGAAGGCGGGATTGTTCGTGCAAAAATGCTGCCGCGCGCCGTGGCTCATCCTGTTGCCGTGGTCGTCTACATATAACCTCTCGGGATGGCCGTGCGAGAGCCAAATCGGAGGCGTGGCGGTCGGTGTGCAAAAGACGGTGTCGATCCCGTTCTCTTTCAGCCTGCCGATCACGTCCACGAAGAGGCTGAGGTCGATCTCATCCCGGCGCGGCTCCATCTTCGCCCATGCGAACTCGCCCATTCTAGCGACGTTCAGCCCCACCCGTTTCATGTGCCGAATGTCTTCCCCGATGACTTCCTCCGGCCAGAGTTCCGGATAATAGGCCGCGCCGTAATACAGTCTCTGCAATTTCCGTGTCTCCCTCTTGTCCGCATGTGGACGCTTGGTATATCCTTCCGCCCCAACTGCGCGTTCACCTGCTTGAAAAGGGAGCGGAAGGAGTGGGGAGAGTGGAGGGTGGGACCAGCATCGGCAGGCGCGGGCGTGTAATGCCGCGCGGCGGTGGGTAAGCAGGATTCAGTGGTCCGCGGGGGAGTGGAAATGGAAGATGAGATCGAAGCGCTGAGAAGCGGCGCGGGCGATGCGCCGCGGGCGACCGTCGTTGTCTGCACCCGGGAACGACCCCAGGATCTGGCGCGCTGCCTGGATTCGGTGATGCGACAGCGTTCGCCGTTCGGCTTCGAAACGCTGGTCGTTGACAACTGCCCCGCTACGGATAGGTCCGCGCTCGTTGTGAACAGCCATCACGGCAGCGTCCGCTATGCGCGAGAGCCCAGGCGGGGGCTGGACTTCGCCAGAAACCGCGGCGTGTCCGAGGCGGCGAGTCCGTTTGTAGCGTTCATGGACGACGACGTGGTGGCAGACCGGGATTGGCTCGTGAACCTGTTGGCGCCGTTTGAGGACCCGCAAATCGCGTGCGTAACCGGCCTCAACAAGCCGCTGGAAATGGAAACCGAGGCCCAACGAATTTTCGAGAAGTTCCAAAGCCTCGGAAGAGGGGAGCAGGCCAGGGTTTACGACCGGAACTGGGGCGGAACGTTCTTCCCTCTGGGTTCCGGGGTGGTGGGAGCGGGGTGCAACGCGGCGTTCCGAAAGAGCGTCCTGCTGGAAACCGGACTGTTCGAAGAGTCTTTGGATGTGGGAACTCCGTCGAGAGGGGGCGGTGACCTGTACGCATTCTACCGGGTAGCGCGCGCAGGGTATAAGATCGCGTATCAGCCGTCCGCCGTCGCGTACCACCGGCATCGCCGCGCGATGGCGGAGCTCCGCAAGACCATGTTCGACTACGGCCTCGGCCACAACGCTTACCAGACGCGCTGCCTGCTTACGGACCGCGATCCGGCGGCCCTGGTATTCCCGGCGTTCTGGCTGTTCCGCTATCACTTGAGAGAACTGGCGCGGTCGGTCGTTGGCCGGAGCGGATTTCCCGCCGCGCTGGCCCTGGCGCAGACCGCCGGCTATCTACTCGGGCCCGCCGCGTACGTCTGGTCGGTTGCGGCGATCTCACGACGAAGGGCACAACGGGAGGCGAATTGACAGTGCGGACGAGACGAATCAAGCAGATCTTGAGAAGAAACCCTTTTCCCCATCGCCGCACTCTCGGCTTCTTCTACGGCGAAAAGATGCGCGCGATCGCGTCGATACTTCCCCAAGAGGAACACCGTAGTGTCCTGGAGGTCGGCGGGGGCGCCAGTGGGTTGACGTCTCTGTTTTTTCCCAGGGCGCGAGTGGTCAACGTCGACCCGGATCCGCCGGCGCGGGAGCGCCAACGGCAGGCGGCAACACGCACACAACTTGTGCCGGGCGTCGCGACACGTCTCCCTTTTGCGTCTTCGGTATTCGATTGCGTTACGCTGTTCGACGTCCTGGAGCACGTGCCGGACGACCAAATGGCCGCGGCGGAGGCCATGAGGGTCCTGAGGCCGGGCGGGAGCGTCCTGGTGAGCTGCCCCAGTCGCGAATGGAGGTATCCGTATTATCGCTCAGGCTTTCCGAATATCTGCTCGTCGGAAGTGGGAATAATGGCCGAGTGGGGACACGTGAGGAGAGGTTACAGCCGGGAGGACATCCCGCGGCTCTTCAGCGGGTGCGAAAGCGTGGCGGCGTCCTCTTATATCAACCCGTTGACGGTAATAGCGCACGATATAGCCTTCTCGAAGCTGGACGAGAGGCTCAAGATAGCGCTGATCCTGCTCCAGTATCCGGTTACGCTCTTCGGCTATGTGGTCGGCTGGCCCGGCCCGCGCATGGGGCTTGCGTTTACTTTGAGGAAGGCAGGCCAGCGGTCGCCGCATAAAGTCGAGGTAGCGGCTTGACCTCCCCCTAACCCCCTCCTAAGAGGAGGGGGAACTCCCTGTCCTTCCAGGAGAGGGGGACGTAGAGGGCGCGCCAGGCTAAGTGAACTATGTCGAGGCTAATCATGGCGATCAAGCTCGTTGATGTGGAAATAACGAAGCCGCTGCCGAAAATCAGCGGGCTCGAACGATATTCCCGCGTGTGGGTCTTTGTGAATTATGAAGGCGTTCCGATCGACCGCGCGCGCATCGAGAACAGCGGCGACGAGATCAGTCCCGAGAGATTGGCAATGGCGATAGCCGACCAGACCGGTCCGAACCTTCTGCGGCACAGGCTGTACCAGCGGTTCATCGGCAATTCCGCGGATTGGGAGTCTGGGGTGGACAATCTGCTCAGCCGGTCCGAAGCGCCCGAACGCAAGCAGCCTCAGCCGTTCATCAGCGTTATAGTCTGCACGAGGGACAGAGCGGGGTCGCTGGGCCGCGCGCTCGATTCGCTCACGCGGCTGGATTATCCCGAATTCGAGGTTTTGATCGTGGACAATTGCCCGTCGGACGACAGCGCCGCGGAGGTGGCGGAGCGGTACTGCTTCCAGCGCGTGGTCGAACCGCTCCCAGGCCTGGATTTCGCGCGTGGACGCGGCATTGCGGAGGCAAAGGGAGAGATAGTCGCTTTTACCGATGATGACGCAACGGCCGATCCGGGCTGGCTGCGGGGGATCGCGAACGGATTTGCGGACCCCAAGGTGATGTGCGTGACCGGCCTCGTCCTCCCGGCGGAGCTCGAAACGCGGGCTCAAGAGCTGTTCGAGGTTGCTTACGGCGGCTTCGGCCGGGGTTTTGGGCGCGCGACGTTTGACGGAAATGGCTCTTCAAAATACGAATCCTACTGGCCCAGCCTGTACGGCACGGGCTGCAATATGGCCTATCGCAAGGAGGTATTCGACAAGATGGGCGGGTTTGACCCGGCGTTCGACGTGGGAACGCCCACAGGGGGAGGCGGCGATATGGAGATGTTCCACCGGCTCGCCCGCGCGGGATGCGTTATCGCTTACCGCCCGGACGCGGTCGTCAGGCACAGACACCGAGCGGACGAACGCGACCTGCGCCGGCTGCTTTTCAACTACGGGCGGTCGTTCACCGCGTTCCTGACGAAGTGCATGGTCGAGGAGAAGGGCGACAGGTTTAAGATCGCCAAGTTCCTGGTCAGGTGGTACGTGCGCTGGTTCGTGAAGCGCGCTCTGCGCCTGAGCGGGCCGAAGAAGACCGATCTCGTGATGCCGATGAAGTACATAGCTGTCGAGGCGGTCGGATCGTTCACAGGTCCGTGGGCCTACTTCAAGTCGCGCCGGAACGCGACCAGACTGAAAACCGCTGCCGGAGGCGACGAGAATGCCGACTGAGATCGAGCAGATCGAGATAACGGCTCCCGTTCCGAGCCTG
This sequence comes from Armatimonadota bacterium, assembly GCA_030649165.1. Classification (GTDB taxonomy): domain Bacteria; phylum Armatimonadota; class UBA5829; order UBA5829; family JAUSEB01; genus JAUSGG01. The sequence goes on from JAUSGG010000097.1 coordinate 15,758, forward strand.
CGCGCGGCGGATGGAGCGAAGCTGAAGCTGCTCGTGACGCTGCGAGGCTCGCCGCTGGATTACGTCGATTTGCCGCCGCGCGCCGCCGGATTCAGTGAAGACGAGGCCAGTTACGAGATAGCCCGGCGGTTATCTCCCGCCGCGCTCACGACCGTCGCGGAAGACCTGTTTAAGAGCCCGTTGCGCCGGTCGACGCTGACGGACGCGGACCAGGCGAGAGCTTTTCTCTACGGGGAGTTCGCGAAATCCACAACAACAACAGATCCGATCCCCCCTCACCCCAACCCATCCAGGGGGAGAGGGGGACCTGGCGCATGCGCTACGTCAACTCAGCAGCATTCAGAGTTTGAACTGTTTCCAGGCCAGTCCCGGCCACTGGTCTCCGTGGTCGTGTGCACGGTAAACAGGCCGGACAATCTGAAGCGATGTCTGGACGCGCTGGACCAACTGGACTACCCAAACCGTGAGATCATAGTGGTGGACAACAATCCGGCCGGAAGCAAATGCAGGGAGATTACGGACGGGAGGCCGGTTGTCTACGCGCGGGAGGCCCGCCGCGGCCTGAGCTACGCGCGAAACACCGGGATTAGACGGGCAAGAGGAGAGATCATAGCCCTGACCGATGACGACTGCGCCCCCGCGCGGGACTGGCTCGACTGGATCGTGCGGCCCTTCGCCGAACCCCGGGTTATGTGCGTCACGGGGCTGGTGATTCCGGCGCAACTGGAGAACGAGGCGCAGGAGCTGTTCGAGGAGTACGGCGGTCTGGGACGAGGATTTGCGCCGAAAGTGTACGGCGCTGCGTTCCTGAAGAGAAGAAGACTTCGGGCGGTCCCTACCTGGCACATCGGCGCGACGGCAAACGCCGCGTTCCGAGCGGAGGGGCTTCGGCGGATCGGGCTGTTCGACGTGACGCTGGGCGTCGGCACGCCGACCGGATGCAGCGAAGACACTTACGCTTTCTATCGACTGCTGCAACTGGGATATGAGTGCGTGTACGAGCCTCGGGCTTACGTGCATCACTATCACCGGTCGGACCGGAAAGGGCTGCGGAAACAGCTCTTCGGTTACAGCAAGGGGCATTACGCATATCATATAAAGCTGCTCCTCCTCCACCGGGACCTGCGCGCTCTGTTTCACATGCTCGTGTTCATGCCGCTGGTGCACGTGTCCAGAATCGGGCGAAGTCTCCTGCGAAGGAGCCGGTTCCCGATCCGGTTGATACTTTGGGAAATGCTGGGGAACGCGCTGGGCCCGCTGTCGCTTCTTCAGTCGACTCTGCGGGCAAAGCGTTTGGGCGTCGGACCGGACGGCGAAGAGCGGGAGTTCAGTTCTACGGGGAACCTATGAGATTCACCACGTTCGCATATCCGGTCCTCCCTCACCCCAACCCTCTCCCGCCCAGGGGGAGAGGGTTGGGGGGTAGGTGGCGCATGCCCCATTACCTGGATAGCGTTCCCGCAAGACTGAACTGTTTCGGCGAAAAGGCGGTGAGCTAGTCGTGAGACACAGCATCAGCGAGGTCATCCGGTATAGGGGACTGATCAAGCAGCTCGCGGTGCGCGACCTCAAACTCAGATACGAGCGTTCGACGCTGGGGTTTCTCTGGTCGCTGCTGAACCCGCTGACGATGATCGCAATATACGCCTTCTTCTTCTCAGTGGTCGTCAAGATGCGCGTGGAGCATTATCCGATCTTTCTGGTATCGGCCCTGCTGCCCTGGAACTTCGTTGCGCGGGGATTGCTGAGCGTGTCGCTGCTCCCATATCAGAACGGGTATCTGCTCAATCGCGCGGCGTTTCCGGCCGAATCGCTTGTTTTCAGTGGAATGATAGCCAATCTCGTCGATTTTTGTCTTGAAATGACGATATTCACGCTCATACTTGTCGGGTTCGGAATGCCCCTGTTTCCGGGCGTTCTCGCCCTGCCGCTGATAATGATCGCGCTGTTCACGTTCACGTCGGGCGTGGCGCTCATCTTCGCGGTGGCGAATATCTTCTATCGCGACACGCAGTACGTCGCCGGGATCATCGCAACCGCCTGGCTGTACCTGACTCCGGTGTTCTATCCCGCCAGCCTGGTCCCGGAACGGTTCCAGTTCTGGTACAGCCTCAACCCAATGGTCCATCTAACGAGTTGTTTTCGCAAGTCGCTGTACGACGGAGCGCTGCCGGATTGGACCTCGTTGATGATTACCGTCCTGGTCTCGTTCGGCGTTCTGGCGCTCGGCTGGACGTTTTTCAATAAGCACAAGGCCGATTTCGCGGAGCTTGTTTGACGAGGTAACGGGATGACGGCCATCGCTTTGCAAGGCGTTACAAAAAGGTTCAGGAGCTACGACCGCGGCCATAAGTGGCTGCGGCGCGAGCTGGTAGAGATGGTCACCGGCAGACGCAGCAAAGGCGACTGCTGGACCGTGCTTCACGACATCGACCTCCGGATAGAGGCAGGTGAGATCGTAGCGATTGTCGGACGCAATGGGTCCGGTAAATCGACGCTGTTGAAACTGATGGCGGGAATCCTCCAGCCGAACGCCGGGCGGGTCACTCATCAGGGCGTCATCTGCGCCTTGCTCGATATCGGGACGGGGTTCCACGAAGACCTCACGGGCCGCGAGAATGTGTTTGTGAACGGCGCAATACTGGGCCTGCGCGAAAACCGGCTCAGACAACTTCTGCCGGAGGTGGAGGCGTTCGCCGAGCTGGAGGGCTTTATGGACACGCCGCTCAGATATTACTCCTCGGGCATGCGCGCGCGGTTGGGATTCGCGGTGGCGATGAGCGCGAACCCCGACATTTTTCTGATCGACGAGGTACTGTCGGTTGGGGACGAGGGATTCCGCCGGAAATGCTCGGCCAAACTCGATGAGCTCGTGGCCCGCGGCAGGACGATAGTGATTGTGAGCCACGACCTGGAGGCCGTACAGCGGCTCTGCGCCAGAGGGGTGTGGCTCCACGAGGGAACCATTGTGGAAGACGGGCCGATAGCGGGGGTCTGCGCGAGGTATGTAGAGCGTTTCAATGTCTCTGAAGAAGCGCCGTTGGAAACCGCCGGAGGGACAACGTGACGATTACCGCCACTGTCTGCACAAGAGACCGCCCGGCGCTGATAGCCGACTGTCTGGCCGCCCTGTCGGCCAACACGTTCCCGGGCCTGGAGATACTCGTCGTCGATCAGAGTTCGGACACGGCCACGGAGGACGCGGTTACACGGGCGGCCCGTCGCGACGGCAGGATTCGCTGCCTCCGCGGCTCTTCCGCCAGCCTCTCTCGCGCGAGAAACATCGGAGTGAGGGAGAGCGTCGGAGACGTTGTCGCTTTTACGGACGACGACTGCGTTCCACAGGCCGATTGGGCCGCGAAACTCGCGGTGGAGTTCAGCGCCGACTTGCGGATCTCGGCGGTGTTTGGGCGATCTCTGCCGGACAGACCCGCGGAGCCCGAGGAGCGACTGGTGGGCGTCAAGACCAGCCCGCGGCGGCGCGTCTTTTCCGGCAAGTGCAATCCGTGGCTTGTCGGACACGGCAACAACATGGCGTTCCGGCGGGGTGTGTTCGACAAGGTGGGCTTCTTCGACGAGATGCTCGGTCCGGGCGCCGCGCTGCGCAACTGCGACGACGCGGACTTCACCTATAGGGTCCTCCGCGCCGGATTTGCGGTCTTGTACAGCCCCGAGCCCCTCGTATATCACAGGCAGTTCCGGCACGGCAAGGATCTCCAGGCGCTGGAGAAGGACTACGGAATCGGCGCGGGAGCGATCTATTCGAAGCGGTTGAGGAGTCGCGATGTTTACGCTCTCCGGCTCATGCTCGACCGTTGGTCGCGCTACGGGCTGATGCACATCGCCTACGGCGTTGTTACAGGACGGCCCCTTCACGTGCGGCTGGGTTGGTACCGTATTGCTTATTCTCTTGCAGGCATGTGGGCGGCTCGGCGGTTTCGCGTCGATCGGTCGAGAGGAGTTTTCCTAGGTGAGCAGTAGCAGCATATCCGTAGTGGTCAGCACAGTAGATGGGCGCAACTCCCTGGAGGTATGCCTTGGATCGATTGCCGGGAATAGCGTCCCGCCGCTCGAGGTCCTGGTCATGCATCAGGGCAGCGACGGTGGCACGGCGGAGGCTGCAAGAAAAGTGGCGCGCGCCACCTCAGTCGAGTTCAATTACATCCGCCTGCGGACAACCGGGCTGACGAAGTCACGAAACGCAGCGATATCCGCCGCCCGCGGAGATACAATGGCTTTTACGGACGACGACTGCATCGCGGGCGCCGATTGGCTCAAAGCTCTCAGCCGGGGCCTCGCGGACCCGCGGGTAAGCTGCGTGTGCGGGCGCACCGAGCCGGCCAATCAGACGCATCGCCCCAGATCGACTCTGTTGTCTACGTTTAAGGTCGAACGGCGTCAACTGATACGCGGTAGGCATAACCCCGTGACCATCGGGCGAGGCAACAATATGGCGTTTCGGAGGCAGGTCCTGCTTGATCTTGGCGGCTTCAACGAACAGATCGGCTGCGGGGCGACGATGGAGGCCGGTGATGATATGGACATGTTCTGCCGGCTGCTCGATTCCGGCGGCGCCATATTGCACGCGCCGGACGCGCTCGTCCTGCACGCCCAACCGAACGACTGGGCCAACGCCCTGATGAAGAAACGAGGCTACGCATTGTCAACCTCGGCCATACTCGCCGACCGCGCTGTTCGCGGTGACCTCTACGCAGGCGCGCTGCTGTTGGGCAAGTTCGCCTACGAGTTCATATATCTCCTTTGTGGAGGCGCGGCTCGAATGAACCCTCGCGTCGCCGCGGTAGGCTGGCACAGTCTCGTGGGCGCTGTTTCCGGATTGGGATATCTGCGATACCGGCCTTTTCGGGAAGAGTCCCGCCGCCTGGCGGCGCTCGCGAGGTCCCGCGGCCGCGGACCGTAGTCATCGAGAACCCGTCGACCACCTTGCAGGAAACCCCTGTTCCCCGCTGGAAGTTGCTATTGAGCGCAAAAGGCTAAATGGACTAACTTCCCGGAAAACGCCCGTTTCGGCATGTGAAATGCCGAAACACCGGGGGAGGAGTCATCCGCGGCGTTTTGCGCCAGTCAAGGGGATGAGAATTGGTAACAGTTCAGGAATGGTGAGTACCTGCCGGGCAACGTCATTCCGAGGAACGAGGAATCTGCTTTTTCCGGCCACTTTACAGAAGCAGATTTCTCGACTACGCTGGCGCTCCGCTCGAAATGACATTCAGCGCCACGTACTTCCTATTCCTGAACTGTTACGAGAATTGGCTGCGGCCTGCCGCGGGAACTGACTCCGACGATGTTTGATGACCTGGCTGTAAGAGACCGTTCCCGCGGGATAGGAACGAGGTATCTCAGGGGGTGTAAGACGTGCGGATCGGGTTTATGATGGGGTACGATCGCGAGCGAATGGAATTCGCCAAGCGATACGGTTTTCGATCGCTGGAACTCATGGCTGAGCCGGGCAATGGATTCTTCCCCGGCGATGCCGGTTGGGAGGCCAAAGCGGACGAGGTGAAGGCGGCGTTCGCGGCCGAGGATCTGCGCATTTCCTGCGTGGCAGGGTTTTACATTAATCACATGGACCCGGCGCAGGAGGCCGCGGCACGGGAACGCACCCGCGGGACGATTCTGCTGGCGGAGCGATTGGGCGTAGGCGTAGTCGCGGGTTTCGCGGGCCGAATCGTTGAAGAGGAGCTTGACGCCAGCCTTCCGAAGTTCAAAGAGATGTGGGGAGAGCACGCGCGGTTCGCCGAGGACCACGGCGTGAAGATCGCCTTTGAGAACTGTCCGATGGGGCAGTACGGACTGCCTGTGGGCGGGATCAACATGATGTGCACGCCGGATATGTGGGAGAAGGCTTTTGACGCCGTGCCCTCACCGGCATTGGGGCTGGAATGGGACCCGAGCCACCTGATCTGCATGTTCATCGACCCTGTCGCCAATCTGAAGAAGTTCGGGGCTAAAGCCTACCACGTTCATGCCAAGGATGCGCACGTAGACCGCGAGCTTATGTCCCGCCGCGGCGTCTGGTATCCCGGCGTAGTTGAGCATTGCTCCCCTGCCATGGGCGACACTGACTGGGCGCTCTGTATCAAGGAGTTGCTCAGACAAGGATACGCAAGCGATCTGAACATCGAGGGCTGGCACGACGCTGTCTACAACCGGGAGAAAGAAGACGAAGGGCTCGTGATAGCGCTGCGGCAGATGGAGCAGTTCGTATTGCAGGACTGAGGACTGAGGACTGAGGACTGAGTGAAAAGATTGTCCGTCATAGGAGTCTTGGCGCTGGTGGGGATGACGGTGATGGCAGGCCCGTCGGGCTGCGTCACGAATCGCGCCGTGTCGCTCAACGTCCTTGAATCCGTGGTAAAGTCCGGTGCTTCGAAAGAGGCTCTGCGCCTTTGCGGAATAACGCGTGTTTCCGGTTACGTTGTCGACAAACAGGGCCGCGACATCATACTCTTCGGCAAAGTTGACCCCTCGTATCCGACGTTACACCTCGAGGATTTCATCGTTGCGCTGCGAAACGTCCGCCTGGCTTACGCGCGCAAGAGGGGACACACTTACTACTACTCCCCTCCCGGCTGTTCGATAGACCCGAACCCCCAAGTGTTGCGCGAACTGCAGGCGATAGGCGACAGGGTTTCGCAGACCGCGGACCCGGAAGAGAGACACCGGCTCCTTCAGGAATGGGAGGTCGCCGGACGGCAGCCGCAGAGTGTTCGCGTGCTCGGCGTCCCGTTCTACACTCGCTTCGCGAAGGTAATGGTGGACGCGGACTACTACATGAAACGGCTCGTGAACGGGTCGGTCGATCTCGGACATCGACGGCTTCTCCAGTTTGATGGACGTGGAGGTCGGCCTGTCCAAGAAAGCAATGGAAAGCGGCGAGAACGCCTCTGGTCCGACAAGTTCGATGAACAGGTTCTGGTTTTACCCCGCGGAAAGCTCCTACGAGGAGGATGATGGGGTCGTCACTCTGAAAAGCTGCCGCGTCAAGCTGCTGACGGAGCACCAGTTTCTGAGCGCCAACGGGCAACTGGCTGACGATGGGCGGCCGGACCGTATCGCTCAACAGTTCGCGAAAGAGTTCACCGCGCACTACGACGAGATCGCAGCCGCCAGGCCGATCTACAAGGAGTTGGAGGGGCTTTTCAGATTTGTGGCGCTGGCAAGGCTGATGAAGGACAGACAGGCCGCCGCCTCCGCCGGGTCCCGGCTGGCGTTTCTCACAGACGGTTACCGGATCAGATCGACGGCGGTCGCGCCGCGCGTGCCGGGCCTCACAAACTGCCGGGAGTTCAACCGGAACCGCGAGGTAGCCGGCGGCTACGTGGAGATGCAGGGGTTCTACGTGAGCTGCGGCGGCGTAAGCATGGACGTGCATCCGAAGCGCGTGAAGACCGTGAAGACCGCCAAGGCAGCCAAAGGCCGGAAGACTTCCTCCTCGCCCGCCCGGAAAGCGAAGAGTAAGATAATCGCGGCGCGCAAATCGCCCAAGGCGCTTTACTGGGACTTTCCGCAGAGCGATTGACGACGAACCTCTCCGAACCACCAACAACAGTAACAGTTCAGGAATGGTGAGTACCTGCCGGGCAACGTCATTCCGAGGAACGAGGAATCTGCTTTTTCCGGCCACTTTACAGAAGCAGATTTCTCGACCCCGCCGGCACTCCGCTCCTAAGGAAGCGCCCCGTTTCGGGATTTCCGGGTTGGGATGCGAGGTTGTGCTATAACCGCACGAGTGTGAAGCCCAACCCTCAAATCCCGAAACACCGGGGTGGTTTCTTTCCGAAATAACCGCGCTTGCGTGGTCGGTTGCTCGAAATGACATTAAGCGGCGCTCACTTCCTATTCCTGAACTGTTACCAACAACAACCGACAACCGACAACCAACATGATATAATGCCCCTATCGAATAACCAGCCGGAGGTAAAGATGTCTCAGATACCCTCTTACGAAGAGCGCATGAAATGGTTCCACGAAGCAAGGTTTGGAATGTTCATCCACTGGGGGCTTTATGCAATACCGTCCCGCGGTGAATGGGTGATGTACCAGGAGCAAATCCCGGTCAGCGAATACGCGGAATTGGCGAAACAGTTCAACCCGTCCAGGTTCGACGCAAATTCGTGGGTTGCGCTGGCTAAAGAGGCGGGGATGAAGTATATGGTCCTGACCACCCGCCATCACGACGGCTTCTGCCTGTTCGACAGCCAGGTCAGCGACTACACGGCGCCGAAAACCGCCGCGAAGAGAGACTTCGTGCGGGAATACGTCGAGGCCGCGCGGGCCGGCGGGATGAAGGTCGGCTTCTATTACTCCTGGCTCGACTGGCGGTTTCCCGGCTATTTCGACCACAAAGGCAAGCCGGACAGCGCGAAGGCAATGGTGCGGCAGGCGCACGATCAGGTTCAGGAGCTGATGACAAGCTACGGCAAGATCGACGTGCTTTGGTACGACGGCCAGTGGGTCCCGAACCTGGAAGCCGACAAATGGGCGGAGTTCTGGGGCGCGCAGGAGATGAACGCGAAAGTGCGCGAGCTGCAGCCGCATATTCTCATCAACAACAGGTCGGGTTTGGCCGAGGATTTGGACACGCCGGAGCAGCACGTGACGGCCTCCGAGGCCGGCCGCGGATGGGAATCGTGCATGACTATGGGCGATTCCTGCGGCTGGGGATACATTGCCAACAACCCGAACTTCAAGACCGTCCCGCAGCTCATCCAGAATCTTGTAACCGCGGCGGCCGGCGCGGGCAACTATCTGCTTAACTGCGGCCCGAAGTCCGACGGCACGATACGCGAAGAGGAACAATCCCGGCTGAAAGCAATTGGCGAGTGGATGAAGAAGAACGGCGAGTCGATCTACGGCTCGGAGCGCTGCCCGTTCGGCGCAGGCATTATCGGCACGGCCACCGCAAAGGGCAACAACGCTTACCTTCACATATTCCGCTGGCCGATCCAGGGCGAGGCCTGCGTCGTCAACATCAAGAACGAGATCAAGTCAGCGACGATTCTACAGACGGGCCGGAAGGTAGAGGTCGCCCGCGCGAGTAACAATCGGGTCTACCTCAAGGGAATCCCGGTCGAGCCGCCGCATCCGTACGATACGGTGATAAAGCTGGAATTGGACGGGGGGCCGGAGGCGACATCGCCGGCGCGGGAGTAGGCCGCTTCCGACAAGTTGGGTTCGGGGAAGAACGCAGATAAACGCGGATAGGGACGGATAAACGCAGATGTGGATCGTCGGGGACATGCTGTCCCGGACGCGATTCCGGGGACGTGTTCCTGATGCCTCCGATATTGTTCCGGAGGAAAAAGACCCTCAGGAGGCAGATGCTTCGGCTTGTTCTTTGAAGCCGAAGCCTACCCCGGTGTTTCGGGATTTGAGGGTTGGGGCAACCACGCTGCGGGGTCGCAGGGGCGGCGCTGCCCCAACCCGGAAATCCCGAAATCGTCCCTCCAGTATCTACTCAGAAGCCGGCATGCTGCCCGGAGGCGGCTCTACGGCGGCAAGCTGCCTTCGCTGCAGCAGGCTGACAACTCCCCAGAACAGCAACAATTTCACTATGCCAATGATGGCATACATTATGTAACCCGCGAAGAAACGGACCCATTCCGAGCTACCAGGCGCGAGATGAAGTCCGTAGAGCAGTACGCCAGCCAGGAAAACCGGCAGCGCAAACCTGCGCGGCGCGACGATGGCCGCGGCTACGATGCAAGCAATCATCACGGCAGCTATGGCGCCGAATGGATAGGAACTCGTGGGCAGGGCGTCAAACGTGAATAGGAACATCCACGCCATCACCCAGTCCCCGCGCCATTCCTTCACGAAAAGCAGGTAGGCGACCGTGGGCCACGCCAGCACGGAATATACCATGTAGATGGCGAGCCACGTTGTGTTGGACGGTACCGTGAGGACGCGCGTAGGTGGGATCCAGGCAAAAACCGCAAGGAAGGCTGCCGCCCAGAACCATTTTCTCTGCCTGACCAGCAGACCCGCCAGGATCAGGACCTCCAAACCCAGTTGGACGAATATAGACCATTTGTGCGCCATTGGGTACCACGAACCTGCGCCGAGAAGAAAAGCTTGCCGGCCATTTTCCGGCAGGAATGCCAGAAGGAGAACGGTCGTTAACACAGCCATTCCGCAATAGGCAATCGCAGCCAACCACGTGACCCTCCAGATGCGACCGACATGCCTGCGCGACAGCGCCGCGTACGCCGTCAAGAGTACCGCCAACTCGGGAAGCGCCAAAACCCTCGCCCGCGGACTGAACCACCCGAGGTAACCGCCGAGCAGCGAAAACGCCAACACGATGCCGACGGGCAATACCGCCAGCCAAGCCTGCCGCCACGATGCGCCATCGTGGACCTCCGAGATGCTTGCAGCGACCGCGCGATTATCGCCGGCTTGCTGAATTGCCCGGTTTACGGCGGCTTCGTGATCGAGTCCTTCGCTCTCGAAACGCGCCGCGCTCTCCAGAACGTGGTCGCGGATTTCCGCAATGATCGCATCACGCTCGGCGTCCGTCCGAACGTCCAAGCTCTTCCGCACTGAATCAAGGTAACTCTCGATCCGGTCCATAAGCCTAAACCTCCCCCGTCCTCGGAGTAAGACTGTTCCGTTGTTGCGGGATCTGAGGGTTGGGGCAACCACGCTGCGGGGTCGCAGGGGCGGCGCTGCCCCAACCCGGAAATCCCGAAATCGTCCCTCCAACCTCTACTCAGAAGCCGGCATGCTGCCCGGAGGCGGCTCTACGGCGGCAAACCGCCTTCGCTGCAGCAGGATGACGACTCCCCAGAACAGCAATTATTGAAGTCCTTCTTGATTGCGCTCCACAAGCCTCATGCTGAAAGCCAGCTTCAGCTTCCTGCCGGCGAGGAAGACGAAGAGTCTGAACACGAGCAGAATGGCGGCGAGTAAGAAAGCGTCACGCCAATCCCTCAGCGCGAAGGCGCCAGGCCAAGACCATGACCAGGACGCGGATTCGACGGCAGGCATCCCCAAAACGCCTGCCAGAAAGACCGGCATAGCGAACTTACGAGGGAGCGTTACGTAAGCCATAGCGGTCGCTGCGACGAGAAGCGCGACACCGCCTTTGTTGGCGACTGTGTGCCAGTAGTACGCGAGGATATTATAGCCGCTCGGCATAAGCATTAGCAGGGTGAACCCGAAGCTCCAGAGAAAAGCCCAGTCGCATCGCCAGCGCTTCACGAAGAAAATGTAGAAAGCGGGCCAGAAGTAGACGGCAAAAGCGAAGTATAGCAATGACCAGCGCGGGTAATGGTCGTTCAACGTTTGAAACCAGTGGGGCACGCCGAAGTGAGCGGCCAAGTAGATGACGAATGGGGCGGAAGCGACGCCTGCCCACGTGAGGCGTCGTCCCTTGGGCAGCAAAATGGCCACGGCTCCCACGACCAACCCAATGTTAACGACCATCCCCCAATCGTGCACAACGGGCCACCATTGGGAGGACACGTCCATTGCTCCCCTGAACGCCGCGATTCTTGCTTCGGGAGGTAGGAGTAACCAGTAGCCAAATGCCCGGATTATCACGCTGCCTGCGCCGAGCATTACGGCGAGCCAGTGGGCTCGCCATCGATGTCCGGCTTCGCGGGATGACAATATCCGGTAGGCCGTCAACAGGGCAAACAGTTCGGCTGCTACGATCGGCCAAGATCCCTCAGTTGTACGGAAAAACCGTGCGCTGAGTGCGCTGGAGAGAAAAGCCACTGCTACCGGTATGGCAGCCACCCAAGCCTGCCGCCAAGATGCGCCGTCGTGGACTTCTGAAATGCTGGCGGCGACCGCCCGATTGTCGCCGGCTTGTTGAATAGCGCGCTCTACGGCTGCTTGATGATCCAGCCCTTCGCTCTCGAAACGCGCCGCGCTCTCCAACACATGGTCCCGTATCTCCGCAATGATCGCGTCGCGCTCGGCGTCAGTCCGAACGTCAAGACTCTTCCGCACGGAATCAAGGTAACTCTCGATCGGCTGCATCGCCTAAACCTCCCCCGTTCGCGGAGTAAGCGCGTTGAGCGCCCTGTTCATGCTGCCGGCAAACGCATCCCACTCTTTGCGCTCGGCGGCAAGCTTCTTCAGCCCCTTATCCGTAACCTTGTAGTAACGCCTTGGCCTGCCGGACGCGACGTCCCACGAACTCGTCAGCAGGCCGTCCCGCTCCAGCTCGTGCAGGTGGGCGTACAGCGTCCCCTCCTTCATATCGAAGTAGCCTTCGCTGGCGTCCGCAATCGATTGGGATATCGCGTAACCGTGCGCAGGTTCTCTGGCAACCGCGGCCAGGATAAGCAGGGCCACGTTTCCCTTCAGCATCTGCGATTTCTGAGCCATCGACTCCTCCACTTGCTTAGTTTTGCAGAGTATATCGGATACCGAGGTATATGTCAATAGCCGGGGGAAGGTTTGTAGGTTTATTAGGTTTGTGAGGTTTGTAAGGGGGCATCTCCGCCAAGCTCATAAACCTCACGAGCTTCATAAACCTCATAAACCAAGCGGGAGGGGCTTCCGCCCCTCCCGCTCTGATCAGCCTATCAATCGCCTGCAATTCAGGTCTACTGATACACCGTCACCGTATCTATCCCCCACTCGTAGGCGCCGGCGGTGAACCTCAAGTCGGACCCGCCGTTCTGCCTGTTGCCGAAATACGCGTCGGTGACGTGGAAGGT
>JAUSGG010000103.1 GCA_030649165.1 Armatimonadota bacterium
GCAGGACTTACCGGCGCTGGCTTTATCATCAATGATTTCGAAAGGAATGCCGTAAACGTCTCGCCTGCCGGGCGTCAAATCATCGAAAGTTAGCGGATCGTGGGGCTTGTCATCTCCGAAAGTATGGTTCTTATAACTTCGCGTACAGGCATTAGATATGTTGATCGGAGTGAAGTCGTAGGACTTCAGGTATGCATCTTCCAGGGTCTTCCTGGTGCGTGCGATCCTTTCCTGAACCGTTGCAGTGTCGAGTTCAGCCTTCGTTTTGAAGCTGATTCCGTCCGCATACTTGCCGCAGACCGGAGAACTGTCGCTCAAAATCCGCACGGGAATTGTTTCGGAACCGGCAACGGAGAGTTTCTGCAGCCAGGCGGAATAGTCCGTGCCATAATAGAGCGCCAGCCCCACTTCCGCGGATTCTTTACCCGTATTCTCAATCTCGGCATCGAAGATAGCGACCGGGTATGAGGAATGGCGGATGTCGTGGAGCACGAACGGCGACCAGCACCAGAGCGTGAGCTTCACCGGCAGATCGGGAAACGTGAGCTTTGCGAAGGGAAAGTTGCCCTCGAAGCGCACTTTGCCGGCGGACAACGGATAGACGCTTGTCTTGCCGTCAGTTCGGTGGGTGAGGTACAGCCCGGAACCTGGAATGGACGGGACGCGGGCAGCCCAGTTGTTGATGTTGCCGAACTCCATGAGCGTTCCCTGGCTCGATATCTCTATCGAGCCTGCGCCGATGCCGCCCATCGGCATGCCGACCGGTCGGCCCTGCTCCGTGTATTCGATACCCTGAAAGTCGGCCATGACCTGAAGTCCACCGGCCGCCGCGGAACACGCTGAAAGCGCAAGTACGGTAATAGTCATCCAAGCAGTGAATCCCATTTGTTTCCTCTCCATGTCTACTTGCTGGCTGCTCTGCCAAGGCCGGGACTCGGCAGCGACCGCTGGGGCAGGTCCTTGCCCGTGCGCCGTTCGAATTCGTCCTTTGCCCATTGGAAACGCTCCTCGTCAGCCATGCCTTGATAGCAATAAGCCAGGTTGGCATAGACTCCAGCGTACAGGTTCGGGTCGAGCGCTATGGCAGCCCGGCAGCGCTCGATTGCTTTCTCGAAGTTGCCCTCGTGAAACTCGACCGCTCCCAGGAAATAGTGCGACCACCACAGATCGGGCTCAAGCTCACGGGCCTTTTCGAGAATCGGCCTCCCGGACTTCGGACTGCCATGCTGCAGGGCGACCATCCCCCGGATCAACAATTCGTATGCCTCAACTGACTTCGCCGGAGCAATGTGCAACCGGTTCGGTTTGTCGGGAGCCTGGAGCCTGGGGTAAGTGCTTCTGAGGCCCGAACCCAGTTCGTCAATCAGGCGGTCGTGCAGGACGAACAACTCGCCCAATGTGCCCTTCACTCTTAGCTCGGTAGCAGACGCTGACGCGCCCGTCCAGATGCGCGCTCGCAGTTCCAGTTCGCCATTCAGACATGACCCCGTGAGCGTGACCACTGAGTCCAACTCAAGTCGCTCAAAGAGCGCTCTGGCGACGGCCTGCTCGTCCGACCCGGCAGCGGCTTTCAACGCCCCTCGCACCTTCAGCCGATTGATGCTCCGGAAGCCTGACCATCGCTCCAGCCTCTTCTCAATGTCAAACACCACTCCCGCGCCGAGCCACTCGGTCGTCCTGGGGTCCGCCGTGATCGTGCATGGTGCGACGGCAAATCGCACGGCTTGCCCGGATGCCGGAACTGCGGACCCGGTCAGTATTGCCGCTAGGGCGAGCATGGCTATCTTCACATTTGCTTCCCCGTAGACAGGTATTGAGCCAGCGAAAGCGGACACTCCCCACCCCACTTCAGCCAGAGTTTCTTGCTATGAACTGAATCTCGGTTCCGCAACCAAGTAGATGTGCATCTTTGCGCAACGCAGATTCTATTGTCACCCAACTATGCATCTGACTCTTGCTGATCACTCCATCCTTGGCGGAAAGTAGTTTATCTACGTCGTTTGCCTGCAATAAACGCGCAAGAAGATCGGTCGGTTCCATCGAGATAATCTCCCAGCCGGCTGCCTCAACAGTGTTACGCAATTCACCCGGTGAATACTGCCTGACAGGCATGTCGGAGCCAGGCCAATACGCAATTCCGTCCTTCAGTATTCGTCGTATATCAATCCAACTCCCTGCTCTGCGTGCATCCAACCCACCGTATTTATTCTCGACATCAGCTACCAGAACTCCATTCAGCTTGGTTACTCGGCGGAGTTCAGCCAGTGCGCGGTTTGTATCACTGCAATATGAAAGAGGATCGCCAATCGCCAACACAAACTGAAACTCGTTGTCGCCCCATTGGCCGAGATCAACCATATCAGCTCTAACGAAGGTGATCCTGTCCGACAGACCATGTTCAGCAGCGTTCTCTCTAGCTCTTTCCAGGAACCCAGGAGAAATGTCAGCTAATACGACCTGATATCCTTCAAGCGCAAGGCGAACAGCCCAAACACCTGTACCGCCACCTACATCCAGAATAGGTAATGAACGATTCCGGGGAAGACGCTTCCTTATTTGGCGCCACATTATCTCTCGCTTGATGGCAATCTGGTTGCGAAGCGGACCACAGTCCTTTCTTGAGTCATACATTCTAGCTTCGTCCAAGGTCATCAACTCCCAAGGATTACAGCCCATTGGCAACCTCCACAGCGTCGGGACACGCTTTTCGTCCCGATGCCAGCTAGCTGACTACCACGTCCTTCGGGAGGACAAACAGTCCCGAACGATAGCCTTCGTGTTCTTGATCATTTCGCGCTTTCGTGATTGAACCTGTCCTACTCTATCCTGCACCGGTAGACTTGTATATCCCATCCAGTATCGCCGTCACGGCGACCCCCTGCTCCGGAGTCACTATCGGCGTCTTGCCCTCAAGCACACAGTCCACAAAGTGCTCCATCGGCGAAGAGCCGGGCATGTCGATTCTTGGAACCGTCGTAACGTACTGCCCCGCCGCCTGGCCGAACAGCTTCACCGGCTGGCCGCTCTCCCGATGCGCCCCGCCCTTGTCGCCGTAGAATGCCTGGACGATCTTCTCCTGCTCGATGTACGAGCCGAAGCTGGCCTCGAACTGCATTGACATCCCGTTCTCGAACTTGGCGAACCCGACGGAGTGGTCGTCCGCGTCGCTGGGGACACCGTAGCTCTTCAACACCTCCGGCAGGAACTTGTTGTAGGCTACGCCAACGACCTGTTTCACCTTCGGGAAGCCCGTCAGGTACATTGCGAGGTCAACGATATGCGAGCCGAGGTCGGTCGCCACGCCGCCGCCCATGGATTTCTCATTAAACCAGTTGCGGCTGTAATTGCCGGTGAGGCGAGGCGCGTCGGCCCGCGGGAAAGCGCCCATTGCTCTCCGCCACGCAGTGCGGACGAAGTAGATGTCGCCAAGGTGTCCCTCGTCGATATACTTCTTCAGATACTGAATGTCCGAGCCGAAACGCTGATTGTAGCTTATCATCAGCGTCTTGCCGGTCGCCCTGGCGGCGTCCGCCATAGCCTGTGCCTTCTCGGCGTTTGCGGCCATCGGCTTCTCGCAGAGGACGTGCTTGCCCGCGTTCAGCGCGGCGATGGTAACAGCATCGTGGAAAACAGTCGGCAGGCATACCGCCACCGCGTCCAGTTCATCGCAAGCCACCAACTCCTCCCAGGAAGAGAATGCGTATCGGGTTCCCCAAGCCTGTTTGCAGTGGTCGAGCCAGGCATTATCCTTGTCGCAAATCGCGACCACTTCGGCCCGGGGCAGACTGTTGAAGGCAGTGACATGCCCATGGCCGATACCGAGGCCGATAACGCCGACTCGAAGCTTTCCATTAGTCAAATCGTTGTCCTCCTATTGGTCTGGTTCAGGAGAGAACGCAGATGAACGCTGATACCAAGGATAAACGCAGATTCAGATGTAGGGAGATATGGAATGCGGCAGGATTTCCGGCTCTTCGTAATGTCTCGACCCAGCAACCTGCCTTGGTCTTTATCCCTCTCTATCCGCGTTCATCCTCCTCATCCGCGTTAATCTGCGTCTTTCCCTGAACCGAAGCTCCCGCACTCACGGGCAAGCTCAAGCATGTATTGGTACTTCTCAAGCGAGACGTTGTCCGGTATGCTGTGGTCGGAGGCGAAAATGTAGCCCCCGCCTTTGCTCGCCATCGTCACCTTCTCCCGGACCTCTTTTTCGAGCACGGCGGGGGCGTCGTGCGCGATGGCGCGAACGTCGATTCCGCCCCACAGGGCCAATACATCACCGTATTCCTTCTTCAGCTCGAATATGTCCATCCCCGCCTTGACCTCCAGCGGGTTGAGGACGTCGAACCCGGCTTCTATGAACAGCGGCACGAGTTCCATGTTCATCCCGCAGGTGTGCAGCATAACCTTGATCCCGCGCGCGCGGCAGAAGTCGCAGAACAGCTTCTGACAGGGCATAATCATCTCCCGATACGCTCCCGGTGAGAAGAACGCCCGGCCCTTGTAGCCCATGTCCTCCGTTATGAACGCCGCGTCGAACTCGAAGCCGTGGCCCAGCAGGTATTCCAGACCCTCGATGGCAAGCGTCGCGGTGGACATAAACATCTCCCCAGCCCAGGCGGGATCCGCCGCCATCGCAATCAACACGCCCTCCGTTCCCATCACGTACTTGAATTTCTCGAATCCGAGGCAGGCCGGCATGTAGACGTGGAACTTGTCCCTGTTCGCTTCCCACGTGGACTTCGCGGCCCGCGCGTCGACCCGGCTTCCATTCCAGGCAAATCGCTGCTTATGCTCCTCCCAGCTATTGCGGTCCGTGACCGTGAAATCCCACCAGAACGGAGTGGAATCGTGGCCTTTGAAGCTCTTCTGCATCACGCCGTTGTTGGTGCGGCTGATGATATACTCGTCGGTCTCCTCGATCGTCTCCGGCCGGAACTGAAGCGTCCAATCAACTCCGGTGACGCATTGAGGGTCGAGACCGAAGTAGCTCACCAGATCGGCGTTCTCGGGCAGTCCCTCCGAACGCCACCTGGCAATAGTGGATCCCCAGAAGCTCTCCCACATCGGTACGCGGTCGGCTTCCTTATGGTTGATTGCGGCGAGTATTCGCTCTTTGCTGGTCAATGGCCTGCTCCTATTGCTTAGCTGCTCAGGAATGCTGAGAACGAATCACCCTCACTGACTGAACGGGCACATGGTTAACAGTTCCGCAGGTCCTGTCGGACCTCCTTTCGTAGTCTTCCGAGGAGAAGGTTAGGGTGAGGGGCTTCCGCTAAGCTTCCATAAATGATCCGGCGAAAAGGATGTATTGGTCAAGTTGGCGTATATACACAATAATCCGGTGCGGCAAGAGATAGCTGGCACTCCTACCGCTTGGCCGTTTTCCAGCGCGGCGGCTTACGAGGCCGGGAGCGCCATCATCCCGATTGATCTTCTTGAGCCATAGGTGGTGGCCCTTCAGGTAAGGATACCTGGAGGGATAGAATGTCCGGCACGCCGTGACCGTGACGCACACCCCTCACGGCTGTTGATTTTCCATCGCAGGGTGGAATATACTAGTGTTCATTCAGTTGCAGAGGAGTTGGGAGCGCCATGGCCAGCCCGAATGAGATAATTGAACAGATGGCCGGTCGCATCGTTGACTTGTTCCAGCCGCGGAAGATCATCCTGTTTGGCTCCAGAGCGAGACACGAGGATGCGAGCGACTCCGACGTCGACCTCTTGGTGATCGTCGAGCGCGTAGACGACCGGCGCGCGTTGCGTGTTGCCATGCGCAGGGCCGTCAACGGAATGGGGCTGCCGAAAGACATCGTAGTCCTGACGTCTGATGAATTCGAAACGAAGCGCAAGATTCCGGGCACCATAGCCTTTCCGGCCGACCGCGAAGGGAAAGTCCTCTATGCCGTCTGAAGCGGTCTTGCGCGAGGTCGAAGCTTGGATTGCCAAAGCGGAAAGTGATTTTCGGAATATCGAACTGGTTCTGCCCGCTGAAGACGCCCCGCTCGATACCGTATGCTTCCACGCACAGCAGGCTGCTGAGAAGTACATTAAGGCCGCGCTCACGTTCGCAGGTATACCGTTCGGCAAGACACACGACCTCTCCGAACTCGCGGCGTTGTTGGCCGATAGGTTTCCGTTGCTCTCATCCGTTGGTGACCTGAGCGATCTGACGGACGCAGCCGTTACGGCGCGATATCCGGACGACTTGGTCGTGTATGATCGTGATCTTGCGGAGGAATTGGTGGAAAGAGCGCGGGCTGTGAGGGTAGCAGCCCTCCATGACCTTGCATCCCAAGGTTACATTCGGGGGCAAAGGTAACAACCTGCGAGGCCGGGAGCGCAATCATTCCGGTTGATCTTCTTGAGCCATAGGTGGTGGCCCTCCAGGTAAGGATACCTGGAGGGATAGAAAGCTCTTCTGCATCACGCCGTTGTTGGTGCGGCTGATGATATACTCGTCGGTCTCCTCGATCGTCTCCGGCCGGAACTGAAGCGTCCAATCAACGCCGGTGACGCATTGAGGGTCGAGACCGAAGCAGCTCACCAGATCGGCGTTCTCGGGCAGTCCCTCCGAACGCCACCTGGTCATGGTGGACCCCCAGTAGTTCTCCCACATCGGGACTCTATCGGCTTCCCTATGGTTGATTGCGGCCAGTATTCGCTCTTTGCTGGTCATCTCCACGCTCCCTATCCCTCCAGGTATCCTACCTGGAGGGTCAACTACCCAGCGAAAACCTCATCTCCCGGCGCAGGACAGCTCCAGTCGGTACGTAACTCCCCGCCGCGGGTTGGGAACGACGACCGTATCCGCGGTGAAGCTATATAGCCGTTTGCCGTTCAATCGCGCTCTCGTCAACGGGCGTCCCTGTGCGGTTCGTGCCCCAATAACTATCCTGTCCAACGCGCGAGATGCCTGGTCGCCCTTCGGAGTTAGCTTGAAAGTGTACACAATCTTGCTGCCGGTTTGGTTCGGCTTCACCGACAGGTCCAGGTCCCCAAACTGCGTAGGGAGCTTCTTGAGGGCGATCCCCTTCCCTCCCTGCTGCCAGCGGCGCATGGTCGCCGGGGTCAACATGAGAGTCCCGCCATCCTCCAGCACAAACAGATGCCGGTAGAGGCTCACCCACTGCGCGTCGGCCCAGAAGTGCGGCTGGTCGCCCATGCTGAAATTCCTGCCGGTTTCGTAAGCCTCACCCCAACTGTAGGTCAGACCGGCTGTATCGGTAAAGGCGCAGAAGTAGTCCAGGGTCTTCTCCGGCTCGCCGCGCAGGATGTAGCTGATGGCCCAATCGACTCCGATGTACGGCCAACAGCCGCCGGGACCCTCGCTGAATATCCCGCCGCCGTTTTCGTTTGATGTGCGCTCTATGTTGCGCCAAGTGGCGGTAAGCATTGGATCGTGAGGATCGAGCGCCCTGGTCGGCCAAACCAGAGGGGTCTGGCCCCACATTCCGTACATTCCGTCGCCCTCTTCCTCCACGCCATACCACAGAATGCCCTGATACAGGCCGTTCCGCCTGAATGTCTTCTCGCAGGATTTGTGCAGGCAAGCCTTCAGATCGACCGCCTGGCTCGCGAAGAGCTGCTGGTCCTGCTTGAGACCAAGCGATTCCGCCACATCGGCTGCTTCCCGAAGCCCCAGGATAGCCCACGCGTTCATGTAGTACATGTGCATGCCCCTGGTAACAGCCGCTACCTCCATTGCCCCAGGCTGAATCAACCCGTAGCGCGGGTCTTTGGGATCTTTCACTTCCGCCATGTGCTTTCGGCGGGAGTTTACTATCCACATGGCCCCTCGCCTGATATATGGGTAAGCCGTCTTCCGCAGCCACGTCCTGTCACCGGACAGCTTGTAGTGCGTGGCGAGGCACCAGATGTTCTGACCCTGGGTGTCGAACTGCCCCGGGCGGGTGTGCCACAGGCCGTCAGGCTCCATGCCCAATTGCAGCGGGACCTCGGCGAAGCTGATCGGCCCCTTTGGAACGTTCTTGACATCCATGCAGTACACATTCAGCAGTCGTTCCGCCAGGTCGTGAAGCCCAGCCATGTCGTAAGCTCGGACGACGTAAGCCTGGTCCCTGTAGGCGAAGTCATAGTAGAACCACGGGCTGCAAGCGTTCCACCACACCTTATCCACGATCTTCACGTCCAGTATGTGCCGTGTGGAGAGCCGCGACAGGTAAACGTCCTTCAACACGGGGTCAGGGGTGTCAATCCGGGCCATCCGGGCATAGAACTTGTCCCAGTAATTCACGACGCGGTCCCAGTCTTTCTTTGGGTCCGCCGCGCGCAGTCTCGCGATCTGGTCGGGGCCAAATGGAGGAACCGCATCGCCGGGCAACACTTGCAGGAACGCATGTGAATACGATCCCATACTCACGGGCTGCCGCCTGTAAATCGGCGGGACCTTCAACCAGTAGGTCTTGCTCTCACCCGCGTTCAGCTTGCCGCCGTAGAAGGCGTTCAATCTGCACAGACCCACGTCCGACATGTCGTATACCTGGTTACCCCAGCCGACTTCCGGGGTCACGCCGACATCCACGCGCTGAACGCACTGAGCGTTCATCGACCCGCTGTAGACCTGGGATACGTCGTTCACCTTCACATCATCCGGGAAGACGTATATAACGCTCAGGCGCGTATGCTTGAATAGGGAATTGGGCGCTATCCCCGATGACACCTGGATATAGCCGTCCCCGTCAGTATCGTGCGCGCCAGTAAAACCGACGCACAGAGGCTGCGACTTCTTGCCTATATAGTCGATCCAGTCCAGAGTCTGAGGAGCGCAGCCCTCTACTTCGTACTGAAACACGAGGTCTCCCGATTTCTTTGGATACTGCAACAGGCGGCTGATATGAGGCGACGCGACGATATAGACGGTGTAGCTCCGGCTTTTGTCCACCTTCACCCTGTAGACGACCGGCGGGCCGTCCATGCCGATACGCGTGGTAGCAACCGCCTCTTCAGTCTGCCCCGGTCCGCCGCCGGTATTGTAGGACTTGGCGCGTTTGTCGCACAACCCCCAGTCCCTCGTGATCAGGTTCGTGTTCTCGGGCTTGTCGACCAGCGCAAACGGCGCTCCGTTCAGGCCGGTTATGAGGTCACCATCAATCCGCATATCCGGCGGCCCGTCCAACCCGACGGCCAGCTTGCTCTCCCTGGCTTCGCCGGTCGGATTGCTCACATCGATCTTGTACAGATCGTACGCTTCCCGGTCGCCGAATCCAACGGCCACGACGGAGATTCTGTAATGCAGTCCCTCGTATTCCCAGCCGGCCGTTATGTCGGGCAGGTTCCCCCGCACGAGTCCCAACCGGAAGCTGTCGAGAGAATCAGGGGCGATTTCTTTGTCGCCGTCGTAGAGCCGGAAGACCAGGTCATACGCGGGATAACGCACTCTCAAGTCGCGGCCGATATTGTTGAACGCCTGATTGCCGGGCCATCCGAACGCGCTCCATTCGTTCGCCGCGCTGTTGCGCCCGGGAGCTGTCTCCTCGAAACTCGCGTCGTACTTGAGTTCCCGCTGTTCCCCGGTCTTCTTCAGCTTGGGCGGAGCATAGTTGCCCTTGCCGATCGACTCCAGGAACGCCAGATCGGCGTTTCCCCCTGCATCAGCGGGCAGCGCGTTGCTGATACCGGCCCGCGCGTACTGCGCCGGCTTGTCGTCCCACGGGCTGAAGTAGACCTCAGTGACCTTCGCCGATCCCCATCCCAGCACGCTCTTGATATCAGCCAACAAGTCACGTTTCACGTTCGTCCACTCCGTGGGGATTGCGTCCGAGACGAATATCTCAACGGTGGGATCAGGAGAAAGCGATTCGGAGATAGACCCAGCGCCGTACCCGAGGTACCTCATGGCGCCGGTCTGAGGGTTCTGCAGGGTCAATTGCAGCGCGCAGATTCTGCCTTCGGGCTTCCTCCACCACCACGAAACGGTCGTTTCCGAATCCACGAAAACCGGCTCAGTTATCCGCAGCCCATACTGTGCGCCAGTGACGACAAAGCCGGGTTTTCCTCCAGGACCGTCCGTTATCAAGCCGGCGCTCCCCGAGATGACGGGACGTACGCTCGCCTTGTCGCCCAGCAGCTCGACGTCGAAAGGCTTGGGCGTGTCCGCGGCGTACGTTATCGTGAACGACAGACACACCGCACAGGCAACCAAGTATGCTACTCTACTCATTGCGTATCCTTTACTTGATACTCTATCTCACAAGTATTGACCTCACCCCAGCCCTCTCCTGGAAGGAGAGGGAGTTCCCCCTCCTCTTAGGAGGGGGTTAGGGGGAGGTTCGGCGTGGCGCTCCGATCAAAACACAAACTGCGACAGGTACTGCTTTCCGATAATCAGCCCTTCCTGCGTCCGCTCGCCGTGGAACACCGGGTCTTCGTGCTCGATCACAACATTTCCGTCGAACCCGCCTTCCCGCAGGACCTGGAACAGGGCGGGCCAATCCACCTCCCCATATCCGGGCAGCCGGAACCGCCAGTAGCCCTTGAGTGAGAGAATGCCGCCGCGGTCGAGTTCCTCGTCCAGAATCTCCGTGTCCTTACCGTGCAGGATGTAGATTCGCGACACGAACTCCCGCGCCGCCTCGACCGGGTCGATGAACTGGAAAACCAAATGCGACGGGTCGAACTCCAGACCGAGCGTGGGTGAATCGACCTCGTTAAACACCTTCTCCCAGGTCTCGGGATTCACGGCGATGTTCTGGCCCTTGGGGTAGCCGTGCAGGCAGTTCTCGAAAACTATCCGGACATTGTTGTCGTCCGCGACTTTGACCAGTTCACGGTAGACCTTGCCGAACAGCTTCACGTTGTCGTCGAGGCTGATCTCCGGGTTCTGGCCGGACGTACTGGAGAAATAAGGAATCCCCAGCTTGCCGGCGATGACGAGCATCTGCTTGAAGTAGTCCAGATGCGCTTTCGCCGCGGCCGGGTCCGCCGACATCGGGTTGATAGCCGTAATGATCGAGCCGACCTCTATTCCCGATCTGTCGATAGCGCCCCTGAAGTCGTCGATCTTCGCCTGCGAGTCCAGCTCTTTCGGCAAATCCATCCCGGCCCAGCCCGGAAGCGTCGTGAATTCCAGGCAGTCGAACCCCGCTTTTTTCGCGAACTCAAAAGCTTTCAGATTGTCGTAAGTCGTGTATCCGAGTCGCATTCGTGTCTCCTCTCTTGAAGCTGTGCTTTGGGCGAATCCGCTCCACAGCGCCTTACTTTATCCGATCCCATACCAAAACGGCGCTACCTTTGGCTGGGATATCCACGAAATACTGAACGCCCTTTTTTACAACAGACGCCGGCTCGTAAGTCCTGCCACTGCCGATCAGAACCTTTGGGGCTTTTGTGTACACATCGAGATGCGCCTCGTGCGGACGCACGGCCACGGTCACCTTCTCCTTGTGGTTCATCAGTAGAAGCACATAGTTCGCATCATTCTGATAGCCGACCCAGTTGATGTCGTAGTGATCGATGCCGTTGACGTCGCACTTCTCCTCGGGCATCTTGACTCTGCCGGGCAGGCCGAGAACGGAGCCGCGATAGGTATTCGGATCGATCTTGACGTATTGAGGCGCGCGGATATTGCCCTCCCGCACGAGCCACTCCAGCGCGAGCCACGCGAACTGGTTCGTGCACCACTCGTTCCACACCTGGCGGCCGTACTCGTCGCCTTTGCTGATGTTGGGGGTAACCCAGGGCCGCACGTTCTCATACGGCGGGCCGACCACACCGGTCAGCGGGTCGTCCCAACCGCCTGTTGCCACCATCCCGTAGGCCTGGTCTGGGTCGCAGGCGAAGTTCACCGACTTCATCGCGCCGGCGAAATCGCTCCATATCGGGTCGCCGGTAAGCTCCAATACGCGTTCCGCGCCGATGCCGACCATAGGGCTCTGAGCCTGTGACGGGCCGCACAGAGACTGCTCCGTCGTCTCGCCGTAGCCGGTTTCGTATTGCCTGGTGCTGATGACCCTTGTCCATGTCCACGTCGCGGCGTCTTTCGCGGCCTCGACTGCAAGCTGTTTATCGCCCATGTCGGCGAATACCAGCGCCGCTATGGCGGGCTCGTAACCCTCCCAACTGCGATGCACCTTTCCCGACGCCCCGGACACGTCCTCCCAGTAGCCCATGTAGCGGTGGACATCCATAAACGTTTTCTTGAAGAAGTCCTTCGACCTGATCGCCGCGTCCCGATAACGCGCGTCGTTGGTATACTCCCACATCTTCCAAAGGCCCCAGGTGTTCCATATCTGGCCGGCGTCGGCGAGGTCGGTGACGGGCTTACCCTCCAAGTCGAAGGCATACGGCCAGCCGCCATCCGCACGCTGCGTGTTGACGAGCCAATCGACGCCCTGTTTCGCCGCCGCGAACGCCCGCGCGTCCTTCTTGCCGCTTGCTTCCCAATACCAGAGGAGGGTCTTAGCGGCGGTGGCGGTCGAGTGCGGCATGACCCAGCGGTTGTTTGCCTGGTCCCGCCCCACAAGCCGCGGAGGGTCGCCCTCAACGCCATACTGCGAGAACCAGGCGCCCGCGGTCGGGCCTTCCTTTACCTGGACTGAGAGCAGCCAGTCGAGGACCTTCGCAGCTTTCTCTCTGGCGACCATGTCGTCGGTCACAAGGTACCACGAATACAGCGTCGGCAGCGTGTAAGTCGTTCCGTAGAAGTTGTAGAAGAAATCAAACCACGGGTGCGAGCGGACGGTCTGCCACTTCTCACTCCAGACCTCGCTTCGTAGCGTGTAGCGCGCCGAGAGCATCTGCATCTGCGTGATCGGCATCGCCCACTGCCGCGCCTGCTCGAACTTGAACACGTCTTTCACGGCGTGGCGGTAAGCGTCCCACCAGTCGCCCTTTCGGACCGGCAGACGCAGAGTGAAGTCCATCGGCGCTTCCCAGATCGGCCTCCACCTGCCGGGCGGGTTCGGGGCAAGCGGCATCTGGAGTTGGACGACCATCTCGTTGTCTTTGTTGAAGCCCCAGGTCATATTGTCCGTGTTGGGGACCATTGAGAGGGTCGCGCCGTCGGTGGTTTCGACGCAAAGCATCCTCGTTGCGCTGTTGTGTCCGTTGGTGAGGTAGGGCGCGTTTGGACCCTTTGCCGCCTCATACCAGTCGATGTGAGGCCGGAACATGATCTTCGGCTTGTCGACCGCGAGGCGCAGTTCGAGGTCGAGCCACGGAGGCCGGATCGATTCCGGATCGTCAGGGACCACTGCGCACTTGAGAGCCTGATCTCCTCCGATCGAAACGATCCGGATCGCCAGGACTCCTCCCGGCACGGCGGCCACCACCTTGTCCGCGGATACGGGCGTGAGATCGACAGACTTGCCGGCCGCAATGAGCGCCAGCTTGCCGGTCAGCGGATTGCCGCCAGCGGCATCGGAACTCAGGAGTAGACCATTCTCCGCCGAGCGCAGCATAAGGCTGCCGTTTGGCGCGCCAATCTTCGTTTTCGTGGGACAGATCACGGCGCGGCGAAGCATACTGCGCGCGCATCTAGCGTCGGTTGCCGTCAGCAGGCCCGCCGAATAACCTGGCCTTGCCTTTGCCTTGATCTCGAACGTTGCGCTTCCATCCCGCGCGATGCCGCCGAGCCGCACGGACTGCCCCATCCAGGACACTTTCACGTCCTCGGCGGCAATCCCACCCGCGTTGGTCAGCGTCCCCTTCAACGTGACAACGTCACCGGGTTTCGCGGTGACAGCGCCCGCGGGAGAGATGTCCTTGAACGCAAGCTTAGGTTCAACGACGATGGTGTGCGGGCGGCGGTCAATCAGAATCCCTTTGCAGTAGAGCTCGAAGACGACCGGAATACGCCCCGACTTCAATGGCAGCACGTCAAACGAGGAGGCCCCGCCAAGCGGCCCACTCCGGACCTGTGCAGACTTCATCCCTACGAGTGTGCCTTCCGGGGCCGTCATCTTCATCGTCATGCCTTTGGCGATCTCTTCGCTGAAGACGTTGGCGCAAACCGTAACGTCAGAGCCCCAACCCTCCGACTGTCTCAGATGCGGGTTGATCGTATCGACGCTCCCGATGGCGTCTCCGTAGTACGTCTCGATCTCGTGGGTTTCGATACGCGGCGCGCCGTCCGCGAGCGACCTGATCACGATCCTGTAGAACCGGGCCGGAGAGGGAACCTCGATGCCCAGGACCTGTGGCGCGTCCGGCGGCAAAGTGAGGTAGCTGCGTTCTGGCGCCGGACTCGAGTAGCTCTGCAGGAGCGCCCATTTCTCCTTGTCGTTGCTGGAATAGATATCAACGCCCTTCCACGCGCAGGGTGTGCGGAAAGTGTTGAAGTAATGCACGAATCGCGAAACGGCCACGGGCCGACGGTAGTCGATCACCAACTCGACGGGTTTGTCGGGAGTAGGAGCGTCGGCGCGCCAATAGTTGCGCACGTAAGGCTGAGACAGGCTCGTCGGGTAGCCGTCGAACGCCCATCGCGGTCCGTAGGGCCATCCGGGAGGCCAGGGCTGGCCCGAAACTGTGTTGGTCGCGGTGACGCGGACCGAATTGTTGTAGTAGTCCCACTTTGCGCAGGACGCGGCCGGCGCCCGACCGAGACCGGGCAGGTTCGCAGCGGCCGGCGGTTCGATTGGCCGCGGCGCCGATGCCCCCGCGCTCACGCCGATCCGCTCACGGTCGGAGTCGAAGTTGGCTCTGATCTCCTCGCCTGACAGAGCCCGGTTATAGACCCGGACAATCGCAAGCGAGCCGATCAAACCGTCCGCCTCGACAAAGTCGTTCTCCGGGTGGCGGGCCGCGCCCAACTGCCACTCCGCTCGGTGGTCCTTCTGCGGGGAACGCGGCGAGGAAAGAGAGGTCTGTTGTGCTCCGTTCACGTAGATGCGGGCAAGCCCATCCTTCAGCGCAATCGCTACCTGCTGCCATTCGCGCACGGCGAACTCCGCGTCCGACACGGTGAAAGTCGCCCCGTTCAGCAGCATCGGCGATTCGCTGACAGGCTGGACCATCAACGATACTCCGCCCTGTCCGAAGTCGTTGCCGATCAGGGTCGCGCCCCGAAGAGTATGGCCCTCTACCAATGCCCATGCCTCCAACGTCGTCTCAGCAAGCTCGATGTTGCCCGGCCCGAGCACGTAGCTCGTCTTGCCGTCGAAGCGCAGCGCGTACGGATCGCCCGGCGCGCCACTTCCGACCCACCCGGAGGAGCCGTCGAAGCGGAAGCCATGAAGCGTCCCCGGACCCGCAACCGAGTCGGGGGAGCCGGCGAGGTTCCTCCACGTGTCATTTGCCGGCCCCGTTCCGCCGGATTTGACCTGTGACGATGCGTCCAGATACAGAATCAGACCATTCCTGGTCACGTCGCCCGACGCAGCTACGATCGCCACCAACGTTAACGCCGTCGCGATTACGACCAGCTTGCCCACGGCATTCCCTCTCACCACATCCACCAATAAGCAACAACTGTAACAACGCTCAAACCGGCAAGCTGCAGCCGCCAGTCCTTGAGGCCCTGAAACGCCTCGATTTTCCCGCCCCAGTCCATGGTCGTCTTCTCCAGTTGCTTGGGAGAAGTCTTCTCAGTGAAAGCGGACACGAGGAACAGAGTCGCAATCACGCATAGGGTCCCCCATAGCCCTCGGTAAGTGTAGTTCAGCGTTAGATCGGTGTGCAGCCACGGGAACAAGCGAGACCCCGTGGCGGGGCCGACCAGTTGATCGGTAACGAATACCGCCGCCAACACGACACCGACCATTACTGAGGCCGCGGCGCCTTTCAAAGTCACCCGTTTGCTCATGATCCCGAAGGCAATCGCCGGAGTAATCGGCATAACCAGGTAGATTGAGATCGTTTGGAGATACTTATAAAGACCGTCCTGGGTAATAGAAACCATATAGGCGGCCGCTACTCCGAGCGTCGATGCCGCCAATATGGCAATTCTGCCCAGATTGACCTGCGCCCGCTCGCTCGTATCCGGCCTGTGCCGCATCAGGAAGTCGCGCACCGTCAGCGTGGAGATCGAGTTCATTATCGCGAGCAGCGAGGATATCATCGCCGCGAGCAGCGACGCCAGCAGCAGCCCGCGCAGCCCCGGCGGAAGAAGATGGTTCAGGAGCCACACGAAAGTCCACTTTGTGCCCACGCCGGTGAGGGGGGCGTCCTTGGACAACACGTAGGCGATGACCCCGGGCAGGGCGAATATGAACACCGGCGTGAGTTTGAGCAATATGGCGAACATCGCCCCCCACCGGCTCTGCTGCAGATCTCGCGCTCCCAGCAGGCGCTGAACGTTCACCTGGTCCATTCCCCAATAGAAGATGCCACCGTAGATCGCGCCCATTATCACGCCCCAGAACGGGAAATTCGGGTCATCGTAAGGCTTGTGCATGTGCATGGCCGCGCCGGCTTGCGCGCATAGCGAATCCCATCCGCCGACCTTGTCGAGTCCGATAATCAACATCGTCCCGCTGCCGACGAGCATGATCGCGGTCTGAATGGCATCGGTATACGCGACCGTCGTGAACCCGCCGATCATGGTCACCACGGCCACGACGCCTGCGAGGACCGCCACGGTCGGCATGATCTCCCAGCCCGTCAACCCGTTGATCACAAGGGCGCCGGCGAATAGCGTGAATGCGGTTTTCGTCATGATGCATATCACGAGCATCAGGCCGGAGAAGAACGTGCGCGCGCCGGCGCTGTAACGCATTTCCAGAAACTCGGGAATGGTGAAGACCTTGTTCTTGATGTAGTGCGGAAGCAGGATCGCCGCCGTAAAGCCGAGGCACATCGCCGTCGTAAACTCCACCGTGCCTGCGCAAATCCCATAACGATAGGAATCCCCCGACAGCCCGACCAGATGCTCCGCGCCGATGTTGGTCGCAAAGAGCGAGGCTCCGACCACAGGCCACTTAAGCGAACGCCCAGCCAGGAAGAAGCCGGCGCTGCTCGCCCCTGAGTGGGCGCGCACCGACATCCACAGTCCGATGAAAATGCTCGCCAGTAAGGCGGTGAGACAGACTATCCAATCTAGCGCCGTAAGCGAGAGACTCATATATCACCCTCCCAAGACCCTACAAACCTAACAACCGCGGTGTATCGAACAATATCTCCTTCGCAATCCCAACCGCCGTCTCCACGTCGTATTGCCCGTCTTCCACCTTCCCGGCGAGTACTTTCGCCAGTTCCCACTTCACGATAAGCGCTTTCGCATAGGCCCACTCGACGCAATAAGCGTCAGAGAAGAAACCAATCTGCTTATTCACGGGGAGCATGTCCAGCCGTTCCTCCATCACGCGCCGTATTATCGACGGGAAGAAGTTGTGCCACCAGTATCCCGCCACGGACAGATTGGGAAGCTCGCGGCACAGAGTGCAGATAGCCTGGTTTGCATGTTGGCTGGAAAGGAAACACTGGAACCGCAGCTTTGGATGCCGCCCGATCATCTCCGCAAGTTGGCCAACCGTCTTCTGCGACAGCCGGCTCGCCGTCTCGAACGGCAGCGGCTCCGCGCCAAAGCTGAATTGGAAGACGATCTTATCCGCGTACTTTTGCTCCAACTCGGTCAGAAACAGCTCGTTGATGTAAGAAGCGTAAACGTCGCGCTCGGCCGGTCCCGCGTTTTCTCGCCGCGCTAACGCTGCTTCCATTTCCGCATCGCTCACCTGACGCAGGTCAATATCGGTGGAGATGTGCGTCGCCATCGAGATAACTTGATCTGTCGGGATATGATCGACGTACCACTCAACCGCCTCGCGCGCATCGTCCAGCGAACGGACAACTCTTTCCGTAGCCGGTCGCTTCCCGCCGCCTATTGGAGTTGGGCTTTCAGGAGTCTTTCCCCAGCGCCGCTCAAGCTCATACAAAGCTGTGTCGAACTCGCCCCATTGGCAGCGGGTAAAGAAGGCCCACTCCAGCGAGTAATCGAGAATATCGTCATCTTGCCCGCTCTCCCGGCGGGCAATCTCCGTTCCGAACCGTTTGATTCCCGCGCGGCGGATTATCTCTCGATGCCAGTTGCGGTCATCAGCGCGCTCCCGGATAAGACCGTCGAGGTTCCGCCAGTTTTCCGGCGTGATCTTATCCGCCCAGCCATAGAGGTCCCTCAATATGACGCGGATGCCCCAGGAGATGCTCGTGTTTCGCACATAATCGAGGTAAGGTAACGCCTCGCTGATGCGGGCGTGCGCCTCTTCGTCCGTGGGCCACTCAGGATATTGTGTAAGCCGGTTTCCGCTCGGACACCCCGCGGCATAAAGATCGCTCACCGCCATGTGATAAAGCAGGATGTCGTGCAGACCTCGCGCGGATAACTTCCCGCCGACCAGATGCGTGTGAACATCTATAGTGGGCAGTTCCCGGATATGTTCACGAAGCGCTTTTGCGATTTCGACTTGATTCACTGCGCTCTTAGTACCTTTTCATAAGTATGGTAATGATTGACCTCACCCCAGCCCTCTCCTGGAAGGAGAGGGAGTTCCCCCTCCTCTTAGGAGGGGGTTAGGGGGAGGTTTGTCAAATCCTCGGACCGCGACGCCACCACGACCTTCACCCCTGCTTGCCGAATCTCCTCAAGCGCTGCCTCATCAGCCCTGTCATCCGTGACGAGCGTTCCAATAGCGTCAAGCGGCGCTGCTCTATACAGCGCGGACTTGCCCAGCTTACTTGCGTCGGCGACAACGATGATTTCGGAGCAGCTCCGTATCATGGCTTTTTTCACCTCGGCTACGAGCTGCATATCGGCGAAAAGCCCGTCCTCCGGCGAAAAGGCGTTCGCCCCAAGTATCGCCTTGTCCGCGGCAAGTTCCGCGATTTGGCTTTCGGTTGTCGGGCCGGACGTAGCGCCGCTCTCGACTAACAACAACCCGCCGAGCACGACGAGGGACACATCCTTCCTGGTAGCGATAGCCTGTGCGACATCCAGCGAGTTCGTGACCACCGTAAGATCGCCTACAGGCAGATGTCGCGCGACTTGATAGGTGGTGAAGCCGCCGTCAAGCATCACACAGTCCCCCGGTCTGACAAGCCCGGCCGCCACGCGTCCTATAAGCTCTTTCTCCACGGGGTTTACGCGCCTGCTGTCAGCCAGCGTAATGGCGGGGCGCGCGACTTCGGACCGCTCGGCTCCTCCGCGCAGCCTTCTTATCAGGCCTCGCCGCTGTATGGAAGTGAGGTCTCTGCGCACTGTCGGCCGCGAGACTCCGAGGGTCTGCGCGATCTCCTCTACGGAGGCGCGTCCCTGATTCTCCACCAGCTCGATAATCCTTTCCCAGCGTTCGGGCAGTATGGTTCCTTGCAAACTTGACCTCCGAGGGCGATGCTGGAATCAGCATAACAGGTATCAGCGCCGGCAGTCAATAGTAACGATCAATTTCTGATCTATTTGAGAGCGCTATTTGACTGCAATCCTTGACAAGCGCGCGCCAAATAGACTACAATTCAATCGCCGTTAGCGCAAAGCTCGAAGGAGCATCGATTGAGCAAACCGCCCGTGGTGGCAGCCGCCGGTATATGCTGTCTTGATTACATAGTCACCTCGCCCCGCGTTCAGTGGGGAGATACGGCGTGGGTGACCGACTTCCGCGCGCAGGGAGGAGGACTGGCCGCTACGGCCATGGTCGCATGCGCGAGGCTGGGGGCAGACTGTTCTCTGCTCAGCCTGTTGGGTGACGATCAGGTCGGCGACGTTATCCTGTCTGAGCTTGCAGCGGAAGGGGTGCGGACCGACGGTGTCGTCCGTGTCTCCGGAGGACAAAGCCCCTTGAGCTTCATCCACGTTGACGAAGCCACCGGAGAGCGGACCATTTTCCACAAGAAGGGCGCGTCTCTCGGCGGAGCGCCGCCGGCCGAAGCAACCCTGTTGTCGGACGTCCAGGCTCTGCTGATCGATGACATCTATCCGGCTCTCGCAATGGACGCCGCGAGACTCGCCCACGAGCTTGGGGTACCCGTGGTGGCGGACCTCGCATTCAGCTCGGGCAGTTCGGACATTCTCCGCCAGGTCGATGTGTTTATCGCCTCCCGCCACTATGCTCGCGAGATCGGATTTGGCGATGCACCGGAGTCGGCGCTGGACGAAATCCACCGGCTTGGTCCGAAGACGGCGGTCATCACACTCGGCGCGGACGGATACGTCTGGTCGGACGATGCCGGACGCGGCGTGGGTGAGGCGTTCAGAGTTGACGTGGTGGACACGACCAGCGCCGGCGATGCTTTCCACGGCGCATTCTGTTACGGCCTGGCATGCGGTTGGGAAACCGCCAGATG
The DNA here is from genome assembly GCA_030649165.1 of Armatimonadota bacterium. Taxonomy (GTDB): domain Bacteria; phylum Armatimonadota; class UBA5829; order UBA5829; family JAUSEB01; genus JAUSGG01. The sequence continues at coordinate 20,236 of JAUSGG010000103.1, forward strand.
CTGCGAGTTCGCCGCGGCTGTTGCGGCGATCAAATGCACTCGTCCCGGAGGGAGAACCGGATTGCCGTCTCTCGACCAGACGATCGCTTTCCTGCAAGGTAGAAGCAAGCTGGATTGGTGAAACATGAAACTGCTTGACTCGGATATCCTGAACACAATGAAGCTGAACCTGGACGCGCGCGAACAGGTAATTCGCAAGGCGATCCGCGAGGCCCTATCCGAACTGAGCCCCCCGGACCTTTCGGACCAGATCGTTGTCACGTATTGGGCGCATGCCGCGCATCTCTCGCCGGCTCAGGTCGGCAGAGAGATAAGCTACCACATGACCAGCGGCGCGCGCAACCCTCCGGAGGGGTCCCTGCTCGATCAGTGCACCGGGCGAATCCTCGATTCGGTGGACTTCGACGACACCGGCCGAATAGGCATAGTGCGAGTGGGTTTCCCGCTCAAGATGCTTCGCCGTGAGGACGGCGGACTCTACTCGACGGACATCCTCCACATAACCGCGGGAGAGGGGGTGTTCGGACTCGTCGAGAATATCGATATCAAGCTATGCCACATTGCGATGTCCGACGATACGTTGCGGCTGTTCCCCGGTCCGGCGTACGGAGCCCCAGGCGTCCGCGCGCTTACCGGTTTTGGAGACCGCGTAGCGTTCGGCACGATACTCAAGCCCTGCACGGGGATTACCCCCGACGAGGAGGCCGACATAGTGGCCGAGGCAGCGGCCAATCCGCTGTTCATGTTTGTCAAGGAAGATGAGAACCATCTGCCCTCAGCGGCGTTCGCCCCGCTGCGCGAGCGACTGAGACTGTCCCTGGAGGCCGTCAGGCGCGTATCCGATCAGCGCGGCGGCCTCGGACTGATCTTCGCTCCGCACATCACGTCCCCGCCTCAGCATATCGCGGACTGCGTCAGGATTTGCGTCGACGCCGGCGCAAACGGCGTGATGTTCAGCGAGCTGTTCGCCGGCGGGATCACTCGGATGGTGCGAGACATGACCAGGGACCTCCCCTGCCCTCCGGCGATCTACGCCCACAATGGGGGCATCTCAGCCCGGACACGGCACATCTGGCGCGAGGTCCTCGATCTGTTATGCCGGCTCGACGGCGCCGACTTCCGCCAAACCGCGCCTGTCACGAGTTCGGAGCCACTCCTGCGCCCGTTCGGGCTGGAGTGGAAGAATTGTGAAGACGCCCTGAGTATGCCGCTTGCGGGCCACCCTCCCACAATGATGGCGCGCGCCGGCGGGCTCGACCAGGGCAATATTATCGCCAACCTTCTCGACGTCGAGCGAGGAGCCGGCGCCGCGAATTACCTGTTTCTTGCCGGCTCGGCAATCAACGGCATCAAGGACTCAAATGGTCATTACGACCCCGCTCTGGGCGCGGAAGCCATGCTCCAGGCGCTCCGGGTTTATCGGGACGGCGTCTTCGCGGAGGCTACCGAGGACCACGTCAACCAACTCAAAGCATACGCGGACGCCAATGGCCTTACTGCTCTAAGCGCCGCCCTCCGCCAGCGCTACGCCTTGCCATAAGCGCTGTCTTAGCGGAAAGCGCGAAATACACGAAACCGGGAAAGGAGCGGACAGCGATTTTGTGGTTCAACACTATCGTTAGGTGCTAGCTACCAGCGACTAACCACTAAGCGCCAACCACTGACCACTATGAACGACCGCAACACACGAAGACCAGTCCGAGGCCCCATCTCCACGGTGACCAAACCCTGGGGGGGCGAAGAGCTTCTTGCCCACACCGACCTCTACGCCCTGAAGAGGATACATGTGAAGGTCGGCTCTCGTCCAAGCCTCCAGTACCACGAGCGCAAGAGCGAGTCGCTATACCTGCTCTCCGGACGCATGAAGATCGAGATTGGCGACACCAGGGACTCGCTCGTGGAGGACCATCTCCGGCCCGGCGACAGTGTTGACATAGCCGCGGGCACGGTCCACCGCATTACGGCCCTCGAAGACTCGATTCTGATCGAGGTCTCGACTCCCGAGTTGGACGACGTTGTGCGAATTGAGGATGACTATGACCGGGCAACCAAGTAAACCGCGAATAGTCATCATCGGCGCGGGAGCTAGCGGCAGGGGACACATCGGCCAACTCGCGCACGACGCCGGCTTTTCGATCACGTTCATCGAACGCAGAAAAAACCTGGTTGACATCCTGAAAGAGGCAAGGCGGTATACGGTCGGCCTTGCGGGCGCACGGATACGCGAGCTTGCGATCAGCGGCTTCGACACACTCCATACGGATGAAGTAGAAGCGTGCGCCGCTGCTATCGCGGATGCGGATATCGTCGCAACTGCCGTCCTTCCTACTAACCTTCAATCCACAGTCCCGACGCTCGCGGCAGGGCTGGCTCTTCGCCGATCGCTCGGCGTCGATAGGCCATTGAACGTCATAGCCTGTGAAAACATGGAGCGCAGTTCCACCACGCTGCTATCCTACCTTATGGAGGGTTCGCCTGAGCTCGACTGGAAATGGCTGGACGCCCACGTGGGCTTTCCCGACTCGATGATAGCTCGCGCGGTTCCGGCCCCGAAGGATGCCCCGTTGGCGCTCCTGGCCGAGTCCACTCAGGAATGGTCTGTCGATCTGAACGGGCTGGCAGAGCCTATGCCCCGGCTTGCCGGCATGACGCTCAGCGCCGGCCAGGACGCGGCTCTCGAACGGAAGCTATACATAAAGAACACGGGGCACATGTCGATCGGTGTCCTCGGCTTCCTGAAAGGTTACAGGCTTATGGACGAGGCCGCAAGGGACCCCGAGATATTCCGTCAAGTGGACGCGGCAACAAAGGAGTCCGCGGCGGCTGTCGTCGCTAAGCACGGGTTCCGCCCCACTGCAACCGAGGAATACCGAACGTTGTTTCTCGAAGGCATGAGATCGCCATTCCTGCCCGATGACGTTTCGCGAGTCATCCGAGAGCCGATCCGAAAGCTTACGAGAGAGGAAAGGCTGGTCGGCCCGGCTATGCTCGCTTGCGAGTACGGTGTCATTCCCACAGCGTTGGCCGGGATAATAGCGGCCGTTTTTGCCATCGATAACCGTGATGACCCTCAGTCGGTCGAGCTTCTCGGCCGCATCGCGGGCGACGGCATCGACTCCGTGATCGAGAACGTCTGCGGAATTCCTAAGGGCCACGCGTTGGCCGGATTAGTGCGCCGGGAATACGAGCGGACCGGCCGATCGCCGTCCCGGTGATTCCGCTAGCCCGGACACTGCCCTTCCAGGGATTTCCCGGGCCGGTGGCATTTGTTCGGCACACGATCTCACAAGCCGTTTCATCTCCGTGTCAGCGTGCCGCAGTCGGTGAGTTCGCCTCGGATTGATTCCAGGACGTGTGGGATTATGGCTCTGAGCAGGTCAAGGCTTTCCGATACCGCTCGCTTGCTGCCGGGAAGATTCACCACCAAAGTGCGTCCTCGCAGGCCGCTTACTCCCCGCGACAGGCACGCATAAGGCGTGTGTCGCATACCTTCTGTCCGCAGCGCTTCGGATATTCCCGGGGCCTGGGAGTGGAGGATGGCGAGTGTGGCCTCCGGCATCCTATCCCTTGCGGTAAAGCCGGTTCCGCCTGTGGTCAGAACGATGTCAACCGCGCATCTGTCCGCAAGATGCGCGAGTTTTGAGCTTAATCCGGTCTCGTCATCGGGGAGAACGGAGTAGTCCGCTAGCGCAACACCAATCTCAGCCATGAGGTCGACCAGAAGTCGTCCGCTTTCGTCTTCTCTCTCGCCCGCGGCGCAGCGATCGCTTGAGGTCAGGACTGCCCCAACCTTGACGGTCGTGCGTTCCACCCGGTCGCCAACACTGATCCGGCCCCCCCGCATGACCTTGGCAAACACGCCTTCGCGCGGCATTATGCAGTCGCCCAGCCTCTGTCCGATGCTGCACGGTGTGTTACAGACCTTGCCGATATCCGATATCTGCACGATCGCGTCTGACCCCACAAGCAGGCGATCAGCCAGCCTTATTGAACCGAGGTCCAGCCCCCGCGTGGTAATGTTCTCGCCGAAATCGCCGGGGGCCAGTTCCACACCCCGATTCAGCCCCTTGGCGATAGACTCGGACGCAAGCAAGCTGACTTGGCGGGCTTCTCCGGCGTGAGCATCACCTTCGATACCCAATCCGGCGACCAGCACGGCCTCGGGAACCGCGGATTTCCTCGTTCCCTTTTCCAATGAGGTGTTCAGCGATTGGATTATGCCGGTCACGGTTTTTCCTCCCGAACGTAATGCCCGGTCTTGCCTCCGGACTTCTCGACCAGACGGATGTCGCTGATGGTCGCCGCGCGGTCGATTGCCTTGATCATGTCATACAGAGTGAGTGCGGCAACGGACACAGCCACCAGCGCCTCCATCTCGGCCCCCGTTTTCGCCCGACAAGAGACTTCGGACTTTATTTCAACTCGCGGCGGGTTCGGGCGCGGCAGCATATCTATCTCTACGTTGTCCAATGGGATGCTGTGACAGAGCGGGATGAGTTCGTCGCATCGTTTGGCGGCCATAATCCCCGCCAGCCGGGCGGCGGCGAAAACGTCCCCCTTTGGCGTCCTGCCCTCGGCAATAGCGGCGAGCGTAGACTCCGCGAGGTATACCGTACCCATTGCCCTGGCGCGGCGGGCCGTTACGTTCTTCTCCGACACGTCAACCATTCGCGCCTTGCCTTCCTCATCCAGATGGGAGAGACTCATAGCAGTTAAGCTCCAAATGATGGACCAACAGTAAAGTTATGACAAGCATCAATACGGTTCACTCAAGGTTAGTGTTGAGTCTCACCAAACTCGCCAATCCGAATCGCATAGCGGACTAATTCCGCTCGTGTCCTGACGTGCAGCTTGGCGAACAGGTTGGCTCTATGGGTTTCCACGGTCTTACCGCTCAACATTAGCCGCTCTGCGATCTCCTTATTCGTGTAGCCGTGCACAAGCAAATCCGCGACTTGCTTTTCCCTGTCGGTCAGTTTATCGAACTCTTCACGCTCGCCTGACAGCGAAGCATTTTCTTCTTCGGGAACGAGATATTGCAGCATCGATTCGCTTACCGCCACTTGCCCGTGCGCGACCGCGCGGATTGCTGTTGCGAACTCAGAGAACTCGTCTCGTTTCAGGAAATAGCCGCTAGCTCCGGCGCGCAACAACTGGTGAAGATATCGCCTTTCTTCGTGCATTGTCAGCGCCAGTATGCGCGAGTCGGGCAGCTTGGCCCTTATCTGGCGAGTGGCTTCCAGGCCGTCTATGCCGGGCATACTCAAGTCCATGACAATAACATCGGGGTTCATTCCGATAGCTCTCCTGATCGCTTCAAAGCCGTTGGGAGCCTCGCCCACGACTTCCATGTCCGGCTCAGCGCTTAACAGACGCGCCAGGCCGGCCCTCATCACGGTGTGATCATCGACCAGCAATATACTTATCGTTTGCATTTCAGGTATCCAACGGCACGTCCAGAGCGATAGTAACCCCTTGTCCGGGAGTCGAGTCGATCTTCAGGCTTCCGCCGATCAGTTCGGCCCGTTCGCGCATGCCAAAAAGTCCCAGCGAATGTCCGGCTCCGGCGTTTTCGATGTCGAAGCCGCGCCCGTCATCCTCTACTATGACTCGAAGTGTTTTGTGGTTCAACTTCGTTGTGACGCTCAAGCGGGTTGCCCGCGCGTGCTTTGCGGAATTGACGAGGGCCTCCTGCACTATGCGATATGCAGTCGTCTCGACCTCAGGTCTCAAGCGCAAGCCGTCGATCGCGGCGCTGTGAAAATCGACCGGCAACCCGTAGCGTTTCTCGAAATCCTGTACGTATCGATCGATGGCCGGAGCCAGACCAAGATCGTCCAGGAGACCGGGCCTTAGCTCGAAGGCCAGATTACGAATTCGCTCCAGCGCCTCGGATATGGTGGATCGGAGGTCTTTGGTTAAACCTTCCGTCTGCTGTCCATCCAGAATGACTCCCAGAGCCACGTTAACGGAGGCCAAAGATTGGCTGGTTTCGTCGTGTAACTCCCTCGCTATCCGCATGCGCTCCTCTTCCTGCGCAGAGATTATCTTGCGGAGAAGTCTGGTTTTTGCAGCTTCCTTTTGCCGGATGTCCGCATAGAGGCGCTGCAGATTGGCGGCCATATCGTTGAAGGTTGCCGCCAGATATCCTATCTCGTCATTCCACCAGATACGCGCTCGAGATCCGAAATTGCCTTCACCGAGCGATTGCGCCGCCATGCGGAGATTAAGAATCGGCCGCAGGAAAAGCGAAATGGTGAAGTATGACAGAATGAGAGCAACCACGGAAGTCGCCACTGCGCTTGCCAACAGTATTCGGGAGCTGTATGCAACGCTTCTGTCCAGTAATCTCTGGTTCATGCCGACCACCACGAAGGTTCCGCCACTGAGCGCTATGGGCGCCATCGCGTCACGTATGACGCCTTCTTCGGTTTGGATCTTCATTACACTCGCGTGCTGAGAAACAGGGCGATTCAGTTTGAGCAGATCGCCAGGTACGCCTGACTCAAAGCTATGGGCCAGCGCTCCACGTCGTCGATCGAGCACGAAAGCATAGCGGATGTGCCGGTCCGCGGACACTGCACCCCGGAGGAGTTCGTAAAGGGCGTAGGTATCGTTGGTCAAGACGGCGTCCTGGCAGCGCGTCGCCAGTTCCGCGGCGGTGTGGACTACGCGTTCGTCGAGTTGGGCTCCTACCACTCGCGCGACAATCAGGCGTGTATGAACGATGGCGGCTGCTCCGGAGATGACCACTACCGCCAAGGCGACGGCCAGGAGTTTCGGACGCATTCCGATGTCAAGCGCGCGAGCGATCACCGTGCGCCGGGCCGGTTTCTCCAAGCCTCGATCTCCTTTCTCATCACGCGAATACTGTCGTAGGCCGAATCCGCTCCCGGGACGAAGCGATCGGTCATCATATCGCGAAGAATCTTTCGCCCTTCAGGATCTCTGTGCATGTTCAGGAGGATACGCTTGAGTGAAGTCTTGAATTCATCGTCCGCGTTGGGATTGACCACTACGGGAGGCGCCGCGCAGGGACCGTAACGAGCGACTATCTTCGTTTGAACCTTCAAAAGGGGATCTCGACGGATTGCCAACTCATAGAGAATATTGTCTACGGCGGCGCCATCTACTACCCCGGTCCGCACGGCCGCGATCGATTTATCGTGGTTTCGCGTATATATCACTTCCTGGAAATAGGATTCCGGACTGAGTCCCATCTTGAGAATCTGATAGGTAGGAATGCCGCAGCCGGTATTTGAGTCCCTGTCCGTGAAGGCAAACCGTTTGCCGCGAAAATCGGCCAATCCCTTCGCCGCGCTCCGGGCCGACGATATGATGTAGCAATAGTACGTCGGGCGGCCGTTGTACTGAGGGACAGCCACTAGTTCCATGCCAAATCTGCTGTGCCCCTCCACGTATCCTCCACTGCATACGAACGCCGCAAGAGCTTCCCGCAATCGTACCTTCTCATTCAGCTCGGCGTACGAGTGCGCCAACACGAGCTGTGTTGGTCGCTTTAGCTTCTTTGTCAGGTATGAAACGATCGGGCCGTAGGTCTCCACAGCGTTACCCGGACTGCTCATACTGGCGACGGCTATCCGATAAGGCGACTTGGCTGGACGCGGGGCCGAAACCTGGGATTTGGTCACAGCGCTCCGGAGACTCGCGGTAGGGAGCCGTTCGCTCCGACGGGTTCCTATGGAACATCCGAGCGCGATGATGGGAACGAGCACAGAAATAGCAACCAGCTTCGGTATTTGCATGTTCAGTGGCAGAAGCTCAACAATCCGAGTGAGCAATGACTACAGATGGAGTTTGCTCAGTTTCAATATTACACCCAAAACCGGTTCAGATCAACTGCTATTCCGGCGCATGTAGTGTCGCGTGTCAAGCGAATATCCTTGCCGGTAGAAATAGATCTGCGTTGTTATGGCTGCCGAGCTTTACACGAGTATTGTCCTTTTGCGCGGCTGCTGAGGCAATCAGGGAAATCCCTGATTCTTAGCCGGCATAAAAGAGGGAATTGCCTGAGTGACATCTCAGCCCCTTAAGGCGGATGATAATAGAGGGCCACATCTCCGCAAACAGATCTCCGCAAACAGACCTTGTGCGGGTGGGGGTTTACGCAAGTTTGTGAAATGTGGAGCGATGTATGAATTGGTGCGGGATGCTCGTGCAGCGCATCCTCGATCGGGTCTGAAAAGGAGCCAGGCTGGCAAGGGGGAGGGCTTGGCGATTGCGCGAGGAATGACAGCTCAACACGGTGGCGAACTTACACTGTCGGCAAGCTGAATGAATGAATGTGTAACGGCTCGGATTTGTACTCCCAAGCAAACTAATGGCTAACTCGCCTGAGCATGATCTGAATATCCTTATCATTGATGATGACCGAGATTTGCTGGACACGTTGTCAATTGTGTTGTCTTCGATGGACTACCAAGTGACTTGCGTGGACTCCGCGGTGCAAGGTGTGACTCTGATGAGCGCTCGGAGATTCGATCTGGCGCTTGTGGATCTTCGGATGCGTCGTATGGACGGTAATCAGTTCTTGAAGACAGCCAAGCTCATAAACCCCGATTGCAGGGTGGTTCTGATGTCGGCTTACGCTACGGCGGAAGCAATGGTGACGGCCATTCGGGAGAACGTGTATGATTACCTGCTCAAACCGTTCAAGGTTGCCGAGTTAGAGAAGATCTTCCAAAGGGCCGGCGGCGAGATAGCGAGAGAAAAGAAACAGGAGTAGTCAATGGGCAAGCGATTGTGGACGGGAGAAGAAGTGCTGAGCCGCATTCGGAGCCTCAGCGAGGCTGGTGGAGACCTTGCGCCGGGGACCGTAGCTAAGATAGCCCCCCGTCTGCTCAGCGCCGCTTGCAGGTACTTTGGGAGCTGGGGTCAGGCCGTGGAGGCCATCGGAATTGATTATTCCGCCCTGCTTGAAACGGCGCACCGGCGAGCGGGGGAAAACAGATCGAAGTGGAGCAGGGAACGCATCCTGGAACGCATCCGGGCTTTAGCGGAGAAGAACGAAACGCTGGCCACGACGATCGTATCCCTCAAGTACGGAGATCTCTACAGCGCCGCTTGCTCGCCGCGTTACTTTAACGGATGGGCTAAGGCTGTCGAGGCGGCTGGAATTCGGGTCGAGCAGAAGAAGCCGGGGAAGCCCAGCAAACACCTCGCCGATCTCGCCAGGTGGAAGGCGAACATGCTTCTCGAAAGAGTTTACCAGATTGCAGGAGACGGCTCAACAATTGATGAGCGTCTGATCCGGATGCTTGCTCCGGCGCTGCATGAGGCAACGGTCAAGCGTTTTGGTTCTTGGGCGAGGGCTCTTGAGTTTCGAAGCAGCCAGATCGGGGATGGAAATGGGTGACACTGCATTTGTTGGGAATGTGAGGACTGAGCCGTCTCGTGAACTTTCGTTCAAAGAAGATTATGAACTGATTGACAGCTTCGGCAGACGCGTTACGTATCTACGGGTATCCATCACGGATCGCTGCAACCTCCGGTGTTGGTACTGTATGCCGAGTCACTGCAAATGGCTGCCGCGGGAAGAAGTTCTGGCATACGAAGAGCTTCTTCGGGTGGTTGCGGTTGGAGCGTCGCTTGGAATTTCCAAGGTCCGACTCACTGGTGGAGAACCTCTCGTGAGGAAAGGGTTGCCCTGGCTCATCAGCAAGATTGTGGAAACTCCGGGTGTTGAAGAGGTCGCGCTGACTACCAACGGAACACTGCTGGCGCGGCAGGTCACAGACCTGAAGTCATCTGGTTTGAACCGCGTGAACATCAGCATAGACACGTTGGATAGCGAGCGTTATGAGAGTATCACACGCGGTGGTCGCCTGTCAGATGTAATCGTCGGCATTGACGCCGCGGTTGCCGCCGGTTTTCGTTGTGTGAAACTGAACTCAGTCCTGCAGCGGGATGCGGACATCGCCGACGTTTATTCCCTCGTGGAGTTCGCACGGGCAAGGCGCGTGAGGCTGCGCTTCATAGAGTTAATGCCACTAGCCAACGAAGTACGTGGCGGCGCGCGTTATGATAGCTCCTTTATCTCTGCGAGAGAGGTCAAGGCTCGACTCGAAGGCGTGGATACGGGACACGTGGAGTTCATCTCGCCTGTTTCACAGCCTTTTTGTGACACATGCAATCGTTTGAGGCTCACTCCGGACGGCAAATTGCTCGCCTGCCTCTGTCGGGGCGGGGCAGTCGACATAAAGGCCATAGTGCGCGACAACAGGTGCGGCGGGCATCACCGTCGGTTGGCGCAAGCCTTCCACAGGTGTTTGGGCCTGAAGCCCGAGCCGTGGCGCGCCTGGGGTGGAACAGCCCGTCTGGAGCGCGTATCCGCGATCGGCGGATAACTGGGATTCCATTGGCGAAAGCCGCGGACGAATTGAAACACAAAGCTGGAGAGGTCGGAGGCGCCAAGCTGTGGGATATATGCGGGGAAGCGGACTTACATCGGCAATCGGCAGGAAGGGCGTTTAACGATGGATGGGTTACCTATATGGGCGCCCCTTCTGATATTCGTCGTCGCCGTGCTTTACTCTTCGGTGGGGCACGGTGGAGCGTCGGGCTATCTCGCGGTCTTGTCTCTCCTTGCGATACCGCGCGCCGAAATGGCTACGACGGCGCTGGCATTGAATATCCTTGTAGCCGGTACTGCGTGCCTCAACTTCCATCGCTCAAACCACTTGCGTTTGCGTCTTACGTGGCCGTTAATTGTGCTATCGATACCGGGGGCTCTCATCGGCGGCGCAATCTACGTGCCGGAGCGTGTCTATTCGTTGCTTCTTGCAGTTGCGTTACTGGCGGCAGCGGTTCGCTTGTCCGGATTACTAAATCCCTTGTCACGCGAGGAAAAGCTGCGGCCACTTCGATTACCGGCAGCCGTGCCACTCGGCGGCGCCATCGGCCTTCTCTCCGGAATCGTGGGAATTGGAGGCGGGGTCTTTTTGAGTCCGGTAATGATACTCGCCAGGTGGGCAGGCGCAAAGCAGGTTGCGGCTACATCCGCCTGCTTCATTGTGGTAAACTCAATCGCGGGTTTGAGCAGCCGGATGATCAGCCATAACGCCGATTTTGGAATCGTTCCAGCGCTGCCATTGGCTGCGTTCGCGGGTGGACTGATCGGGTCGAGCCTCGGAGCCAGAAGGTTTTCGAGTTTGGCTCTGCGAAGGGTACTCGCTACGGTCCTCGTGACTGCCGCGGTCAAACTACTGTGACCGGGGCGCGTAGGTGATTGTCGGTCAAGAAGAAACAGGGAGGAAGACTCTCTCAGCCCTGGATGGGTCAAGGAGGTGGTTTCTATGCGGTCGCCCCTGTCGGCGGACGGCGCATTTTTGGGACGTGTGGTCGGCAGGAAGTACGGACGACGGAGGTTCAGTATCTCCGTCCGGCAGTGAAGTTTGAAATGATTGAGGAAGGATAGGTGATCAAAATCAAACGAGATGTAATGCTCTTGCCGATTCTGCTGGCGACTATGCTGTTGCTGTTCAGTCACGTGGCAAGCGCGACTCCAAGCGGTCTGAACAACATTCCCACCGCTGACGTGGCTTCGACCAATGTGCTGGTCTTGCAGCAGTTCACCAATTTCGGCGCCGACCAGGAGAGCCTGTATCACTTTGGCTTCAAGTACGGCCTGGCGGACAATGTGGAAATCGGCTTCGACAAACGTATCCACGACTCGGGCAGCGGGGCCGGCGTATCTGGAGCAGGCGGTATGCCCGCCGGACCGTGGGTGTTTCAGGCAAAATATCGGTACGAACTGCCGAATAAGGATACCAGCCTGGGGCTCGGCTTGGCTAACGTCGGCGATTCGGACGAAGCAGGGAATTCGTATCCTTACTTCGTTCTCAGCCACAATCTCCAGTCTTTCCGCGGCCACATTGGCTACGGTGGCAAGGACGCGGCTCGAGGGCTTTTTCTCGGCGTCGATAAAACCCTGCGCGGCGGCACGGTTCTGCGGGCCGACTGGTTGCAGACGGATGACAGAGACGAATCACTTGCCAGCGTTGGCTTTCTCAAGCCGCTCAGCGGCCCGTGGATCATAGAAGGTTGGGCGTCATTCCCCACAGCTCCCGGGGTTGAGAATACTTTCACGCTCAAGTTCGATTACGTGCTCGATTTCCGCCGCTAAAGGGTGGAAAGTCGCGGCCCCAAGAGGTCGCATATACTAGAGGCAAATGAAGGAGGCAATTCAGTGTTAAAGAGATTGTTCATTGGGACTTGTTGCGCCGCATTGATCATCGGGCTTGTGCCCGGCTTTGTGTCGGCAGATCCTGATGAAGCGGGCTTACAAAAACAGATCACGGAACTGCGCGGTAAGCTGGAGGAACTCGAAAAGAAACTCAATGACTCAAAGAAAGCGCAGGAAACGGCTCCGGCAGTGACTCCAGCCGCCAAAGGTTCCAAGATCAAGATCGACGGACGAATCTTCGCGGGCGTTTTCGACACCGGGGCCGAGGGCGCTTACGCCAATTCGAGCGTGGACATCAGTGATGCGAAGATCAGATTCACGTTCAACCCGACGAAGAATATCACCGTCGTGAACAGGTTCAGCACAACCGGCGCCAAGACGGACGGTTTCGACTACTTCTACGCGGATTTCGCGGGCGTGTTGAGCCCTACCAGCATTATTCGCGTGGGCCAGAGGAAGATAGACACGGGTCAGGAAACGTGGGTGGATAACCCCATCGAGAATATGTTGGTGACCAATTCCGTTAGCCACGTTTCCGGCTACGGTACGGGAATCGCGCTTCTAGGTCGGTTTCAGGACGTGAAGACATCGCCCCTTTACGAGATCGGTTTCGTCAACGGTCCGAAGGGACTAATGGTAAGACCCACCAACGCATTGCCCATCAACATCAAGCTGGGCGCGCCGCTGCCGGGGAATATCTTCGCATCGGCCAGCTATTTCAGATCGGGCGATATTGGAGCGGCTGACAAGTCGGCCATCAGCGTTGCGGAGATTGCTGACTATCCCGCCGCAACAGAGTGGAATAGATCGCTCTGGGAAGTGGACCTCCGTTACAACTACGGCGCCTCCGGCATCCGTTCCCTCGTTCCGACCGGAGACTTGCCACCAGTAATGCTCGGAGCCACATACGGCGGCTTCAACGATGACGCGGTTGGAGCAGCGGACAGGGACGGCCAGTTCTGGTTTGTCGAGGGTCTCTTCAGACTGAACAGCAGAACTTACGCCGCGGCCAGGTACAGCTCAGTCGATCTTGACGACGGTGTGCTTGCCAAGCTCGGGAAAAGCCCTGTGTCGGTTAACTCGTACAGGCGAACGTCCATTGGTTTGGGCTACGCCCTGACTGACCTCACCCATGTGAAGGCCGAATACGCCTTCAATCGTACCAGCGGCGGCGCTTCCGATCCCGACCTCAACCAGTTGGCCATCGGCGTCGCATCGAAGTTCTAAGGAGTCTTTATCGATAGGCAAACAAGCGCCTGTCGATTACCAAGGCTGGGGGCAATCGATAGCCCCCAGCTTGGACACGTCAAGGAGGGCATGCGAAGTGAAAATATTGGTCGTAGTTTTGGCCGCGACATACGCGGCTGCGCTCGGCGCAGGTCCGTCCGGTAATCTTGTGGACATCCACAAGAACGCCAAAGCGAACGCGACGAAATGCGTAGGCTGTCATGGTAATGTGACGAAGCAGAAGTCTTCTAATCCGAAGATCAAGGCTTTTCACCCGCTCCACCTCGGGTCGCCATTGCTAAAGCTGGTATGCGTCGACTGTCACAAGTCAGTTGATCTTAGAGACGAGTCTGCCGCCAAGCTTCGGAAGCAAGTGGAACCCGGTATGTGCAAGCAGTGCCACGGTCCGTGGTCGAGCAAGATGAGCGTTGCCATGCAGAAGATGGACTGCGTGAAGTGCCACGCCGACTGGAAAAAGAAAATGGCAAAGGCCACATTTGTCAACCTGGCAAAAGTGACCGGCAAGGACTGTCTTGGCTGTCACGGAGGACGAACTCTGTACTCCGGAAAGCCTGTGGGGAATGGAGGTTAGCAAATTGTCGAAGAATAAGCCGACTGAATCGATTCTCAGCGAAATCGTATGCGCCAAGTGCTCGCGGAGGAAGTTTCTGCAGGTCGCGGGCCTGGCTACCGCGGCCACCGCGCTCGGCGGGATGCCGATCGTTGGCCAGAAGCTGCGGACCATTTCGGCGGCCCACGCCGAAGAACTCGCGTCCGGCGCGCCAAAGTGGATATACACGTGCTGCAACATGTGTGGAGGCCAGAGCGGCATTAAGGTGCTGGTCGAGAATGGGATCGTTAAGAAGATAGAACCGAACGACTTCAACCCAATCGGGGTTGCGAATATATCCACGGACTTCGCCAAAGAGAAGTCACGAGGCGCTCGCATGTGCCCTAAGGGAAACTCGGCGGTCAAGTCTCTCTATGATCCCGATCGGTTGAAGACGCCGGTCAGGCGCGTTGGCGAGCGCGGATCCGGCAAATGGGAGCCTATCACCTGGGACGAGGCGATCTCCGAGGTCGCGACTAGGCTGGGGGAGATAAAGCAGAAGTACGGACCGCAGGCATTGGTCTGGTTCAGCGAGGACCACTCATTCACGCACGTCCAGGTCGATTTCTGCACGGCGTATGGAACGCCCAACTATCACAACCACTCCAATCTGTGCGACGTCGCAAGGAAACTCGGGTTCAAGTTGGTCATGGGAGATGATCGTCCCCTGGCCGATTTCCAGAACAGCAAGTACACGCTTCTGTTCGGATGGAACCCCCTGGGGGCTACGAAATGGGCGCTCCTGCCCGCCATCATTAACCGCGGCAGGGAAAACGGGATGAAGCTCGTGGTGGTCGATCCCGTGTTCTCGGCGACCGCCGCCAAAGCCGACGAATGGGTTCCGATCAGACCCGGCGCTGACGGCGCCATGGCCCTCGGTATGGGGCACGTGATTGTCACCGAGAAGCTCTACGACAAAGCCTTCATAGACGAATGGGTCGTCGGCTTCGACGAGTACGCCGAATACGTCAAAGACAAGACTCCGGAGTGGGCCGAGAAGATCACCAGCGTTCCTGCCGACACCATTCGCCGGATAGCCAGAGAGCTGGCGGCCACGAAGCCGGCCGTGGTCGACGCATGGTCCGGACCGGGACACCACACGAACGCCACGCAAGGCACTCGCGCGATCGCTAGCCTGCCTGCCCTGCTCGGCCAGTATGACAAACCCGGAACCATGGTGATCCCCGACAAGAAAGGCGGCAAGCACCGTTCCGACGTTGCGGGTTGGGACACCACAAATGCAAAGGGAGCGCGGGTGGACGGCCTCGGAACGAAGTACCCGTTCGGCCACAAGTCTGGAATCTATGTGGAGGCGCGGGATGCAATGATCTCCGGCAAGCCCTACCAACCCAAGGCCGCGGTGTTCGTGTTCCAGAACTTCGTTATGTCCGTGCCCAACGGAGCGAAGAACCGAGAAGCCGTCAAGAACATGGACTTCGTGCTCTGCGTGGACACCCATATGAGCGAAACCGCGCAAATGGCGGATATTGTAGTTCCGGGAAGCCACGCTCTTGAAAGGTATGACCTGAACAGCAACTGGGTGACCTTCCCTGCTCTCGCCCTGCGGCAGCCCGCCGTGAAATCGTGGGTTGGCGGCATGCCGGAATACGAGTTCGTGATGGCCGTCGCCCGGAAGATGGGGTTCCCTGGGTTTGACATAAGCTACGAAGAACTCCTCGACGCGGAACTCAAGGGAGGAATCAAGATCGGACTTGCCGATCTGAAGGCGCTTCCCGGGGCGACGTGGATCGGAGGAGAAACCAAGTATGAGAAGTACGCCGCGGAGATAAAGTTGCCTGACGGCGCCGTTACGAGCGACAAGGGGGTCATCAAAGACGCCTCCGGGAAGCAAGTCGGTATGAAGAAAGGCGACAAGTCCGTGCGGGGCTTCTTCACCCCATCCGGGAAGATCGAGCTGTACGCCAAGAAGTTCGCGGAGAAAGGGTTCGACGCGAACCCGGCTTATACCGATCCTGAGGTGATGCCCGGTGAGGGCTATGATCTCTACTTGGTCGCCTGGAAGCAGGCCGAGCATACGCACACTCGCACGTTCAACAACGCGTGGCTGATGGAGATGAAGCCGGACAACCCACTTCTGATGAACTCTGTGACCGGCAAGAAACTGGGGATCAAAGACGGCGACGAGGTTTGGATCGAGTCCGCCTACGCCAAGGCCAAGTCAAGAGTCCAATTCACCGAAGGGATTCACCCGGAGGTCGTCGGACTACAGCACGGCTACGGCCACTCCGCTCTCGGCAAAATCGCCAAAGGCAAGGGGACCGACGACGGACAGTTCTGCGCCGGCAAGGCTGAACTCGCGTCCGGCCAGGCGATCACCAAAGAGATCGCTGTTAAGGTGTACAAGGCCTAGCATAGGAGAGACAAATGGCAAAACAACACGCTTGGTATTTCAATCAGTTCAATTGCATTGGCTGCCGCGCTTGCGAGGCAGGGTGCAAACAGGAGTTCGACGTGCCTGTCGGGGTCAGGCGCCGACGAGTGGTCGCCGTTGACACGGGAACATACCCGAACGTAAAGCGGGATTACGTGTCGATGGCCTGCAATCATTGCGCGGAGCCGGCATGTGTAAAAGCCTGCCCGACAGGGGCTTTGTACAAGCGCGCCGAGGATGGCCTCGTGCTGTTCCACGTAGAAAAGTGCGTGGGCTGCCAGCGGTGCCGCGCCTGCCCTTATGGAGCGCCGCAGTACCATCCGGAAACAGGCAAGATCGACAAGTGCACGCTATGCGCGCACAGGCTGGAGAAGGGGCTCGCGCCCGCGTGCGCTCTTACCTGTATGGGTCTGGCTCTGGAAAGCGGAACTCTGGAAGAGGTGAAGGCAAAAGCACGGGCCAGAGCGGTGCCTGGATTTGCCGACCCGTCGCTGACTAACCCATCGATTCGGTTCAAACCGGGACGGTAATACTCCTATGATTGTCAGAAACGATCAGGAGAGGATGGCCCGCGCCCACCACGGTTTGGCGCGGGCCTATACCGCCCTGGGACGGCTGATATTGGATGTCCCGACAGACGAGTTGTTCAGCTCGGCAAAATCCGAGCTGTTCGCAATACGGGAGGACATCAGCAGTGTTCTCCCTGAGGCAGCGACAGAGATTCAGGCGCTGTGCGAGTCTATGTCGCATCCGCTGGTGGACATCAGGGCGGACTACGCCGGGTTGTTCTCCGGCGTCAAGAAGTTGCCCGCCCCACCTTGGGAGTCGTGTTATCTGTCCGGAAAGCGTCAGGTATGCACAGAGATTACGGAGAGCGTGCGGTTGGCGTACCTGGAAGCCTGCCTGTGTCAGGATTCATCCGACACTCAGCCTGATGACCACATCGGGCTAGAGCTGCAATTCCTCGGCGCTATGTCTAAACACATCGCCGACCTGCTTGGCGCCGGCGACTTCACGCTGGCCGGTGTGACGTCCGCGCAGAGGAACGATTTCGTCACTCAGCATCTTTCGAAATGGGGGACCGCGTTTTGTAGCGACCTGGAAAAAGCGGCCGCTACTGAATTCTACCGCGTGCTCGCGCGAGTTGTGGCCGCTCTTATTCGCTACGAACTTGATGAGAATGTGTGAGGGAGGGCCACTCGTAATGATAGCCTCAAGAGTTTCAGTATTGGCGGCGCTTATACTTACGCCGATGTTGCTCGCGGCCAACCCGTCTCTTGCGGTTCCTCCGCTGGTCGCGGGCGATGTGGAACCTGCTGGTCTCGGACATTACGAGGTGTACTTCGGTCGTCAGACCAAGCAAAAGGCCAATGGAGATGAGAAGGTTGTGGACCTCGTGGAGATAGTGTATGGCAATCGGCCTCACCAGGAGATTACGGTAGAGTTGCCGTACGTGACAAGGTCCGGGCTATCTCGCGCATCGGGACTGGGTGACGTAGTGATAGGTACCAAGTATCAGTTTGCAAACGAGACCCGGACCCGCCCCGCGGGCGCTGTTTCCTTTGAAATGAAACTGGCTAACGCGCCCAATGAAAACGGATTGGGATCGGGCTCCGTGGATTTGGATATTCGCTGGAGAGCAGAGAAATGGCTTGGCAAGCTCGACACGATCTTCAATCTGGGGTACATTCGTGTAGGCGATCCGGAAGTTGCCGGGGCCAGGCTGGACCTGCCGGATGTCGTTTATTGGGCGCTGGCGGGGCGCAAGCCGGTGAGCAAGAAAACAAAGCTGCTTGCCGAGGTCTACGGAAGCTCGCCTGAGGAGCATGGCGGACGCTGCAAGACAGGTTTTGATATCGGCTTTGACTATAAGCACGGCACGATCTGGCATGTCGCGTGGGGTCACGGGTTGGGCCGGTCGTCGAGAGAAGATCTGAAGACGCGGCTGTACGTCGGCTTGAAGCGGGAATTCTAAGAATGGAGGGTACTATCGAATGCTTGGATTGGGAACTCATGAACTGCTAATCATCTTCGCGGTTGTGCTTCTTCTTTTCGGCGCCAGGAAACTGCCCGAACTCGCGCGTGGAATGGGAAGCGGCCTGAAGGAGTTCAAGAAGGGTCTGGCCGATGGGGATCGGGAGGATTCGAATCGGAGGGTATGAACCTCGTGGTGTTGAGCTGAAAGGACCGAGACACATGCTGACATTCCAGGATGCTCTAAACACGATCTTGAACAACCTCACTCCAACGGCGCCAAGACGCCTGCAGCTCGAAGAATGCCTTGGACTGACGCTGGCGGAAGACATATTCGCGGCGGAGGACATTCCTTGTTTCGACAACTCGGCGATGGATGGCTACGCCGTCAGATCGGCCGATGTGACGACCGCGACCGCGGAGTCTCCAGTCAGCCTTCGCGCGCTTGAGCGAGTTCCCGCGGGGCGAAGCCCGTCGCATGAGGTGTCGCAAGGCACGGCAATAAAGGTGATGACTGGGGGAATGATCCCGGTCGGCGCGGACGCCGTAGTTCCGGTGGAGATGGTCGAGGAGTCGGGGTCCGCGATACTTGTCAAACGCTCCGCGAGGTTCGGGGAGAACATCAGGCCGGCAGGCGAGGACCTGAAGAAGGGGGAGCCGGCGTTATCCGCTGGGACCGTGTTGAACTCTTATAAGCTCGCGTTGCTGGCGGCGGTCGGAGCGGCGAATCCGCTGGTCTATCCCGCGCCACGGGTTGGACTGCTCGCTACGGGCTCAGAATTGATACCGATTGCGTCCGCCCTGGAGCCGGGCAAGGTCCGTGACAGCGCATCAGTCGCCATAGCGGCTCGCCTGAGGGAAATCGGAGCCGTTCCAGTTCGCGGCGAAGCGGTGGCCGACGTTCAGTCTGAGGTGGAATCAAGGCTCGCTTCTCTGGCTGAGACGGTGGACGTTATCGTCACCATAGGCGCGGTCTCCATGGGCGACTACGACTACGTCCGGCCCGCCGTGGATAAACTCGGGCAGATCATCTTTTGGAAGGTGGCGATCCGCCCAGGCAGCCCGTTCCTCTTCGGGCGAATCCGTGGAAAGCCGCTCTTCGGCCTGCCTGGCAACCCGGCTTCCGCCATGATTACGTTCGAGACACTCGCGCGGCCGGCTCTAATGAAGATGATGGGGAAGGCGTCGACACCAGGACGCTTGGTCCGGGCAATCAGCGAAGCCGCGATTAAAGACAGGGAGGGCAGAACAAGTTTCGTCCGGGGGATATATGTTTCGGACAGCGGCGCGGCAAGAGTCAAGCCCGTCGGCCCTCAGGGCTCCGGCCTGCATAAGCCGATGGCCGAAGCCAACTGCCTGATAGTTATTCCCGAGAACACGGCGGAGATCGCCGAGGGCGACGAAGTGGAGGCCCTTTGTTTTGAGTCATGACAGGAAGACAAGGCCATTTGCCCTGGCAATAGTAGGCGCTTCAGGAACCGGAAAGACCACCCTGATCGAGCGGCTGGTTCCTGAAATGACTGGCCACGGTCTCAAAGTGGGCACGGTCAAGCACGACGCTCATGAGTTCGAGATCGACCGTCCAGGGAAGGATAGTTATCGGCACAAGGCCGCGGGCGCGTCAACAGCCGTGATCACCTGCGACAAAAAGCTGGCCCTGGTGACGGACCTCGATGCCCCCGCGCCGATTGAGCGGGTCATCGGCTGGTTCTTTACCGATTGCGATATAGTAGTGGTCGAAGGTTACCATTTGTCCAGCCTGCCAAAGATCTGGGTTCGTCGAAAAGGCATACCCGATGACCATATTCAAGCCACATCCATCCTCGCCACACTGACCTACGACATTGACGGCGCAGAGTCCGGAGTCGCTTCTCGTGTAGTCGAGGAACTCGCGGACCTCATCTTGCAAGCAATGGTCTCAGGTTCGGAATCGCAAGTGGCGCCCGGAAGAGTATTCCGCGGTTGACGCGACCCGGTTCCGCCTCCGGCAATGATGGTCTGTGGCTTCCCCCGTCTCGACCCACACGTCTTGCCCATCCTATTCGCAATCAGTTCCGGGTTTCCCAGACAAATGCAGGGTAAAGAGATACGATTTGTCGAAGTCTGTATCTGTACAAATAGCTCCGGGCATACCTGGCCCCGGTGAAGGGACAATCCGATGGGAAAATGCAGGGTGAAGGCGCACGTGCTGAAGAACATCTCCAAGCCGATCGCAAACTGGTATAAGGATATGGCCGGAAAGGCGTTCAGCGAGCTTGAGCAAGTTGACCACGACTATTACCACAATCTGATTGCGTTCACGACTGTAGAGTACAATCCGGCTGACGGCCTGGTGTATTGCGGCATCACCGCCGCCGACAACGACATCCTCTTCACGTTCGATCCCGCGTCGAAGAAGTTCGAATCGCTGCACTATGAGAGGGTGGGCGAGAAATACGACGTCAAGATTCACAGATCGCTCATCCTCGATGACGACGGCATGATGTACGGCGCGACTGCCGGCCTGATTGAGCCGTTTCAGTATCTTGAGGCCCCGGGCGGGAAGATATTTTCGCTGAATCCAAAGACGAAGGAGATCCGCATTCTGGCGATCCCCGCGCCGCACGAGTATATCCAGACAATCGCCATGGACAAGAAGCGGAAGATCATCTACGGGTTCACCTGGCCGCTCAACAAGTTCTTCCGATTCGACCTGAAAACGGGCAAGACGACGAACTTCGAGGCGATTGGCGCGGGCCCTCACATTCCCGCGGTTGACGATGACGGCAACCTTTGGGGGACCTGGGCGATGTTCGGAAGCAGCGACAAGCGTCTCCTGAAATACCTCCCGGATGAGGACAGGATAGATTTCATCAGGACGCTGCTGCCCAAGATGCACGGGAACGACGGAGGAGACATCGACGGCATGCTCAACGGCGGCGACGGCTATATCTACGTCGGCACGGTGTCGGGCGGGTTGGTGCGTTTGGACCCTAAGAACGCTGAGTTTGAGTATCTTGGCAAGCCGTATCCGGGAACCCGCCTCGCCGGTCTCTGCATCGGCAAAGACGGTCTTCTCTACGGCGGCGGCGGGGAGAACTACAATACGTTCGTGTTTGCATACGACCGTGAGAAGAAGCAATTCCGCGACAACGTCAGGCTGTACGATGCGGACATGAACGCATCATGCGTGATCGTGCACCATATTACGATTACTGACGATGGGACGGTGTACGCCGCGGAGACGGATAATTTGGAGAGGTCGGGGTTTCTGTGGGAGGTCGGGCGAAGTCGTTAGTGGTTAGTGGCTAGTGCGGAGGGATTGCCTGCGTTTCGGGAACAAGTTCCCGAAACACCTCAGACACGAGCGACCAGATTGAAGGGTCCGCGACGTCGCCGGGTCTAAGCACGTGGAACCTACTACAACTCGATGAGCGAGGTGCAGAAGATGGCTTGGAGAAACAAGGTCACAGGTTTGATTATGGCAGCATGTCTCGCGGCATTGGGACCGGTAATGGCTCAAGAGCAATATCCGGCGAATGCTGTTCGCGCAAATCTGCCGTCGGTGGTTCTGGTTGACGCAGCGAGGAAAGCCCCAGCGCCTCACGGGTCGTCGCCTACGCTGGTGGTAGGCACGGGATCAGGATTCGTAGTGGATCGAAACGGCCACATTCTGACTTCATACCACGTTGTTGAGAAAGCACAGAAGATTACGGTCACGTTCAGCAATGGCTCCAAGATGAAAGCCGATGTGGTGAAGGTCGATAAAGGACTCGATGCCGCATTGCTGAAGGTCAAGAATCCTAAGGCGAGACAGGTTAGCCTGGGCGACTCCTCGACCGTGAGGCCCGGAATGGACGCTGCATGGATATATTGGCAAACGCGCAAGGAGACTCCTGTTTTGGACGGGAAAGTCTCTATCTTGAATGTGACTGTCCACCCATTGCGGGTCGGTCTACTGGGGCTGTCCGGAACCTTGGGCGTTGGTGGAGCCGGCGCGCCGGTCCTTGACTCCTCCGGTAAGGTTGTCGCGATGATTACCGCCATGATCTCCCCTGAACAACTCGAAAAGAGTAAGGACGCAGGCCGACTCACGCCCGCCGTCGCTGCCGGCGCGAGGGTGTTCGCTATTCCGATAAACAGTCTGAAGCCGCTCATCCGAGCCGCGGGGGTCGCACGATGACCTTCGACTCCGCCAACTCTTCCGACTCAATGCCGAAAACTGGAGTTTCTATAATATGGACATCAAGTTTCCCGTGGTAATCGTCTTCTGCCTCCTGATGCTGAACGGCGCGCCGACCTACGCCCAGGAGCCGTTCACGCTGGCTCCCGCCGTCGCTTTCGAGGCGGAGGATTTCACGATCGAACGCGGCTGGAAGCCGATCAGGATGGGCGAAGGCAACTATTGTGTGGATATGATCGGTTTTTCCCACACATCGGGCGAACGGTTCCTTCACGCGGACGCGAAGGACGTAGTCGCCTCGGCGTCTATCGGCGCTGGAAATGCTCCGCAGGCCGGTCCATATCGCCTCTGGGTCCGCTACGAGTATATGCCGTTCACCGAGTCCCGCTTCAAGGTCTCCGTGGAGCAGAACGGCAAAGTGGTTGCCGAGAAGATCATGGGGACACGTGAGAGCCTGCGCACTACTCCGTGGTCCGACGGAACGCAGCTTGTGAAGCAATATGACCCTCCCTGGGGGAACGAGGGGCTGACCGAAGAGCCTCTGGACATCGCCTGGCTCGAACATGCGCCCGTGCGCATCCGGCTGCAGACGGTCGAGCAGCCCTGGATTCCGGGACTGACCGCCAACCGGAATATCGATATGTTCTACCTGACCTCGGATACGATGGACGAGTGGCGGCATCACGCGCCGTACAACGGCTGGTATGGTATCCTCAACGCGGCAAGGGACACGCTCGGCGCGCGCTACGTGGTGCGTTACATGAACCGCGGCGACAAGCCCATGAGCTTTGACGTCCGGCACACTTACAACCGCCTGCCGTGGTGGGTGAGCGAATCCTCCGCGGGGGTGAAGGACCTGGCTCCGGGCGCGACTTCGGACTGGATGCCGATACTGGGACAGGACACCAGCCATTTCGGCATGGCTCGATTCATACCGAGCGTCGCGCAGCCGTTCACTGTCGCTGTTCGGCCTTACAGCATGATAATCAACCGCCCGATGCGACCGGGCGTGCCCTACGACGATTGGATCGCCGAGGAGCTTGTGGAATCAAATGGCGATTGGGTCGGCATTTTCCTGCCGACCTATCCCAACAAGGGCGAAAAGGCCGTCACCGCAATTGAGGAACTGGACAAGATCCTCGCGTCTCTCAAGGCGTCGCCGGCGCCCGGCAAGGTCCCGACGAAACCTCTCTGCTACGGGGGCGCCGTACCCTATGGTGATACGGCTCACGATTACGGGACGAAGTATGCTCAGTTCTACGCCGCGCTGGGCATGCGCTCGTTCCCTCGTATTCCTGACGCACTGGAGAGGGCTCGCCTGAAAGGGGTTGGAATCGATCTGAACAAGAGCGTGGCCTACGGCGAATACAGGTTCCCGCCTACGGCCGCGAACATCGCCAAAGCCAAAAAGGCTGTCGACGAAGCCAAGATGGGGCCGTACATGCGCTGGTTCGACTATGGCGATGAGATCGGGTTCTCCGAGTGGGTCACCTACATGATGGCTGAGAAAAAAGCCGAGCTCAAGAATCCCGACTTGAAGACCGAGGATGTGATTCACCCCTTGTGGCAGAAGTGGCTGGAAAAGAACCGCCTGGCCTTCAAACCGGCCGATTACTGGCGGACATCCTGGGGCAAAATCGATCCGGCGCAAATGCGGCCCGATTCCAGCGCGGAAGCGTCAGCGGAGAAGCCAAAGTTGTTCGTGGATTCGACGATCTTCTACGAAGACATGACCATCGCCTGGGTAGCGAAGGGCGCGAGAGCGATCAAACAGGCGCTCGGCCCGGACGTCCTTTGCGGCGCCAACTACTCGTGCTACCCTTACTATTATCCGCACTCCACCATGTACGTTAAGTGGTTCAGACAGGGCGCGGCGGACTTCGGGCGGCACAGCGAATACTTCTGGCAGATGGGCCAGGTAACGCCGATCGTCAACGGCTACATCTCCGAGCATTTCCGCGCGGGGATGCGCTTCAACCCGAAGGCGATCGTAAAGCAATACACCATGCCGCACTCGCCCGGCAACACCGATGGCGACTTCCTTCGCACTGCCTTCTCGCACCTGGCGCACGGCGTGAAGAACCTGGATTTCTTCGGGATGGGCATGAATGAAACCTTTACAGAGAATCACATCGATCATCGCGACACGAGCCGATTCGTCGCACTCCGCGACATCACCCACTCGATGGGCCTGGTGGAGGATGTCCTTGAGCAGTCGCATGTGGTGCCATCGCAGGTAGCGCTTCTGCTCAGCCAAAGCACGGAGCGCTGGGATCATTCCCGCATCGCGCAGGATTTCGTGACTTCCGGACCAGACTTTCGCAAGGACCGCCTGACCTATCACCAGGATCGCGTCGGCATCTACACCGCGCTGACCTTCGCGGGTTCCTCGCCGGACATCCTGGTGGAAGACGATGTGCTCAACCCGAAAATACTCGATGGCTATAAGGTCATCTTCCTGGTCGGCGATTGCATCCCCGGCAGTCTGGCGCCCGCGCTGGACAAATGGGTAAAGGCGGGGGGCGTGGTCTTTGCCACCGCGGGAGTTGGCCGCTACGGCGCATACAAGGAGGCAAATCCGGCGTTGCAGCGGTTCGTCGGAGTCGCCTCGCGCAAGATCGAAGAGCGCGACACTTTCTTGCGCACCAGCCAGGAGTTGCCGTTCCTGAAACCGATCACGAACGTCGTCGGCAAGGGTTGGCAGTTCCCCGCGCTGGCGACAAGAGAGCGCATCACGCCGGTGAAGGGAGCGCAGGTGCTTGCCACCTTCAAGGATGACAAATCGCCGGCGATGATCGTCCGCGCGCTGGGCAAAGGCAAAGTCTACTACCTGGCCGCGCTGCCGGGGATGGCGTACGTGTGGACCGGCCTGACGACGCCGGAGATATGCGTGCCGGACCGCGGCCCCAACACGCACCGCGTTGTGAACACTTACGACAAGAACGCCGCTCGCGTCATCGGCCTGCCTCTGGTTACTGCCGGCGTCAAACCGCGCATCGGCAACGTCGATTACATCGACACCCGCCTGATCGCCGCGCCGGGCGGCGTCTTCATGCTGCCGCTGGCGAACTACCGCGAGCCTACTGATGATCAAGTGACCATCACTATCCGCCCGCCGGCAGGAGCAAAACCGCTCAAGTCGGTTGTCTCAGCTTTTTGTGGTCCGGTAAAGGCGAAAACGGAGCGCGGTATGTGGACCATCACGCTGCCGAAGCTGGGGTACGGCGATATGGTAAGGATCAACGTAAAATAAGCCTGGGGAAGCGCAATGAACTCTCGGGAACGGGTGCTGACCACGCTGAGTTTCAAGGAACCGGATCGTGTTCCATACGACCTGCTGGCCTGCGACTCGTTGCGCCGGTCTCTCGGCGGCGCCCTTGGGATTGCGGATATCGACCTATGCGATCACTTTGGCTACGATATTCGCTGGGTTTCCATGGCCCAGCCCCTATGCCCTGTGGGGGCCGATCCAACTGAGTGGACCCCGGCGCCGACCAGCGAGGACGTGGAAGACTGCCGGGAACGAATCAGGAAAACGCACGAGCAAGGCAAGGCTGCCTCTACCGGATACCATATGGGGATATTCGAGCAGGCAAAGTGTTGGCTCGGAGACGACGCCACCCTTGTCATTCCGTACGACAATCCATCCGCTTTTCGCGGTATGCTCGAACGGATTACCGAGTGGAAGAAGGTTGTGAACGGCGCGTACATCGAGGCCGGAGTGGACATTATCCTTACCGGCGATGACCTGGGCGCTCAGCGCAGCCTGGTTATGAGCCCCGAGTACTACCGAGAGTGGTATCGGCCTCACCACGTTGAGCTGATATCGCATCTTCACAGCCTCAGCAGCGAAGTCAAAGTGGCGTTTCACTGCTGCGGGCACGTCGTCCCGCTCATACGCGACCTTATTGAGATCGGCGTCGATGTGCTTCAGTCAGTTCAGGCGGAGACGATGGATTTGGCGTATCTGAAGCGCGAGTACGGCCGTGATATCGCGTTCTGGGGAGGAGTCGGCGCGCAGAGCGTACTGGCGCGGTCAAATCCCGAACAGGTTATTGAAGGCGTCCGCCGGACGCTGGAGACTATGGCTCCGAGTGGCGGCTACATCGCCGCTCCGTGCCACGTCCTGACCGAGGAAGTGGACTGGAAGAGCATCCCGGCGTTCAGTGAAGCAATGCGGCGCTATGGCGAATATGCTCCCTCTCCTCTTAGGAGAGGGTTGGGGTGAGGTCAATATGTCAGAAACAACAAGGAGACACGCAATGCAGCATGTCGCCATCAAAGGAATCGAGATCAGCCGCTTCATCGTGGGCAGCAACCCGTTCAGCGGGTTTTCGCACCAGTTGCCGGAAACAGACCTGGCGATGAAGCGGTACTTCACGACCGACAGAATCAAGGAGACGCTGCGCGAAGCGGAATCCCTGGGAGTGAACACTCTTATCGCTCGTATGGATTACCACATAATGAGGCTGCTTCTGGAGTACTGGGACGAGGGCGGCAAACTCCAGTGGTTCGCTCAGACTTGTCCCGAGGTCGGCAGCCACGAGGCCTGCGTCGCGAGAGCAACCTCCGGCGGAGCAAAGGCCTGCCACATCCACGGCGGCGTGATGGACCACCTGTTGGCGCAAGGCCGCACGAGCGAGATACCTCCGGTGGTAGACATGATTCGGCAAAACGGCATGCTGGCGGGTATCGCGGGGCATAACCCCAAGGTGTTCGAGTGGGCGGAAGAAAACCTGGACGTAGACTACTACATGTGCTCTTACTACAACTCCGCGCATCGCGATGAGGAAGCAGGGCACGTGTCCGGTATGACCGAATGGTTCCTCGAAGATGACCGCCGCATAATGACCGGCCTTATCAGGACACTGTCCAGACCCGTGATACACTACAAGATTCTTGCCGCGGGCCGCAACGATCCCAAAGAAGCCTTCGAATATGCCGCCGGGGCAATGCGCCCCACGGATGCCGTCTGCGTAGGTATTTGCCAGAAGGACAAGCCGGACATGTTCAAAGAGGACGTGGGGTTGCTTGAGGAATCTCTGAGCGGGTGTGGTCGGTAGAACGCGACTATGGGTCCAGGCACTCGCCCATCCAGAGCCTGAACTCGACATCCAGTGGAAGCAGCTCAAAATGCTGACGGACCCATTTCTGGTGCTCCAAGTAGAGGTCGTAATCGTCCAGGCGGCTCCAACTGCACGGTAGACCAGGAAAACCGTGCTCCATCAAGGCGTTAAGGATAATGTTATCAATCGGAACATGACAATAGCCGTATAAGCCAGCAAATCCTTGGACCCGCTCTTCGCCCATTGTGAAGATGTACTTGAGCGTCATGTTGATCCACTTCTGCGCTTGCCCCACGAAGAAGTGTTCGTAGCCGTATTTCCTGAACACTGTTGCCAGCGTCTGACAGATGTTCTTGTGCCAATCGTCGAATGCTTCCTGGCTATCCACCGTTGATTTGCCGTTTCTGAGGCTTTCTATGGCGGATCTCAATGCGGTTCTTGCTTCTTCTTGTGCTTTCCCATCGCCAGAGCCAATTCCGTGCAGTGTCCTACTAAAGTCTAGGTAAGCCCTATCAATACACGTGGCCAGGTAGTCGTCGTTTGACCCAAAATACAATAGAACCAAGTAGTCCTCATAGTTGGAACGGGTTAGAAGTGTCAAAACGATCCTCCTTTCCTCGTGGACACAGTATGCGTGGCCGTCCAACGGCCTCGACAGCCTATAGCGACTCTGGTCTACCTTACAAACCAGAGTCGGGTTTGTCAACAGCCCATAGCCGGGGCGACGAAGGAACTTGTCTCTCTTGGGCGAATTACGAAGAAGGAAAGTGGGTCAAATTACACATGAAGATACAAGTCCCCGGACGCTACCCCGACCGGGAATACGGCCATTGTCTGCTGGGCAACGGCGTGGATTTGCTTTACCTCGACTGGTCCGGCGCGATGGCTTTCAAGGACCAGATGAACGGCATCTTTGGGTACTGGTACAAACTCGACCGGAAGGCCGAGCCGCACGGCGATCCGCTGCCGCTTCTGCGGGTGAAGTACTGTCTCGTGTCCGAAGCCGGCCCGATTGAGATCGCGTCGTCACGGCAATCGTTCGATCCTGAAACCGCGTCTCTCGTCTCCGAGATCGAGGCCGGGCCATTCGAGTTCACGGTCACCTCTTTTCTCACCAATGAACACATCTTCGTGCTGAACTTCAGGTTCGACAGATTTCCGCGAAACGGTTCGATCTACTTTGCGCTTGACGACAACCGGACCACCTACACCGGCAAACCGGTTCACGCTTTGTCCGAGCCCGTGCGCTATTCCGTGGGAAATGGCCGGATATATGCGCGATTTGCCGACAAGCGGGAGTGCCCGTTTGAAGGCGTCGGAGTCATGCATCTCACCGGTCCCGGAAATGGCGAGATGATCGAGGCCATTGGCAACGTCAGGCAACCGCTTTTTGGCTCCCAGCTCGACAAGAGCGATTCCGCCGCGCTGCAATCCCCGACCTTTCCCTACCTTACCAGCGGAACGCTCATCCGAGTAGCCGGAGTAAAGCCGGGGAATGAACTCACCTGCTGCACGTGCCTGACCGACGATACGGACTCCCCGGATTACGAGGCAAGAGCCGAGGATATCCTCCGGCAGGCAGTCCAGTCGGGATACGAGGAAACGAGCGAAAGACACTCGAAGTACTGGCGCGATTACATGGGAAAGGCGAAGATCTCGGTCAGCCCCGATATCGACTATCAGTACAAACTGAGCCGGTATGTTCTCAAGGCGGTCCAACACCCAACCGGCGCAATGGTTCCTTCCCCGGTCTTTCCGAACAACCACGGCTGTCTCGTGTACTGGGACGCGATGTTCGACCAGATGGCGTTTCTGCGCAACAACCGCTTCGAAGAGTCGGAGAAGATCACGGCCCTATGGATACAGGGGCTCGGCCAAGCACGGGAAAACGCCCGAGCGCTTGGGAAAAACGAGGCGTATTACGGGTGGACACTCGACTTCGAGGGCCGCGACCACGCCGCGCTCAAGGTAAACCAGGTGCATTTCAACGGCGACATCGCGCTTTCCTGCTGGCGGCATTATCTCTACACCCGCGACGCCTCGTATCTCCACAAGGCTTTCCCCGTTACAAAAGAGACGATCGATTTCCTCATCAGCGCGTACGTGGAGGAAGGCGTCGGCCAAATGCGCGTCAAGCCGTGCGAGACCCTCGACGAATCCGCTCACGAGCGCGCCGGGGATACGTGGACGACGGCGCTCATCCTTGTCGGGATCGCGCACGTCCTTCAGGCAGCCGATATCCTCTCCGAACCGCTCGACCGCGAGAAGTACGAAGGTGTGAGGAGAGGCCTGTTGGCGTCCCTGGAAAAGAACTGCGAAAACGGCATCCTCTATTCTCATGATGGAAAGGGCGATCTGAACGTCGGCTCGATCCTCTCTCTAATCATCCTCGAAGACCTGAAACCGGCCGGCGCTGACGATATGAAGACCTACGGCAAATACCTCGACAGCGTAATGGAGAGTTCCGGCGTGGGCTGGGGACATTCCTCCCGGATGCGCTGCGAGATTTTTCCCTGGGCGGAGTTGATCGCGGCGGCGTTTCTCGCACAGAGAGGCGATGCCCGCGCAGCCGAACACCTTGAGCGGGCGATGTCCGCGACGAATTCATTCGGCGGATTTGCCGAATACCTCTGGCTGCACGGATCGATCTCCCGGCAGTGGTACGTGTCCGCGCACGGCACATTCCTGTGGGCGCTCTCTGAAATGCTCGTGACGGCGCGGGCAGATGATATCGTCATCTTCCCCGCCGTACCGCCGGACTGGGAATCGGTGTCCTTCAGCGATCTCGCGCTGCCGGGAAACATCCGGGTCTCCGCGGATATGAAACAGGGGAAGGTTTCAAGGGTCGCCCTGACGAACGCGGACAAGGAAGACGCAGTCAAGAGAGTCTGTCACAAGGATTGGCAAAAGACAATACGCCTGCCCGCCGGAGGGACAATTGCTGTTGAGGAGTAGTGGGAGAACTCCGGAGCCTGTTTCGGGATTTCCGGGTTGGGACAAGAAGGTTCTGAGTAAACCACTGAGTTTACGCCCAACCCTCAAATCCCGAAACAACGGGCAAGCGTGGGGATTTCAAATCCCCCGTTCTGTTTCGCGCGCGATGTCATATCGCGCGCGATCAATCAATATCCCTATCCCTCCAGGTATCCTACCTGGAGAACCGTAATCTGTGGCGCAAGAGGACTAAGGAGACAAAGACACGTGAAGATTTGCGAAAACGGAATTGCCAGGCTCTCGGTATACGTCCCGGCAAAGCCGACGCCGGCCGAGATGCATGCCGCGAAGGAACTGGCGAAGTATCTGAAGAAGATGAGCGGCGCGAGTTTCCGGATCGTCCGAGGAATTCCAAATGCCGGCCCGGCTTTGATCGTCGCTGACATAGATCATACGCCGCTCGCCAGAGCGCGGACAATGGCCGCCGAATCCGTCCTGCGGGTGATGGACGGAGATCGCCTTTTTCTCCTGGGCGGGGACCCGCGCGGGACGCTTACGGGCGTCTACGCGTTCCTCAGGGACGAACTCCGCTGCGTTTTTCCACAGCCCAACTCATCCGACGAGTATGTCCCGAAGAAAGCCACAATCGAGATCGCTCCAAAGGATTACTATCACGAACCGTTTCTGCCGTGGCGTTACATCATCGGCGGAGGAGGTATGAACACTATCGATTGGGCGGCAAAGGCCGGCATGAGCTGCGGCGGAGTCCCATGCGACGGCAGCGTGGAACTCGATTGGCAGGGTGAAAAACCCCTCCTGCCTGAAGACCAGGCTGAATGGTGGGCACACGAAACTGTGACGCTTCGGGGCGAGCCCGGCATCTGGATCGTCGGTCACGCGGCTGCGATGATTATGCCGCCTTCCAAATACTTTGACACCCATCCCGAGTACTTCGCCTACAACCCGAACCAATCGTCCAACGCCATACGGACGGTCGTGAACGGCCGGGATTCTTTCGGAATTTGCTGGACGCATCCCGAGGTCAACCGCATCTACAAAGATTACTTCCTCGATTTCTTCGCCCGCCACCCGTACGTTACCCGGTTCACCTTCTTCCCGAACGACGGCCAACCGCACTGTTGGTGCGATAACTGTCGCAAGGTCGAGGAGCCGTGGAAGGGCAAGACCACGAACGATTTGCAGTACACGAGGAATTACCTGCTTTTCACGTCCAGAATTGCAGAGGCCGTGGCGGAGAAGTTCCCGCACGTCCGAATCGAGGTTGGCAGTTACTCCAGTCACACCGAGCTCCCGGACAACTATGATCAAGATTTGCCGGAAAACCTGGACGTACTCTTCTGCATTTTCGAGCGGAAATGGGACCGCGCCTTGGATGACCCGCCATCGGACAAGGAGCTTCGCGAGACCCTGCCAATGGCGCTTATCTCTTCTTATGAGAAAGATGCGCTCAAGTATACGAAGTACCACGAGTTGTTCGCCAAGTGGCGGAAACGCATGAAGGGGGAGTTGCACTACTACGACTATCTTACCAGCACGTTTGCTTCGTGCGGTATGCTTTTCCCGGTCAGCAGGTCCTCATGCCGGACGATCCGCTATCTGAAGGAGCAGGGCTTCACGGGATACGGCACTCAATGGTTCAACGTGCCGCTTATGTGGGCGTCCTACGGCCTGTCGATGTACGTGACGGCCAGGACCATGTGGGATGGAGACGCGCAGTGGGAACACCTGGCGCGTGAATACTGCCGCGGGTTCTTTGAGGACGCCGCGGGGCCGATGTTCCGGTTCTTCAAGACCCTGGAGGACTCCGCCCACCACGTCAGGTTCGGAATGGGAATCCCGGAGATCCTCCAGATATTCGATCAGCAGACCTACGACACCTGCCGGCAACTCCTTCGTGACGCGATTTCGGCGAAAGTCCCAGCGAAAGTGAAGAGACGTATTCGAGACCAGCAGACCCTGCTGGAATTCGGCCACCTGTTCTGGCTGACCCGGCAGGTCGAGATGAAGATCGAGGAAGCGCTTGAGAACGGCAGATTGGACGATACGTTCTCCCTGCTGGGCGAACACCTGAAGATCGATGACCGCATACAGAGACTCTTCAACCATCCTCTCTTGCGTTGGGGCAAGGGTGGGAACGGGGTGATCTACCGCCACATCATGGGCCATCTAGCCGACAACCGCGGCATACTGCACGTCGTGAAACTGATGAAAGAGGCGACCAACAAGAAGAACCGGGATATGTGGTACGACCCAAACGCGAAGCTCTGATGCTGGGTTTTCTTAACATGAAAGCTCGAAAGTAGGAAAGGGCGAAAAGAATGCCTAACCTATCCCTCCAGGTACCTGGAGGGATAGAACACTGAACCCTCTATCGCAGCTTCACGACATTGGACGGTTGAGCGTGCAACACCAGACTCAAGCCTGCGCCGGAGAACGTGCCCGAAGCGACGGCGTAATCCCCGTCTTGAATCCCGCTCAATCCGGGAGCTACTACCATCACCGGCATACCGGAGCCATCATCAACAGTGAAAGAGTAACCACTAATCAGAACCGTCACCTTGCCCGATACTTTGAAGGTGAACTTGGCGGAGGCGGCGGACATAATCGGATCATATACCGCCTTATTGCTGATGCCGCACACAGGGAGGGGCGGGGGTGGCGGCAGGGGCGGCAGGGGCGGCGGGATGTTTGTACCATGCCACAGTATCGCCTGCTGCTGGTTCAACGACGTGTTGTGAGCCCATCCGACCACCCAAACCTCGCCTGGCGACGCCGGCGACGTCTCAATGCCGTACGCATACGATTCGGAGTATCCACTGGGCAGAAACGTGTGCAGGTCCACCCAGCTTGCGGCGGTCCCGCTCCACATACCGGCGTGAGGTACCCACTCGTCCGGCGCTTGTTCGAACTCTTGTGCGCCTGCTTGGTACCCGCCGGAGACGCCATAGGCCCCGGAATTCCACGCATAGGGGTACGGACTCAAACGGTTTATATAATTGGGCGGGGGCCCGCCCTGGTCGAGGTCCACGAAGCTTGCGGCAGACCCGCTCCATAAGCTGGCGTGGCTTACGTTGTTTCCATCTTCACGGTGATTACCTAGTCCGACTCCGCCAACTTGCTGGCCCCCTCCGACGCCACAGGCACTCGATCCATACGACCAGGCCGGATTGAGATCAATCCAGCTTGCCGCCGTCCCGCTCCACAGAGCAGCGTGCAAGTACCAAAAGGGCGGACCATCGAAGTAGCCCACTTGCTGGCCGCCGGAGACGCCCCAAGCACCCGAACTCCCAAACCCAGGACTTGGGTGAAGATCCACCCAGCTTGCGGCAGTTCCGCTCCACAAGCTGGCGTGAGGGCTACTGACGGGAAAGCCATCTACATAGGCGCATCCCACTTGCTGGCCACCGCCGACGCCATAGACCCTCGAACTCCAGGTATCCGACATTCCCGAAGGGTACGCGAACGGGTCGAGGTCCACCCAGCTTGCGGCAGACCCGTTCCACAAGACAGCGTGCTCCTGCAAACCAGGGAGACCGTGGGCGTCCACCGTAGCGTAGCCCGCCTGCTGGCCGCCGGAGACGCCACGGCCAGACGAACCCGACCCGATCGGGTCGAGGTCCACCCAGCTTGCGGCGGTCCCGTTCCACAAACCGGCGTGATACTGGCCGCCAAAACCTGCTTCTCCCACTTGCTGGCCACTGGAGACGCCAAAGGCCCGCGAAAACACCGCACCATCGGGGTTGAGGTTTACGACCGTCCATCCGGCGGACGCCGGGGTGTGAGAACCCGCCACGGAGAGCAAACAGGCGGCGAAGAACAAGAAGACACTTTTCATTTCCTTCTTCTCCTCCCTTTACTGTCTCAGGAGCCAGATTACATACAAAGAAAGCCCTGGCGTTGCTGGTACTACTGGAGCAGTCCGTAAACTACCGGGCCTTATGTACATACATCATGGGGCTTATCCGCCGTTTGTCAAGTGGTTTCGGAGAATCGGGTAATTGTACGAGGGACGCCCTGTCCCTTCCCTATGGTTCGCGATTGGACAAGGTATCTCGAATCAACTGGAAGAAGATGTAACTGTCCCCATGGAATAGAGACCGAGCCAAAGGTTGCAGCCCTCCAGGTAGGGTACCTGGAGGGATAGGATTAGGACGCAACCAACGTGAAGAACAGGGATATGTGGTACGAGGGGTCATAAATCTCACCATGACACCAAAAGAAGTAGTAATTCGCGCCATTCGTTTCCAATCCCCCGGTCGCCTGCCGCGCAACCTTGCCCCGGAATACGGGTCGGATTTCGCCTTCGCCGGTATGAGCCGATCTCCCGACCTCCGACCCGGGGCGGGTATTGACGAGTGGGGGTGCGTCTGGGAGAACATCGGCGTGTCCAAGCACGGAGAGGTGAAGGATTTCCCCCTCAAGGACTGGTCGGGTTGGGACAAGCTGCAAATACCTGACATACGTGATCCAGCCAGGTGGGAAGACCTCGATGGAGCGAGAGACGGGGCGACCGACAAGTTCCTCCTGGCCTACGGCGTCTCGCTTTATGAGAGAGTCCATTTCGTCCGCGGGCTGGAGAATACCTGGGCGGATACTCTCAACAACCCGGATGAGCTCGGCAAGCTGATAGATATCCTGGTCGAGATGAACCTCTACGCTATAGAGCGTTTCGCCCAAGCGGGGGCCGACGGTTATTACTTCTGTGACGACTGGGGTCTTCAGAAGGGCCTTATGATCTCCCCGCGGTCCTGGCGCGCGATTTGGAAACCGCGATACGCCCGAGTGTACGCGGCGGCGCATGAGGCCGGACTCCTCACCTTTCTTCATAGTTGCGGGGACATCACCGCCATTCTTAACGACCTGATCGAGGTCGGGCTGGACGTGATCCAGATGGACCAGCAGGAGAATATGGGACTGGAGCTGCTCGGCGAGCGATTCGGCGGCCGCATAACGTTCTGGTGTCCCGTGGACATTCAACAGACGATGGCCCACGGCTCAATTGAAGACATCCGCACCTACTGCCGCCGAATGGTCAAGAATCTGGGCCGGCCCGAAGGAGGTTTCATAGCGCAGTGGTACTCCGACCCTGCGGGGGCCGGGCACCGCCCGGAGGCTATCGAAGCCATGTGCGAGGAATTTCTGAGCATCAGCGACGAACGAAGCAAAGGAGATATAAACCCTTGAGGATTTGTGAGGGCGGCGTCGCCAAGTGCTCCGTCTGCGTCCCATCAGACGCGACGCCGGCCGAATTGCACGCCGCGAAACAACTGACGAAGTACCTCAGGAAAATGAGCGGGGCGAGCTTTCGGGTCGTGCGGGGAATCCCCGACAGCGGGCCCGCGCTTATTGTCGCGGACATCGCCCACACGCCCCTTGCCGGAGCGCGCGCCATGGCCGGCCAATCCATCATGAGGATCATGGATGGTGATCGTCTGTTTCTCGTGGGCGCCGATCCGAGGGGAACACTGATCGGTGTCTATGACTTCCTCAGGGCCGAGCTCGGATGCGTTTTCCCGCAGTTCAAGCCGGCGGATGAGTACCTGCCTGAGAAAGCCACTATCGATGTTTCGGCAAAGGAGTACTACCACGAGCCATTTCTGGCTTCTCGGTACTGTGTTTGCAGTCCGGATTTGCGAATGCCCGATTGGTCGGCGAAAGTCGGCATGAGTTACGCTGAACCGCCGGTGGCTCTCAACTGGAAGGGCGAAGGACCGTTGCTGCATGAGGAAGCGGCGGCCAAATGGGTTCGTGAGTGCATAACACTGCGAGGAGAGACGAACGTTTCCATCTTCGGCCACGCGAGCAGGACGATCATGCCGCCGTCGAAATACTTCGACCAACACCCGGAGTATTTCGCGTATAATCCGGGCCAGCCTTCCAATGCCATACGTACCGTCAAGGACGGCCGCGATTCGTTCGGAATATGCTGGACGCATCCCGAGGTGAACCGCATTTTCCAGGAATTCTTCCTCGATCTATTCGCGCAACATCCTTACCTGACGAGGTTCACGTTCTTCCCCAATGACGGCCAGCCGCCCTGCTGGTGCGATGCGTGCCGGACAGTTGAAGAACCTTGGAAGGGCAAGACCGCGGACAATTTGCAGTACACGAAGAACTATCTTCTCTTCACGGCAAGGATAGCCAGGGCGTTGGCGGAGACGTTTCCGCACGTTCGCCTGGAGGTGGGCAGCTACTCAAGCCATACCGAGATTCCCGACGATTTTGACGATGATTTGCCGGAGAACATCGATGTGATCTTCTGCATCTTCGAACGCAAATGGGACCGCGCGCTCGATGACCCGCCGACGGATGAGGAACTGCGGGAGACCATTCCAAAGGCGCTGGTCTCCACCTGGGAGAAGGACGCGCCGAAATATACGAAGTACCACGAGCTGTTTGCCAAATGGCGGAAACACATCGAGGGTGAGTTCCACTATTACGACTATCTCACCAGCACGGCCGCTTCGTGCGGAATGCTCTTCCCTGTCAGCAGGTCCTCCTGCCGGACCGTCCGTTGCCTGAGATCGCAAGGCTTCTCAGGATATGGCACTCAGTGGTTTCACGTGCCGGTAATGTGGGCGTCGTACGGCTTGTCGTTTTACGTGACGGCGAGAACTATGTGGGATGGAGACGCGCAATGGGAGGACCTGGCGCGTGAATACTGCCGCGGGTTCTTCGAGGAAGCCTCAGAGCCCATGTTCCAGTTCTTCAAGACCCTGGAGGACTCCGCACACCACGTCAGGTTCGGAATGGGAATTCCGGAGATACTCCAAGTCTTCGATCGAGAGACCTATGAGACTTGCAGCCAGCTTCTTCGCGAAGCCATTTCAGCGAAGGTCCCTGGGAAGGTGAAAAGACGCATTCGCGACCAGCAGACCTTGCTCGAATTCGGCCACCTTTTCTGGCAGACCCGACAGGTCGAGATGAAGATCGAGGAAGCGCTGGCGAACGACCGGCTAGACGACACGTTTGCGCTCCTCCGAGAACACGTGAAGATCGATGATCGAATTCAGAAACTCTTCGACCGGCCGCTCCTGCGGGACCGCAAGAACTTCATCTTCCGGCATATAATGGGCCATCTCGCCGACAAACGCGGCATCCTGCACGCCGTGAAACTGATGAAAGACGCGACGAACAAGAAGAACAGGGATATGTGGTACGAGGTGGACGAGAAGGTCTGAGGGCGCCATCGGTCCCATACGTCTCATTAGTCCCGTGCGGAAGCTACAGAAAGGTATCGCCCCTCCCCCTTTTCTGCTAATATAGCAGAGGTGGTTACAAACATATTCCTCGTCGTTCCTCCCCTCGGAATGACAACGCTTATTGATGACCATATCCTGAGGCTTTGTAGGAGGTTCTTCCGAATGAAAAGACTGCTCTGTATATTCCTGGTTGCATTGGCGCCGATTGCCGTGTGCGCCGGGCCGTTTACGCTGGTAAAAGACGGCAAACCGGCGTGCTGTATCGTCATCGCCGAGAAGGCAAGCGCAAATGCGACGTTTGCCGCTAAGGAACTCCAGACTTACGTAGAGAAGATCAGCGGCGCGAAGCTGGAGATACGTACCGACGCCGAGCGTGTCACCGGCGCCAAGGTCCTGGTTGGCCGCAGTAAGCTGACGGACGCCATCTCCGGCCTGCAGATTCCGAGCGGCATCACTCTGTCTCTGCGCGAGGAAGGCTTCGTCATCCACTGCGTCGGCGACACCCTGGTCTTGGCCGGCAATGACTCGACAGTTGAAGACTGCAAAGAGGCGTCTGACGAGGTCCGCACCAAGAAATTCCACAAGGGTCCCCTGTATCTGGGCACCCGCTACGCCGTGTATGAGCTACTCGACCGTCTTGGGGTGCGCTGGTTCGTGCCGGGCGAATACGGAGAAGTGGTTCCCAAGGCGGCCACCGTGCAGTTCCCGGAAATGTCCCTGACTGAGCTTCCCGATTTCCCCGTGCGCGGAGCTTGGACCTTTGGACCGGAGTGGGAGCTCTGGGCGGTCCGTCACAAGCAGAATCCCTGGGCCGTCGATTGGTTCGGCGTGCCCGGAGACAGCTCGCTGAACGGTTACGTGCCGGCCGACAAGATGAAAGAGCATCCCGAGTGGTTTGCTCTTCAGCCGGATGGAAGTCGTAACCTGATGCCGTGCATGAGCGATGAGCTGCGCCGTGCCGATCCCAAGTACGCGGGTCAGCCGCGCCTGCTGGACGCGATGACCGACCGGATCGGCCACGACGTTTCCGTGGGAAGTCAGTGCTCCCCATT
The DNA here is from genome assembly GCA_030649165.1 of Armatimonadota bacterium. Taxonomy (GTDB): domain Bacteria; phylum Armatimonadota; class UBA5829; order UBA5829; family JAUSEB01; genus JAUSGG01. Next base: position 59,081 of record JAUSGG010000103.1, read on the forward strand.
CTCTCCTGATGACGGCACTCCGTATTGCCTGTGTGAGCTTTGCCGAAAAACGTC
>JAUSGG010000126.1 GCA_030649165.1 Armatimonadota bacterium
GGACAGCAGACGTGATATATAATCGTGAACAAACGTCCGCATCGCCCAAATCCTCAACTCCTCGCTTCGGTCAACAACCTATCCTTCGGCTCATTACCAAGCACCTATGATCGGTAGTTTTCACCCCGTGGGACGCCAATGGTTTTGCGGTGAGGCCTCGGATGAAAAGTGGATCGTTGTCGTTGAGCTGATTTGGTTGGCGACTGCTGATTGCACCGGATTCGACAGCCTCGACGAAGGCACGCGCCACGTCGGGCGTTAGATATTTCAGTTCGGTCATCTCCTCCCTGCCAAGGTGCGGCCAGAGAGCACGCCGACGTATTCGTCCCCAGCGTCCTTTGACTTCTTTGATTTTCGGCAGCGAAGAGAGCATCCGTCGATCGCGGTTACGTGGCGCCGAGAACATACCTACGGAAGGACCGGACCCTTATCGCCCTGCTGCGGTGCCTGCCAGCCGTCCACGATCTGTTGTGCCCGCATTTGCCAGGCTGCGACATCCATGACGTCCGGACCGAAGATTGCCCCGAACGAGAGGTTGGTTTTTTCAGTGTGCAGGCATTTCCCGTCGAGACCAAAGATGCAGAGGAACGCCCCCTGATTGCGTCGTTGAACTTCGATTACGAATTTTCCATCGAGGATCACCGCCCAAACCGCGTTCCCTTCGTCGAAATCCTGGCCGCTCCCGTGTGACTGGCGTTCGGGAGGAGTTTTGACGAGTTCCTCGGCTTCAAGGTTTTCACGCCGGTGCCATTCCGCGGCCACGGCTTCCTGGTTGAGTGGCTTCGCGAGAAACCATTTGGCGGTGAGCGACGATTGCACCACGACCGCGCTGATGCTTTCTTTCGGGTCGTTTTTATCCGGCACCGTTTCCTTGCATGCCGTCCTGCTGAACTCGGTTTCAAACCCCAATTTTTCGAGGTGTCGGCGCGCCCAGATGTCAAAATCAAGCATCGGATGGCGCGGAAGATCGCACCAGTACATGTCGGCGTTGGCGGCATGCAGAATCGCCAGTTCGCAGAGTTTTAGATGTCGGGCCAATTCCTGGTCCAGCAACGCTTCGACCGTCTTCTTGTCCGAGGCCTGCCGGAACCTTTGAAAGAGGCTGACCGCGTCTACGGTGAGATCCTCACTGGGATCGAGGTCGGGTTTGGAATGGTAGTTCATGCGAGTTTCGGCCGATCGAAATTATCGGGTCAGTGTTTTGGTGAGGTAACGCACGGTCATCCTTCCGCGACGGCCTGGACGAAACATCACTCTCACGGCGGTCAGGAGAAAGAGATCTTGCACGCGGATTGATGCCGGACCAGCGCCCTGCCAATCGCCCCAAGGATCGCATCATCTGCCGGACCGTGGAGAAAGCTGACCTCGGTGACAGGCATCAACGAGTCGCACAGCAGGAAGAGTCGCACATGCTGCGTATCAGTCTTTAGCACACAGCTGGTGACTGGGCGGCTGATGCGGCCCCAGGGAACGGTGGCGGCGTCATTCCACCGGACCTTTACGGCGGGACCCGGAGCGCTCGGAGCGTGGGGCAACGGCTGGCCGGCGTGTGCCGCGACAATTCGACCGAGCGCCAGGAAGGCGGGCGCTTCGAGGCGGTCCGCTGCCCGCACCAGAGCAATCAACCCTCCTGGCATCAGGAGCACATCAATACAATCAAGGCCACCGACGCGGATCGTACAACGCCGAACCCCACTCAAGAGAGGTGTTTTCACGGCACCAACGCCCGGCATATCCTTCCAGACAGTTTTTAATTTTTGCATGATCGCTTTTTAGTTTCCGGGCGGCCACCGCCGCGCACTGCAGGCGGCCGTCCCTACCCCGCTGGCACCTTGTGACGGACGGCGTGGACGGTACCCGGCGACTCCACGAGATACACCGTGAGCGCGTTCCGGCGGATGACACACCGTTGGCGGGCACTCAGAACCATTCCTCGAGCCTGATGCCCGCCAGGGCGAATGCCCGAAACTTCAATCCATCCTTCTGCATCCACTCCGCCTGGTCGTGATGCGGCCCCGCCTGTACTTCAAAGACCCGGACGAGTCTCCCATCTGGGTTGTAAACGGCGAAGTCGATTCGACACGTTCGCAGGTAGCTCATTTCCAGCGCCGTAAACTCGCCTGCCAAGTCCTCGAGGTGAAGTATCAGCCACAGCGGACGATCAACCTGGATATGATGCTGCGGAAACTGCGCGCGCAGCGTTTCGAGAAAAACCTGCTCGGTCTGGCTGAGGCAGAGCGGTTTCGCTTTGCGCAGTGGTTGCTCCGCTGTGGGCAATGGCGTTGCGGTGTGGTTCGGGTTAATTGCTTCTTCGTAGATCTCGGCCGGTGCCAGGATCAGTGTTTCGACGGCCGAGAACGTTTCGATCACCCCGGCCTTCAGCAGCTGAAGATGGTCGGCCAGGAGGCGGGCTGGCTTCGGGCCATAAATCGCTGGTTTGACCGGCACCGCCTCGGCGAGCATTTCAAATCGATGGGCGAGGGCCGCCAGGCGCGCTTTCACTATCCCCCGCAGTTTTTCATCTGGAACGCGGGCCTGCACAATGACGCCTGTGGCGCGCGCGATGGCGAGGAGCCGCGGAATCGACGACCAGCCTGATGACCGGTGCCGCAGCGCCGCTCCCAGCCACTGCTGCAAATCATCCACCGACCGAATCTCCTGTTGCAGCACCTGGCGGAGAACGGGCGGCCGGCGTTGTTGGCCCAGCTGAACGTCCCGGTGCACGGCCTGGGAGTCCTCGAGCCAGCTGCCTTCGGCAGGAAACCCTGCCGGCAGCGGAGGCTCGCATTCACGCAACTCCTGCGCGCACCGAAGTATCCGCTGCCGTACAGTCGAGTTCATTTCGACGCAGCGCGAACACGGACAGCAGGCGGGCCACTCCCAATACAGGGTGTATCCAAAGTCACCCCGCACGGTGTGGCCGCAGCCTGGGCAGTCGAAACGGTAGCGCGCTGCTTTTGCGCCGAGATACGCCGCGGCGGCCGGATCTGGCCGGAACATGACGGTCGTTCGAAGCCGGCCGGTTTGTCCGCAAACGGGGCACTCGTGGTCGCGGTGCACTGGCACCTTTAGGGGCGCGAAACCGATGCGATTCCTGCCCGTAAAACCCAGTAGGTGATTGGCGATGGCGCGCGCCAATCGACCCGCCTGCAACGCGAGGCACTGGTAGAATTCCTCCAACTCCCGCCGGCTATGTGCACCCACGGGGAAAACCGGTTCCAATGTGGAGTAGTGCCGGAGCGACGGCGCGTCCTGCATGGTTTTGGCCGCGGCATCCAGCCGGGCCACGGCGTCAGGAAAGCGGCCGGCGATCCTCGAACGCGCGGCGGCAAGGGCGGACGCACGGGCGTTGCAACAGAGTTCCGCGGCCGCCGCGTCCAGTCCCGGAAACGGGATCGGCTGCTGGGACCGGGCGAAAGCGTGTAGTTCCGCGACAGGAGCAAGAGGAATGGAGCCGGCGGGAGCGTTCATCGTTTCTTTGTTTCCGGCCACGTGTGGGTAGAACTCCATCCGAACGGGAAGTCGCCTGCGCCGGTAACACCACGATTTCGGGTGGTTGCCCCAGGGGAACACGCCTCGACGAGTTCGGTGACGACGGTGCAGAGCGGCGCGATGCTCGGCGGCAGAGGCCGCGTCAGCGTGACCACGAGCAGCTTCGATCTGACCGACGTCACGCTCGGTGACGGCATCAGCGGCTACGCCTTTGCGTTCACGGTTGCCGGCAAGTTGCTCTCCGGCACTGCGACGGTGAGGAGAGTTATCGACGCATACCCGGCGTCCTTGGTCGTCCAGGCGTTCGATTGGCCCGCCGCGAGACACCGACAGTTCCATGGCGTAGCGGTGACCTTGCGGGATGCCGCGAGCATGGACTTTCATATCCGCAGGACGGGCCGACAAGCCTCGCCGCCGAGTCGTTTGAGCTGAACGCCGCGCCCCTCGATGATCAGGTAATGTCGCGCGCCCGTCTCTCGGCTGCAGGTGTCCAGGCAGAGATTGAACGAATCGCGTCCACTTTTCACCGTGCCAAGGTTCCCCGGGGTATGGCCGAAGATTTGGTTGAGCCCGGGAATCGGCACGAATTCGCGCACGTCGCACCAGAGAAGGCCACCGCACATCTCTGTACCGCCGCGATTGTATCCGACCCCAAAGATCCAGTGCCTCTTCCCGATCTTCAGGCAACGCCATGCCCCAACCTCTTCCGAGGTGAGATGTCTCCGTCGTTCTGATACCTTTGCCCGACTGGGACCACCGGAGAACTCCTTCGACCAGCCGGCGTGGCTGAACAGGACGTTGTCCTCCCAATGAGTGAGCTGAAGCTTGGTCCAATCGTCAGGGCTCAGGACGGCGTTAATCGCATTACACTTTTCCCAGGTGAAGCCGGAGCACCAGGCCTCGTGGATCTCCGAGAAGCCGTACGCCAAATCGTGGTTACCCCAGAGGTGTACGCGATTAGGCTGAGCGAGGCTGGACTTGAGCCACGCGGCCGTGCGGGCCGCGTCCTCCGGCGTGTCATCGAACTCGTCGAAGTAGTCCCCCAGGAAGATCGTCCGCGCAGGTGCCTCGCGCCGGATGGCGGCTTCGACCTCGTCGAGATTGCGAGCCTCGTGCAGGTCCGGGCAGACGAATAGTCGCTCAGAGCTCATCCCAAACGGACCGGCGTCCCCGGAACCGGCCCGCCGCTGGTCGCGGTGCTGTCGGGGCTGACAACAACATCGCGCTTGTCGACCCGGACCACGCGCTGCTCGTCAAAGCTCAGGGCGCCGACGGGGACCCCGTCTTTGTCCATCCTGTTTGAGGTGATCCCGATGTGGACGCAGCCGAAGAGGTATTCCGTGCGGCTGCTGGCGATCCCGGTGAATCCCGTGATCATGTCCTTGACGAGATCGCCGAGTTTAATCCCGGCGGGTTTGCTGGATGATTTCTTCTTCATTTGGTTTGGTATCGTTCGAATTTGTTGCCGACCCGTTCAGGTTCTCCGGACGCATCGGTTTTGCCGGCTAACGTTCTTGCTGCATCCGCATCAGAGGGCCGGCCTCCGACGCGCGCGCTGCTCCGGCCGGCTCATCGTGCTCGTGGGATTCGCTGTCCGCGAAGGATCGCATGCCCGCGGAGCATGGTGGCGCGGATTTCCCTGGCTATCGCATCTTGTAACGCAACGCCGGACAGACGCGAAATCATCCCGATTTCCAGAGCGAGACGCGTGTCAATCGTATCTTGTAACGCAGCGTAGCGCAGGACGGCAGCCAGCTTCCGCGTGAGCCGGAATTTCCCCGACCGCGTGCCTTTGTGACGGCGGGTTCGTTTCCAGTATTGTGGATGCCGTTCGCGCCACTCTTGCACGCGCGCGACGTTTTCCCAGCCACAGAAATGGCCCTTTCCGGCGCTCCGCTTGAGCCATCTTTGCTGGGCGGTTCGCCGGCTGGCCCGGGCGCACGCCGGCCGGGAACAGAAGCGGTGCCGCTTTCCCAGCCGCGGGTTGATCACGAATTGGCGCCCGCAATGGGCGCACCTCCGCAGCGGTTTGGAGCGGTTCCCCTGCTTCATGCAACGTCCCTCCATTCCGGCTTCGCCGCGAAGCGGGTCATGATGGGGCGCCCCATCGCGAGCGGCGCCATGTCGCCGGGGACCGTGCCGCGTTCGACTATGACCTCCGGCAGGTCGGGCTTGGAGTCTGAGTTGGATGAGGTGCTTTTTTTCATCGTTTCTCAGTTTTCCGATGAACGAGATGTTCGCGCCGCCGGCACGGGCACGCCCTTGGGTGCCAGGAGGGCCACTGCCCCACCCGACTTTTTAGCGCGAAGCGCGCCAAGCCTCCCCGGTTCGCGCGGGAACCGTCGCCGCGAAGCCCGCGATGCGATGAAAAGCGGGGCTTCGCGCCATCGTCCTTTTCGACCAGCGAAGCCCTTTTCCGCGTGCGGAGAGGTAATCCGATTCGGCTGCCCGGATTGCCGGCGCCAGATTACGCTCCCTCGGTGCGTTGAACCGGCCGCGGGATCAGATCAGCTGACTGAGAAACGTCTTCGCTGGCACCACGAGCGGCTGAGGATGGGCGAAGCAATCAGCGGCTTCGAATGGCAGATCGATCACCACCTGAAAAGCGTGCGCTGCCTTTGTCTCGGACTGAAAGTGGGCGAGCGACGACGACAGGCTGCGATCCGCCTGCTTCACTTCGACCAGGAACCACGGCTTGCCGTCGCGGGAGACGAGGAAATCCACTTCACGCTTCAACTTGTCGCGCAGGTAATGGAGTTCAAATTTTCCCAAGCCAAGGTCCGTCCAGCCCTCGACAGCCTTCAGGAGGTGACAGGCGACCAGGGTCTCCGACCGCGCGCCAACGTCGGACACCCCGGACCAGTCCCGAAGATACCACTTCGGTTCCTTGCGCAACGACTTGGTCACGTTCTTGAACCAGGGGCGCACCAAGAATCCGAAGTGAAGCCGGCCCAGCAAATCCACCCAGCGGCGGATCGTGTCCACGGACATGCCAATTTCGGTCGCGAGGTTGGAATAGACGAGCTGCTGGCCAGAACGCTCTTCCAAGATCCGCATCAGCACCTCAATCGTGCCGAGATCCTGCACGTGGGTCACGTCGCGCAAATCCTCTCTTGAGAGCTGTTCGTGTCGCAGCAGTCGCCAGCGACGGGTGAAACGCACCTCGCGCTTGAGGAAAGGTTCAGGGAAACCGCCATGGATCCAAAGGGCGTCCCAATCCGCCGCCTTGATCTCACTCGGCGGGCGGACAGGGTTCCCGGGCAGGTCAGTGTAAAGGCATTCGGCGACCGACCACGGATGCATCCGATAGAGCAGGTAGCGCCCCATGAGGCTGTCGCCGCCACGCCGAAAGACATCCAGACGCGAACTGCCGGTCACGATCCACTTTGCCCGGTCGCCATAGGTGTCAAAGAGTCCCTTGAGCAGGCCCTTCCACTTGGAATACTTGTGCAGTTCATCGAGCACGGCAACGGGCGGTTTCGCCCGCAGTCTTTCCAACTCCAGCGTCGCCGCGATGGACGCCGGGCCGGCGAGCAACCGCCGGCGGTCATCCACGTTGTCCCAATTAAGATAGGAATCTGCCACTTCCCGGCAGGTGGTGGTCTTGCCAACCTGGCGCGGGCCGCTCACGAGCGCCATCTGGCGATGCTGGGCGAGGTGCTCGCGAAGCAGGGTGTCGTAGAAACGCTGGCGATTCGTCATCGGACCATTTTCACTATCATCGTAAATTGGTCCAGTCCATTTTACGATGAGTGCGCAATTGGTCCGAACAAAGCGGGGTCCGCACCGCCTTGGGCGGGACGGCGGCGCCAGGCTCATGGAGCCAGAATATCCTTCAGAGTGATCGCAAAAAGCGTGGCGCCGACTTTTTCGGGAATGGTCTGGTCGAGGTACGCGCGCTTCAGGACCACCTCGCTGTTGCCCATGTTTTTTTCCAGGTAGCCCATGTCCTTCTTCCAGGCGTAGTGATGCGACGCATACGTGTGGCGCAGGACGTCGTTGTCCCATGCTTCGTACACGTTCGCCTTCGTCCGGATCAGATCGAAGGCCTTTTCCGAAAAATCGGACGGGGCGAAGCCCTGCTTCCGGCAATACTCGAGAATCCCGATCAAATTCTTATCGAGGGCGACGGTGCGGGGCGTTGACTTCGTCTTGGCCCGGAAGCCGGTGATCAGCCGGTGTTCACGGGAATACCACCGCCAGTCCGGGCCCAGCCTCTCGGCTTCCTCCGGCCGCAACCCCGAGAGAACACATGCCGCAAAATAGGCGAGCATCGCCCCCTCCCTTTTCCGGCGCCCCACCGGGGCCCGGGCAGCGGTGCGCAACAGCGTCAGAACCTGGGGGACGGAGAGAGTGGTGACCACTCCGTCGTAGGTCACCTGCGGGCGATCCATTTCGCCGATGAAGTTCCTGACCAGATGGCGCTCTCCCTTCAAATACTCCGACCAGTTGTAAAGGTGATCATACCGATCACGCCGCGTGCGCATGCTCACCGTCTTGTCCGAGATGAACGGCTGGGCAGCCGCGCGGGTGAAATCGGAGATTTTGGCCACCTTTGCCACCTCCAGAAATTTCATCAGGACGGTTTGCACCGTGGTGACCGTGTTCTCCTGATTGCCGCGACTGCGACGATGCTCGGAGAAGCCCTCAACCGCTTCAGCGGCATCGCCGTCCCGGATCACATGCCCGGCGTGTACTAGATAGTAGTCGACCGCCGTGACCAGCGAACCCTTCGGATCCTGCGCCCGCAGGCGCTGCCAGGCCAGTTCCGCCTCATGCAAGTCCGTGTCCAACGGGAAAATGGTGGTCGCGACGCGCCGCGGGGAAGATTCTCCTTGCCCGGCGGCGGCGACCAAACCATTCATGAACGTTCTCGCCTCCGCATCGGTGGGAAAGTTCTTTTGCACACGTTCGCCATGGATTGTCCCGGACACCCGGAAGGCCAGGTGGCCGCTCGGGTTCTTGAACGGGATGATCTTTAGTGAGACTTTCGTTGAGTTGCCCATCGTTTGGATTTCACAGAATATTTCACAATTTCTGTTAAACCGAGCCCAAAGGTGATCAGGCGGCAGATTCAGGTGAACGGTAAGATACTCGCAGAATACTCTGATTATCAGAGGATTCCGATGAGAAAAGTCCAAGTCGGGGCGTAGCTTAGCCTGGTAGAGCGCTACGTTCGGGACGGAACATGGAGGAGTTGACTATCAACCTATTACAAAACAGGGTTTGAAATATCGACCCAAAAACCTTGAAATCCGGGCGGTTTTTGACCCAAAAAACGGCGTTTTTCTTGAAAGAATTAGGGGTCCGGGCGGGGGTAATCGAGGCCTTGACCGACTTCTGTATTTTGTAATATGACAAGAGTGTGTTTTTACGAGATACACTTTTTGGGGTCCTAAAAGACCAACGCCAGCCGGTCGCTCAAGAGCCGGAAATCAGCCGAGCGCTCGCCAGTCGGCTGCCGCCACCTTCCCCGCTTCACACTCTGGTGCTCACCGGAGTTCGGCGCAGTGGTAAGAGCATTCTCCAGGCGCAGCTCATCCGCGCAAACCCGGGTGCATTCTACCTCAATATTGAAGACACGCGGCTCTTCGGATTGGGGCCACCGGACTTCCCGACTTTGCTGGATGTCATCGAAGAACTCGCAACCGGCAAAACGATCTTCCTCGACGAGATTCAGGAGCTGCCGGAGTGGCAGCGGCTGGTCCGTTCGCTCATGGATCGGGGCCACGCCGTATGTGTCACCGGTTCCAACGCGTCGCTCCTGGGACGCGAGCTGGGCGCCAAGCTCACTGGTCGCCACCGTTCTTTCGAAGTATTTCCATTCAGCTATTCGGAATACCTCGCTTACACCGCGGGGCAAAAGGGCCCTGACACTCTTGGCGGCTACCTCGATCACGGGGGGTTTCCGGGATATCTTCACGAGCGCGATCCCCATGTTCTCCAAGAATTGCTGCGCGACATCGTACAGCGGGACATTGCGCAGCGCCACCATCTCCGCGAGGCGCGCCATGTGATGAACCTCGCATTGTTTCTACTCGCGAACACGGGCCAGCCGCTGTCGCTGCAAGGGCTCACGAAGGCGCTCGCCATTCCAACCGTTGGACAGACGTCACGCTACGTTGAATACATCCAGGACGCCTACCTGTTGTTCGCCGTCCCCAAGTTCAGCACGTCGTTCAAGCAGCGGGTCGTCGCACCCAACAAATACTACGCCATCGACAATGGCCTGCGGCGGGTGAACTCGCCGAATTTCACACCTGACGTTGGTCACCGCCTGGAAAACGCCGTTTTTCTTTCGCTGCGGCAACGCGGCCTGAAGCCTTGCTATGCCGGAGAAAAAGATCGGTGGGAGTGCGACTTTGTGACTGACGAACTGGCGGTCCAGGTATGTGCACAGCTCACGCCCTTCAATCGCGAGCGCGAGTTCGAAGGTTTGCGGCGCGCCTGCGCCCTGCCGGGAAAGAGGCGTGGCCTCGTCGTCACCATGGACCAAAAAGATGCTCTGAGCATGGATGGGCTGACGGTCGAGGTAGTCCCCGCGTCAACGTGGATGGAAGTCTGACCGCTCACCGAGGCCGTTGGGCAATAGTCTACCCAACCAGCCGGCATCGAGTGTCAACGCTCGCGAGGAATTGACCCACTTTCGCTCGTCTAGAATTGACCCACCCCCGGACGAGCGAAAGGAGGGATTATTTGGTCTTGGTGCGCGGGCCTCCTTTCGGTGCGTCGGGTAGGGCGACGGCGCCGGGGAAGAGGCCGGTGAGACGCTTTCCCTTCATGCGATAGGAGTCGCCCTTGATGTTGATGACGGTGGCGCGATGGAGCAAACGGTCGAGGGCGGCGGAGGCCATGACGGCGTCACCGGCGAAGACGTGACCCCATTCGGAGAAGGCCTTGTTGGAGGTGATGATGGTGGCGGCCTGTTTTTCGTAACGGCTGCAGATGACCTGGAAGAGCAGCGAGGCCTGTTCGTGGTCGAGTCCGAGATAGCCGACTTCATCGACGATCAGCAGTTTCGGGGTGGTGAGCATTTTCAGGTAGTGCGGCATCCGGTTTTGGGCGAACGCGGTTTTCATGCGCCGCGCCAGCTCCAACGCGGTGAGGAAGAGCAGGCGGTGGCCGCGTTCGGCGCAACCCAGCCCCAAGGCGATGGCGAGGTGCGTCTTGCCGACGCCTGGCGGGCCTTGGAAGATGACGTTGCGGCCTTCATCGAGGAAACGGCCGGTGCCGAGTTCCTCGACGAGCGTGCGGTCGATGGAGGGCTGGAAGGTGAAGTCAAAATCGCTCAGGCGCTTCATCCACGGCAGCCCCGAGAAGTGCAGGCTGGTATCCACGACACGCTGACGGCGGGCCGCGATCTCCGGCTCCAGCAACCGGCCGAGGAAGTGCGAGTAGGACCAATGGCTGGCGGCCGCTTGTTGGGCGAGCGAATCGAGTTGGGCGTGCGCGGTGGCGGCGCCGATTTGCAGGAGGCCGTCGAGGGCGAGTTGCTCATAGTGGATGCTCATGAGGCCACCCCCGCGACCGGCTCGGGGTCTTGCGCTTGTCGAAACGACTCCGCGTAAACCGCCAAGGGCCGCACTTGCACGGCCTCGGTGAAGGTGATGTGGCAACCCTTCGGCGGCGGGGCGACGAGCGTTGGGACGGAACGCGCCCAGCGTTCGCGCACATGCGCCGGCGACTCGATGCGCTGACCTGGCCCGGTGGCGACCAGGTGCTCGGCCACGATCAGATCCTTGGCGCGAATCACGATGACGTTGTCGCCGGCATCGACCGTGACGCGTGTGCCCACCCAGCGAGCGGGCACAGAGTAATCGCTCTTTTCGAAACGCACCAGCGCCTCGACGCCGACGGTGCGGGCGGTGCTGTGGGTCACCTGATAGGTGTTGAGCCCGGTGCACGGGGTCAGCGTCTCCTCGAGCAACCGGTCGCAGGGCCGGGCATGCGTGGTTCCGTGTATCCTTATGTTGGCGACGCTGCCGAGCCAGTGGCGGCCCTGGGCGTTGAGATCGTCCAGCCCGCTAAAGGTGCGGCCGTTGAGGAAGCTGTCGCGCAGATAGGAAACACTACGCTCGACCTTGCCCTTCGTGCGCGGCCGATACGGCCGGCAGCGCCTCACCTCGAAGCCGTGATGCCGGCTGAAGTCGAGGAAACGGGCGTTGACGCGTTCGGGTCCGACGACGACCTGGCGCATGTTGTCGTAGAGGATCCGTCGGGTCCAGCCGCCGAAGAAAGCGAAGGCGTTCTGATGACAACGGATCAAGGTCGCGATCGTCATCGAGCGCGTGAACTCAACATAGAGATAGCGCGAGTAACCCAGCACCATGACGAAGGCGTAAACCCGCACGGTGCTGCCATCGGGCTGGAGATAGCGGCCGACCTCAGCCCAATCGCACTGCGCCTGCTCGCCGGGCGGGGTCTCGAAGCGCACGGTGAGACTTTGGTCGGTGTGGCGCGCGGCCTTCAGCGTGTGCAGGAAACGGCGCACGATCTGCACCGAACCACTGAAACCTTGGGCGCGGAGCTCGGGCACCAAGCGCACAGCGGTGAGGCCGTGCGCCTGCCAGCGCTCCGTGAGCTACGGCTTGTAGGCGTCGAGTTGACTCGGACGCACCCGGGACGGCGGGATGGGAGCGAGTTTGGCGCGAAGCAACCGGCGTACGGTATTGCGGGAATGACCGGTCAGCCGTGCGATCTCGCGCACGGAGTGGCCCTGCTTTTTGAGAAAACGAATGTTCATAAACTGATCCAAGTTGAGCATGAGTGCCGGCGGTTGAGTGGGAACCGCAGGCAATCATGCCACAGAAGTGAAACCAACCTGACGCGCGCGGAGAACTCTCTCACGGTGGACGAGCCCCGAGCCGGTCTGCGCAGCGCAGCCCAGCTCGGGGCTCGTCCACCGTCCCTCCTCCGCAATCAAGCCAACAGGGGGTGGGTCAGTTCTAAACGAGCGTTAGTGGATCAGTTTTACACGAGCGTTGATATCGAGCAGAGTCACCACAACTGTGCCACGCTCACGCAGCATGCTTCGTCTCTGACGACGCCGAGATTTTGCGTTCGCGCCGCGAGGCGCGCTCCTTCTTGTGGTTGGCGAGGAAAGCCGCGACTCCGTCCGCTTGCTGCTCCGTCGAGAGGGCAACCATCACGTCCACCGGCTTGAAGGTCCAGAGACGACCCTCTTTTCGGGCGGGAATTTTTCCCGTTTTGGCATAGCGCCGGATCGATTCGAAGCTGCGTTTGCCGGGCGGCATCATCGGTCGAAGTTCGCGAATGCCTACTTCGGTCGACGGTTCAACGGCCGGTTTCTTAAATGCAGCGAAAGCGACGCGGGTCCCTTCGATGAGTTGGGCAATCAAGGCTCCCTGTTGCGTGATGAGCGACCGGAGGTGTGCCACCTCCTCCAACACGCGGCTTTCGCTCGCACCCGCGACGGCGGGGGTGTCCGCGTCCGGCATAGTCCGGTCGGAAGCCCTTGGGTCGAGATCGGTTTGCACGGGTGGGAGCAACAGGAATTACAGGCCCGCGGAAACAAAGCCCAAGTCAGCAGAAAACACTTTAGCTACACTGAAGACATAGGTCGCTGGGGCCTGGCACTGCTTGCCGGACGGGATCGGAAATTCGTGAGGATCTTCTGCCCGAGTCCACAGACGGACTCCGTGGGGCGGCAAGAAAGAGGCGGATGACAGTCGCATCTGAAAGTCTACCTCAAGTCCTAACGAAAAAGCTCGGATTTGAGCCTCGAGGTCGAAAAGCCCTCCCGTTTCGAACACGGCATCTCTCCCAGAACGTTTTACGTTCATTTCTATTTCTGACGAACCGATGCCGCTCAACGCGCACCGGCTCGGCCGTTGCTACGAAACCGATGCCCGGGCTGCATCAGAGCATCAGAAGGGCAATCTGCTGTTCATGGGACCTCAGATATCGAAGTCGGGGCTGCGGTTGATGCGCCGCGACTTCTCTGGAACGGCGGCCGTGGCCGCCTGAGTAGTGTTCTGTTCGAGGAGATACTCTTCTAGTGACTTGGTCGCCAACTTCTCCTTGAGGGCGGTTTCCGCCGCCTCCCGCTTGGCCAGCTGTTTCTGCGAACCCGCCGTCGCGTCCGTGATGGCCCGGAAATATGTGTCCACCTGGAAGGCATCATCCGACGACACATCCCCCTTGAGGGCATTGAGCGTGCTGATGATCTTGCGGTTCAAGTCCTCGAAGGATTGGACCGCCCGCTCGGCCTGCTTACCAGGCGCGATGTCTTGCGACCGTTGGCGCCGCGCAAGCACGGGCATGGGGATGCCTGCCCGCTTCAATCCCTCGTATTGCTCGAGAAACTGCGGCGTCCTGCCCTTGGCCGCCGAATAAAACAGCGCTTCGCGGACTTTGACGGTGTCCAGCCCAATTAGAATCCCGTCCCGTTGGGCATGGCTGGCCTTGAGTTCGACCTTCAATTTCTCGCGCTGGGCGCGGAGGTCCTCAATTTGGATGAGCATGGCATTACGTAGCAAATCACGTCCGTCCTTGGCGCGCTGCCGCTGGTCTGCCTCGGCGTCCTGTGCCACTCCCTTCGGTCCCGTCATCAGGACGCGCTTCAAATGCCCAGCCATCCGCATGCCGTCGATGATGTGATATGTCGCGGTTTCAGCCTTGGTTGAGCGTAGCGCCGCACGTGCAACGTCAGCGAGTTCTGGATTGGAGCATAGGTCGGTCAGCCACACGCGCTGTTCGTCAGTGGCTCCCTGCATCACGCCAGCCCCCTTGCCGCCGGCCCGAGCCGAGAAAAATCGGAAGTTGCCGAGTCCCTTCTGCGCGGAGTTGAGGTCCGCCATGAGCTTGGTTTGCCGCGCCTTGGTGTCCAGCAGATGGGCTCCGTTCAGCAGCAGTTCCTCCTTAAATTTAGCATGTTGAGCCTCCAGAACCTGGACTCCTTCCTTCGCCTTCTCCGCGTTGCTCAAGAACGCAGTGATGAATTGTCGGTGGAGACCGCCTAACGTGACGTGCCATTGGCCGAGAATGCCCCGGAGTTCATCCTCAGGCAGATCTTGGAGCCGTTTCTTTTCCGAAGCCACCCATGTATGGCGCTCAGACTCAGGCGTCGTTGCCTTGGAAAAGCTATTCCATGCCGCGAAAGCGACCACTCGCTCCTGCATGACCTTGTCGACGGGACGCTCGGTCGCCTTGAGGGGAGCCTCGAATTCCTTCTGGAAATAGTCCCGCACGAACTTGTCAGCGACCTGGCGAAACTCCTTGAAGCGGTTGTCCACGCCGTCCGTCACGTTCAGGTGCACGCCGTTTTCCGACCACGGAAGCAGGAGTACGTGAGCGTGCACGTGCTGGCGGTCGTGGTGGATCCCGACCAGATACCCCAGGCGATCGCCAGGGTAGTATTTCTCCTGGAATCGACGGAGGACCGTGCGGACTCCCTGGATCAGCAGAGCATCACAGTCCTTCCCCCCTTTCGCCATGAGCTCGCAGAACCTGGGGTCGAGGCTGAACACGAACTTGTGCGCCAGCTTCTTTCGCCCCGCATGCTTCTCGATGCGGGACATCCACGCGCGGTGGCTGGCGATGACCCTTGAGTCGTTGGTGAGGTGATTTGGCGGCATGCCAGTCTGCTTCTCGACGTCGTCCCTAAGGTATCCGAAGACTCGGATGCGCCCCTTCTCCTCCTTGCTCAAGTAGCCGATGCCCAGCTCGACGGCATTCGTCTTCCCGAACTGGACATCCGCGTAACCCAGCTTTCGGGACTCAGCGAGAGGATCCGCTTTGCTGGTCTCGTCCACGTAGGACATGATGTATTTGGAGACAGACTCCTTCGTCGTCGCCGTCGATGTCTTGCGCCAGAAGCCGAAACACTTGACCTCGTTCTTGACGAGTTTGGTTTGAGATGGGATGGACATGGTCAGAAGTTGTCGGACGAAAGGACAGGCAGGGACGGAAATTCGGAAGGGTCAGGAGCCATACTCATGTCCGATGTTCGGGCGGCGAGACCGGGCACAGCCATACGATCACCGTAGATATCCTCATCAGCTGATGCCCCCGATGCCATGATCAGCAACGCGCGAGTCATGGCCTCCGAGTGCCCGTTGCACTGATGGATTGCTACCTCTGTCTCCAGATGGGCGCGCTCCCAACCGGCAGCGAGCCTCAAGCCGCGCTCGTGAATGGCGACCATGTCCTCGCGGTAACTCACTTGGGCGAGAGCCTGATTGCACCCGAACAGGAAGCAGACGACCTCAGTGATCTGGGACAGGATAACAGAGAAGGCGGCCTTGATGGCGGCCCCATCGTCTGAAGTCATCGCGACGCCAAGGCTCAGTGTGAGGGGCACCAGACCATAGTATTGGAGGAGCGTGAGCCATCGTTCGATGTCCACCCGACCTATCTGCATCCCACGCAGGCCGGCGAGACTACGACCGTCTGGGTTCAAGTTCAGCGTGGTTCCGGCTCGACATGCCGACGTTGCTGCGTGGGGACCAGGCATGTAAAGGTACGGATGACCACGTTTCGCCCCTACCCGTCCCAGCATTGCCAGCTCGGATTCATCGAGGAACTGCTCTGACTCCGAGAGGTATCTCCTGGGGTTGGCCAGGGACTCGAACCGGCGCGGTCCAGCAGGTTTCCTTGGCCCCTGACGCATAGCCTCGACCTCGAGCCTCTGGGCGCGCAGTCGAAGAATCATGTCGTCGATGTGGGCCCCGACCCTGCGAAACTCAGACTGATACCTAAGGCAAGGCAGCACGGTGTCGCTAAAATCGGTGGCAAAGTCTGGCTGCGCCGACCCCCTTGCCCGTTCCGCGATACCGGAGATGGTGGGCATCACGAGCTCCAGGAAGTTGAGATTGGAGCGGAGAAACGAGTCGAGGTTGATGCCGTAGGCAGTCAAAAGGCGGGCGACCTCGGAGGCCGTTTTGGCAGACACTTGGACGGTGCAGAGCATCGGTGGAGGGGGTCGGCGGTGGGTCAGGAGCGGCCGGAGCTTCCAGAGACTGCCTCTTGATTGGCGACGGCGACGGTCAGCTCGTTGAACTCCATTACCTCCAGCACGAGGTCCTGGACCGAGAGCTGAAGGCCCTGTGTCTGGACCCCAAGGTCGTTCAGGGACACGGTGGGGGCGTGGATAAGGCACCGCGCGTAGTGGCACAGAGCGAGGGTCACCACCTCCTTCTTTTCCATGCTGAGGAGGCGACTCAGGTGCCCCGTTAGAGCCCGCGCATACATGCTCAGCTTGACTGATGCGTTATCTCCCTCGGTGGCGCTGAAGGGGGTCTCCCCGCGCGCTACCTGCTGGAGATATGCCTCTTCATTGAAGCCTTTTTCAGGCTTTAGAGCCGGATCGGAGGCCAAAACCGGATCCGGAATCTCGTTTTCAAGCGGTGGCTTTTGCTCGGCAGTGTTTGGGGAGTTCGTTATCATCGACAGATCATACCCCAAGATCAGCCGAAAAAGCTAAAATCGCCGAAAATAGCGGAGGCTTTTTGTATAGAATCTAAATAGATGGTAGTCGCCAAGGAGGGGTCGACAAGGGCGTCGGTAGCCTTTGGGGGCAAATCGGCGAAAGACGGTAGTCCCACGGCTGATTCGGAGCGCTAGCGGAGAATCTTCATGGGAAATATGCGAAGCAGATTTCCCTATCCTGCATCGTAACTAGGCCACCACTTTTTAGACTTTTGCTGGGATTGTTTTTAGGCCCTCAAAACCTAGATCAAGAAACCAACCCTGCCGACCCCACAATCCATCCCAGTCCGACCCCCCTCCGCCAGCCTCTATTTACTCCAGCGAACCAAGACAATTCCCCGTGCCTCTCCCTCTCCGTTGTTAAGATCCTGCCCTCCTGACCGTCTCCTCCTGCCCGTTCTCCATTGCCTCATCTGCCCTCCGACCACCCCTGCCAATCTCTCAACCAGCCTCCAGATTTCCAAGCGACCCAAGACAATTCCCGTGCTCTCTCTCTCTCCGTTGCCTCCATCCCTGCCATCCCGCCGTCTCCATTCCGCCGTCCTCCATTGCCTCATCTGCTGTCACCCCCCCCGACCAGATTTCCAAGCGGCCCAAGACAATTCCCGTTCCCCTTCCTCTCCCCGTTGCCGACCTCCTTGCCCCTCCGCCCAACTTCGAAATCTCCAAGCGCCCTCAAGACATAGCCGACCTTCCCACCGTCGTTTTCCGGTCCTCTTCTCCCGTCACCTGTCAACCCGATTCCCCTCCGCCAACCCCGAAATCTCCAAGCGACCTCAAGACATAGCCGACCACTTCTTCCCGCCCAACTGCCTTCGATTCCACCCGGCCTTTTGAATATCCGAGCGACCCAAGACACTCCCCACTCTCTGCCTCGTGACCTCCAACCTCGACCCCTCTCCCGTCGGCTCAAAAATCCGAGCGACCCAAGACATTCCCGTCGTCCAATTGCTCTCTCTGCCACCTGACTTCCAACCTCGATCCCTCCTGTCCGCTCAAGAAATCCGAGCGCCCCAAACTCCCCCATCGCCCAACTGCTCTCCGTTCTCAACCCCGTGACATCCAACCTCGACCCCCGACCGCTCAAAGATCCGAGCGCCCCAAGATACTCCCGTCGAAAAGGTGGCAAGCTTGCTGTTGTGATGCCGCAGGGTTCGTTGGTTTAGCCGTACGCCAAAGTATACCCCGCCCGGACGAAGGTGAAACGACCGACTCGGGACTCGTACCCATACAAGGTCGCCCCTTTGGCGCGAACAGCGTGCCTTTGTCATCCGAGCTGTTCCGAAAAAGTGGGATGGTACGGCAAGTCGAGGGAATGCTGGCCATCAGCCTTCCGGACTAGCCCGAGCGACTGGCGAGGCTCGGACATGACAGGTGCATCTCGAACCCCGTACCTTTGCCAGTCGGTCACCATATTCCAGCGACCGAGCAGAACCCCTGCCAAGCCGTCCCCAACCTCGGGCAGTGCCGACGATGTCCCTGGACCATGGCGTCGCCAATTGCAGTGTCGCCCCTTGTCGGTCACGATCCAAGCGGCGTTGCATTTCGTCCTGCGACTAGCGACCGAAGCCCTCTCTCTTTCCGGCTTCGCCGATAAAGGCGATGTCTGCGCTGTCCTCGGGCTTCTGGTGTTGAACCGGTCAACGACAATTACCCACCCCACATGGGCGGTTCAATTTTCGGCGTTTCGTCGAACCCTGACTTTCGTTCGCCATTCTACTTCATGGCCAGGAGTCCATGGCCAGCCACGCACTCGTCGAACACGCGGCACACAACCGAGCCGGATCACCCCTCAGCTTGGGACCAGGTAATCCGGTCTAGGGTCGCATTTGACCGACCGCGGAGCCTCAGTGATTTCGAAAAGGCGGACGGCCTAGTGAAACCTTGGTCGCGTCACGGACCGGACCAGATCCGAACGACGTTCCCGACGTTGAGGTATCTCCATGCCCTGAACTGACTGGGGCTGTCCGACCCAAAGCGGGTCGTGCTGGGGCGCTCTCCAGCGACTACGGCATCGAAGCATGTCTTGGTCGTCACTCCGTCCCTGCAGGAGGAGTCGAAGCGGAAACCTCCTTCCTTTTCAGCGCGAGCTCCCGCTCTTTGTTCTTTTTTGCGCGGCTTTTGCCTCGCTCGTGGACTTGCCCCGACCAGCCGAGGGAAACATACAGCGGCGGCTTTCCTTTGAGTTGTGGTCATTCAGTCCACATCCTCCGCGTAGCGATCCCGTGTGTCGTCAGACTCGCCCGTCGTGATCCGCAGCGGACCACACGGCGAATACTCGACTTGGCAGGGCCAGCACGGAGCCGCGTCGACCATCACCGAGAACGCGGGAAATAGCGGACCGCGGATTGGGTATTCTCACGGATCATCGCGGCTCGGTATCGCAACCAGACTGGCCGCAGCAGGGCGGCCACGAGTTCGGCGCGCAGCCAGCGGAGGAAGATGAAGGCTTGGTCGGCGCTCAAACGGGGGAGGTAGCTGAGGCTTCGGCGACATCTCTTGTCGCGGTGCTCTTCGCGGCGGTTCCCTTGATGCCACCTAACACTCGCGACGATATGTTATGTTTCTCCCGGATTTCGGACAGGGGGACCTTTGCGGCAAGGTCGGCCCGCACCTTGGCCTTCATCTCTGCTGACAGGCCGGACGGCTTCTTTTCCACGCGCGCAACCTTTCGCAGCTCAGCAATCAGCGTATGTATGTCGGGGAGACCAAGCTCCAGGTGGAGCATCTCAAGGCGTTCGCACTCTGCCTCATGAAGTTGGGTTTCGTAGGCGCTGAGCTCGGCCTTTTTCTCGGCGAGGGTCGTGCGCATTGCTGTGAGCTGGGCAGTAGTAGGTGTATTAGCCATATGGTAGGATATCCGATCTTTTGCGGCCCGGAAGCCCCTCGGGGAACAAAGTCAAAGATGCAAACGGGCATTCCCCCCGGCTCCACGCGCCTTTGAGTGTCTGGGGATACGTCGAGCAGGACCGCGTCGGCTCGCCCAACTACCGTGACCGCCATCGGTTATCTCGAAAAAGGAGCTCATCAATTACCGAGATCACGCTCAAACGCGGCGGCCAGCATAGCAGTTATATAGTGTGCCGCACTTACCATTACCCTCAACCGACGTTTTGGATCACGAAAGGTCCGGGTACCGAGCACGTCCACGTGCTCGAAGGCACGGGGCGCTTCATCAGTCCGCGATACTCTAGCCCAACTCGTTCCAGCCGGGCACGAAATCGTCTCAATCCTGCGCCGGGCCGACGGTAAGTTTCAGGTTTTCACAGCGCGCGCGGCCGTGTCCGCCGATACCCTCCACGCAGCATGATTGCAGACCGCGGCCCAGTCGTCTAAAGTCATCCCTACGGGCTTAGCGAAGCCGATGACGTCGGACTTCATCCTCCGGTCCCGGGGGCATATACATCACGTACGCGGAGATGCCCTTGCCGTTGGATAGGTATAACCGGATCGCCCCCATCACGAACCGGCGGCCGCTGAACTGGTTTGTCATTGCCGGAGCGGATGGAAATTTCACTTCCGCCGTCGCGACAAACGAGGACGACACGGTTGAGGGCCGGGGTTGCCCGCGTGCAGATCACCATGGTAAGGACCACGGCGATACGAGATCTTCGACGCTACGGCGACTAATTCATCTTGCAGGGCGCCGGGGATGCGGCTGAGCCCGAGGGACGTCGCCAGGGCCGCAACATCGGCTCGAATATTTTCGGCCCAGCACCGGTCTTTCACGAAACCTTCCAGCCCCTTCGTTGGGTTATTCCCTGGCGTGAAGGGCTGCATCCGAAATCCGCCGAGCGTATTCTCAAAGAGAGAAAAAATCGCGCTCGACCCTTGACCCGACTGCAGCGCTTTGCGCAGTGAAATGGCGTCCTCCACAAAATTACCCACGAGGAGCGCGCGGCCGGAGCCAGAAACGCACCGGTCTGGAATCAGGTTGGGGCGCAAATTAAACGGGATGTAATGATCGGCATAGAGCGCGTAGTTTTGCCGTTCCGTCGCGATCTCTTGGAGCGTTCCCGCTTTGACAAAAAACGGCATGGGGCGCGGGCCGACCTGCGACGCCCGCAGCCAACCGTGAACCCGCAACGCACATTCCGACATGAAACCCCCATCGATGGCTTCAATTTGGATGGCCTCGCAGTCGTGGAACGCACGCGTCAGCAGGAATTGCGACGCCGAGGACAGCCGGGACAAATCTCCAGTGAGCGCAACGGTTCCGCATGACGGGCCTACTTCATGAGTAGCCCGTGCGATGGTTTCTGCAACGTCGGTTAGATTGGCGACAAATTCCAGCTGGATTAGGTTTCCCAACGCCAACGCGCCTCGCATCCTCCGTGCCTCTTCAAAATCAACATCGGACTCCAATAACGCGATTACCATGACGCCACGGTCGAGGGCGCTCTGCGAGCATTCCGCGAAAACCCGTCGCAGCAATTCAAACTCACCACGCTGCTGAGCGACGATTAACGCACGAGCCGAATCAAGGACCCCATCCACCTCCTCGATCTTCAAATGTTTCACCCAGAGCCGTCGTTCAAGGAATGCGGCCACGACCGGTCCCGCCTCGCCAATCCACACGACGTTTCGACGCTCAACAGGCAGCATGATCAGTTCTTCCGCAGCGCGGCTCGGCGGCTTCTCAGCCAAACATCGCCGGAGGCGAACTGTAGAACCGTCGCGGCGCTTTTTCGTTCTCCAATGAAATCTTATCCTCGTCGGCCAGCCAGCGGTCCGGTTCGTTACCGGTGCCTTCAACCAAGATACCGAAGCCGCGTTTCTCGGCGGGAAGTTTCGCCCTCAGCAGGGCTACGGTGATGACTGGCACCTCCGTCGCGAACGGCTGGCCGTCGACCGAGTAGGCGAATTTCCGGGGCGGCGACGCTTCAGGCATGTTGGAAATACCGCGTTACCGATCTCGCATGTCAAGGGTGGCCAAGGCGCAAGCCTTTGCATGCAGTGCAAGCACATCCGGAGCCACTCCTACGGCAAGGGTGTGAGACGAATTTCGGGAGTTCTAAATTTCTTCTGTTAAGCCGCCAGAGGGAGGCAATCGTTACGGGCGGCCTTCGCGTTGAGGCGATGCTGCCAAAATTCCTCGAGGCGCCGGCTGCTGTGGATGCAGCGGAAGG
>JAUSGG010000132.1 GCA_030649165.1 Armatimonadota bacterium
GAATCTTGTTTTGCTACTGCGCCAGGTGGGGCCTGTTCAAACCTCACGTGGTATTTTCGTGATACGAGATCCTTCGCTGGCGCTCAGGATGACGTGATCGCGGAGTGTAGGCAAAACACGCACATGCTGAATAATCCGGGCTAAATTGCGCTACAGGGCCGCGCGGCTGTAACCGATAAATAGAATGGAGTCTTCGCGGCGGTCTCTCCCGGTCAGGAGAACCGCTCGGCAGCCCGCATTTCAATAGCTTGACGTAAGCAAAATGCAGAAATCACAACCCGCCGGTGATATTTTTCTACGACTTGGCCTCGTAAGCGAGGAGCAACTGGCGCAAGCAGAGCAAAAGCGCCAGCAGTTGAAAGCTACGGACAAGGGACCCAACACGCTGGGCCATGTCCTGGTGAACATGGGGTTCGTCACTGAGAAGGATAGAGTCCGCTGCCTTGGAGAGCAGTGGGGCGTTCCCTTCGCTGATCTTACGGACTATCAGTTCGAGCCGGACGTACTGAAGCTGGTTTCCCAGGAGGTAGCCCGCAAGCTCAAGATAATGCCGATGTCCAGGAAGAATGGCAAGCTCACCGTTGCCATGAGAAACCCGCTGGACATCTTCGCCATAGACGAGATAAGGCTGATGACCGGGATTGACGTGGAGCCGGTAGTCGTCACCGAGGAAGACCTCATCCACGCGATAAACCGGGCATACCGAACGGAGTCGTCCATCAATCAGGTCGTCAAGGCCGTCATGGACGACATAGAGGGCGGCGACATCGATTTCACCGTCGGCGGCGAAGATACCGAAGACGACGATATCTCGATAGAGCAACTGAGGGAGCTTAGTGAAGAAGCCCCTGTCATACGGCTGGCGAACCTGATAGTGACCAGAGCCGTCTCCGACGGCGCCAGCGACATACATATAGAGCCGGGGCGCGAGGCGGTCAGGGTCCGATTTCGGATAGATGGCATCCTGCACGAAGCCCTCGCCGTGCCTAAGAAGATACAGGCTTCGCTGATATCGCGCGTAAAGATCATGGCCGATATGGACATAGCCGATAAGAGGGCTCCTCAGGACGGCAGGATCAGCGCGGTGATCGACGGAAAACAGATAGACTTTCGAGTCTCGACGCTGCCATCGGTGCACGGCGAGAAGATAGTTCTGAGAATCCTTGACAAAAGCAGCATCTGCGTCGGCCTGAACAGTCTGGGGATGCTGCCGCACACGCTGGAGACTTTTGAGTCGGTGATCTCCCGGACCTACGGCATTGTTCTCGTGGCCGGACCGACCGGAAGCGGCAAATCGACGACGCTGTATTCCGTTCTCAGCAAGCTCAATTCGGGCGAGAAGAACATACTGACAATCGAGGATCCGGTGGAGTACGAGCTGCAGGGCATTACGCAGTCTCAGATCAACGTGAGGGCCGGACTCACTTTCGCGGCAGGCCTGCGGACTATGCTGCGGCAGGACCCGAACATAATAATGGTCGGTGAGATCAGGGACGCCGAAACGGCGATTATCGCCATTGAGGCCGCGTTGACCGGACACCTGGTCCTCTCGACGCTGCACACCAACGATGCGCCGGGTTCCGTGACCAGGCTGATCGATATGGGCATCGAGCCGTTCCTTATCGCTTCCGGCGTCGTGGGCGTGCTTGCGCAGCGCCTGGTGCGGGTTATCTGCTCCAAGTGCAAAGAGTCGTACAACCCGCCGGTCGATGCGGTGAAAAGGCTGGGCATCGGGTTCGATCAGAGCGCCGGCGTTACGTTCTACCGTGGGCGGGGATGCGAGTTTTGCAAGGGCAGCGGCTACAAAGGCCGCGTAGGGGTGTACGAGCTTATGCCCATCACTGACGGGATTCGAGATTTGATACTGGCCAGGCAGTCATCTTATGCCATCCGAGACCAGGCCATACAGGAAGGCATGAAAACGCTCAAAGACGACGCCATGGAGAAGATACTGCTGGGAGCGACCACGCTGGAGGAGTCTCTACGCGTTATCTATTCGGGCTAGGAGTGACAAAGTGGACGATCTACAGACTCTTGAAGAATTGAGACCGCTCGATCTGGACGCCAACGCTACACCGATCCAGAACGTGCACATTGACGATCTGACACGGGAGACGGTGGAGCGCAACGGGTCCGATCTGCACCTTTCGGTCGGACTCCCGCCGATATTTCGCATTGACGGCAGCCTGGTTCGCAGCTCGTACTCGCCGCTGAGTCCGACTGACACCCAGCGCCTGGTGTACGACATTCTAAGCAACGAACAGATACAGTGGTTCGAGAAGACGAGAGAGCTCGATTTCAGTTACGGCGTCAAAGACGTGGGCCGCTTTAGAGTGAACGTTTACAGGCAGCGTGGCTCCGTCGGCGCCGCGCTCAGGGTCATCCCCAACGAAATCCCGACTTTCGAGCAGCTCAGGCTTCCTACGATCCTCAGGGACCTGTCCAGAAAGCACAGCGGGCTCGTGCTGGTCACCGGTCCCACCGGCAGTGGCAAATCCACGACTATCGCATCGATGGTCGATTTGGTCAACACCGAGCGCGAAGCTCATATCATGACCATCGAGGACCCCATCGAATATCTTCACCGCCATAAGCGATGCATGATTAACCAGAGGGAACTCAACTCCGACACAGACTCGTTCGACAATGCGTTGAGGGCCGTTCTCCGTGAAGACCCGGACGTGATCTTGGTCGGAGAGATGCGCGATCTCGACACCATAAGCGCAGCCCTGACGCTTGCGGAGACGGGCCACCTCGTGTTGGGCACACTGCACACACGCAACGCGCCGCAGACGGTCGAGCGCGTGGTGGACGTCTTTCCTCCGCACCAGCAGGACCAGATCAAGGTCCAGTTGTCCAACACAATAGAGGGTATTGTCGCCCAGCAGCTCTTGCCGATGATCGGCGGCGGCCGGATAGCGGCAATAGAAGTTCTGATAGCGACGTCGGCTATCCGCAACCTCATCCGCGAGGGCAAGACTTACCAAATCTATTCCTCTATAGAGACAGGCGCGCAGTACGGGATGCAGCCGATGGACAAATCGCTGGCCGAACTGCACCGGTCAGGCATGATCAGCTACCAGGACGCCCTCACCAGGGCGGTTGACCCCGAGAATTTCCAGAGATTCCTCCAAGGAGGCAAATAAGCTATGCCCACATTCGCATATAACGCCGTCGACGGCGGCGGCAAAACCGTAAAGGGTACCATCGATGCCGAAAACGAGCAGACGGTCATGGTGAAGCTGCACGAACAGAACCTTCACATCATGAGCGTTTCAAAAGACCGGGCGGCCACCGGTCCGAAAATAGGCCGGCCCAGGAAGGTCAAGCTGCACGCGCTCGTCGTGTTCAGCCGGCAGTTCGCCACAATGATAGATGCGGGCATCGGCATCGTGCGGTGCCTGGACATACTCGAGGGGCAGACGAGAGATCCAGGTCTCAAACCCGTCCTTTCCGCGGCAAAAAGGGATGTGAAAGGCGGACTCAGCCTGACAGACGCCTTCTCAAAGCATCCGGCCGTGTTCTCCAGACTTTACGTCAACATGGTGCGAGCAGCCGAGACAGGAGGCATCCTCGATCAGATACTGGACAGGCTCTCCGGCTTCCTGGAGTCGGAACAGGAGATCCGGGCGAAGATCAAAGCGGCTATGATCTATCCGGTCCTCGTACTCGTGTTTGCGTTCCTGATGATCACTGCGCTGTTCATGTTCGTGCTTCCTAAGTTCAGGGAAATCTTCCTGTCGATGAACGTGGAGATGCCTCTGGCCACGAGAATACTCTTCGATTCGAGCGCGATACTGCGCAACTACTGGTACATTCCCTTTGGCCTGATCTTCGGCGGCTTTTTTGGATACCGCGCTTACAGCAAGACCCCGAGGGGACGATACCAGATCGACTTATTGAAGCTCAAAGTTCCAGTAATCGGAGAGTTGGTGCAGAAAATGGCGGTTTCACGCTTCTCCAGAACCTTCGCCACTCTTATCAGCGCGGGCGTGCCGATGATGAGGTCGCTGGAGATAGTCGGCGAAACCTCCGGGAACACTGTCATCTCAGGCGCCGTGGACAGCGCGAGGACGAGTATCAGAGAAGGACAGAAGATAAGCCAGCCGTTGGCGCAGAGCGGGCTCTTCCCCGCGATGGTCACTCACATGATCGACGTCGGCGAGGAGACCGGCCGGCTCAGCGATATGCTGGCGAAGGTCTCGGACTTCTACGACCAAGAAGTCGAAAACGCGGTCAAAGCGCTCACGTCCCTTATCGAACCCGTCCTTATCGTTGTCCTGGGCGGCATTGTAGGCTTTATCGCCATATCGATCATGGCGCCGATCTTCAAGCTGATCAGCTCGATCAACTAGCCCGGATCATTCGTGAACAACGCCTGGGGGTCGTCATTCTGAACGCAGTGAAGAATCTTCTATCGCACAAGCGCCAGGTTCGGCTTCGCAGTTGGACGTTGCAGCTATCCGGGAGAAGATCC
>JAUSGG010000133.1 GCA_030649165.1 Armatimonadota bacterium
TGTGGACGCGACCCAGGGCGTGGAGGCGCAGACGCTTGCAAACGTCAATCTGGCAATGGCGCACAACCTGGAGATCATCCCGGTCATCAACAAGATCGATATGCCGATGGCGGACCCGGACCGTGTGCGCGAGGAGATGGAGCGCGTCTTGTCCGTAGTCAGCTCGGACTCCATCCTGGCAAGCGCGCGCGAGGGAACGGGCGTTGATGAAATACTGGAGGCGATCGTCAACCGCATCCCGCCGCCGAGCGGCCATCCTGACGCTCCCCTTCGCGCGTTGATATTCGACTCCCATTTCGATCAATACCTCGGAGCGGTCGCATATATCCGCGTGGTGGACGGGAGCATTAAGCCCGGCCAGCGCATAAAGATGATGTCCAGCGGCAAGCAATTCGAGGTCGCGGGAGTCGGAGTCTTCAGGCCGGAGATGGTCCAGGTGGACACTCTCACCGCCGGCGAGGTCGGCTACCTTACGGCCGCAATGAAGAACGTGGATGACAGCCGGGTCGGTGACACCATCACGACCGCCTCTCACTCCGCGCGGCATCCTCTCATCGGCTACCGCAAGGTCAAGCCGATGGTCTTTTGCGGGCTCTACCCGGTGGACAGCACGCAGTATCCCGAAGTAAGGGAGGCGCTCGCCAAGCTTCAGCTTAACGATGCGGCGCTCTCTTTTGAACCGGAGACGTCCGTCGCGCTTGGTTTCGGCTTCCGCTGCGGTTTCCTGGGATTGCTCCACATGGACATCGTCCAGGAACGCCTGGAGCGGGAGTTCGACCTGACCCTGATCGCAACCGCCCCGAGCGTCGTGTACCGGATAACCGGGACCGACGGCGTCGTCGTTGAGATAGACAACCCGGCGAATTTGCCGCCCGTAACGAATATCGAGAAGATGGAAGAGCCCTACGTGGACGCCACCATCATTGTCCCGTCCGACTACGTCGGCGCGGTCCTAGATCTGTGCCAGGAGCGCAGAGGGCTGTACGGCAATATGGAATACCCCGCGCCGGACCGGGTGATCGTGACCTACAAGCTTCCTCTGTCGGAGATCCTGATGGACTTCTTCGACCAGCTCAAGAGCCGCACCAAGGGATACGCTTCCTTCGACTATGAGTTCACCGATTACATGGAGTCGAAGCTCTCCAAACTCGACATCCTGCTCAACGGCGCTCCGGTCGACGCGCTCTCATTCATAACGCACCGCGACCGCGCTTACCCCCGCGGCAAGCTGCTGGTCGAGAAGCTCAAGGAGCTGATTCCGAGGCAAATGTTCGAGATTCGGATTCAGGCCGCCATAGGGAATAAGGTCATAGCGGCTGAGTCAGTCAGCGCCCTGCGGAAAAACGTCACCGCCAAGTGCTACGGCGGCGACATCACCCGAAAGCGCAAACTGCTGGAGAAGCAGAAGGAAGGCAAGAAGCGGATGAAGCAAATCGGCAGCGTGCAGATTCCCCAGGAAGCGTTCATGAGCGTGCTTAGGGTGGGGGACTGAGAGAGCGCTGAGTTCTGAGTGGACCTCACCCCAGCCCTCTCCTGGAAGAAGAGGGAGTTCCCCCTCCTCTTAGGAGGGGGTTAGGGGCAATACGGTTCACTTAAGCGGATCCCCCCCTCACCCCAACCCTCTCCCGCCCAGGGGGAGAGGGGGACTTGGCGGATGCGCCACGTTAAGTGAACAGTGTTGGGGCTAGGGGGAGGTCACTATTCACCGTTCACTGTTCAGCCGTTTGGGCTTCTGCCCAATTGGGGACACAAGAAGCGAGTGCGCCGAGGCTTTTTTCTGTTCACTGATCACTGTTGACTGACAGGAGGCCGATCCTATGAACGCCGAGCGCGCAATCTACATCCACGTTCCGTTCTGCATCTCGAAGTGCTTCTACTGCGACTTCAACTCGTATCCGGGGATGGAGGAGATCTTCAACTCTTACGCCGAGGCCGTCGCGAAGGAGATGCAAACGGCTGAACGCGGGCAGTCCCGCGGGGCGACGCTGTACATCGGCGGCGGCACTCCCACCGTGATGAACGAGCAGCAGTTGATGGTCATGACGGACGCGGCGCGCTCCGGGCTTGGCCTGCGCCGGGACGGCGAGGCAACCATCGAGGCAAATCCGCTGACGGTCGATCACTCCAAACTGGAGGGCCTGCTGACCGCCGGATTCAACCGCATCAGCATCGGCGCGCAGTCGTTCGAAGACGAGCTTCTGAAGCGAATCGGACGCGGGCATACGGCCGCGGAGGCGAGGCAGGCGGTCGCGGACGCCAGGCTTGCCGGTTTTGCCAACCTGAGCCTGGACCTGATCTACTCCCTGCCCGACCAGTCGCTGGAGATGTGGCGGGACACGCTCCGGGAGACGGTCGATCTCAAGCCGGAGCACGTCTCGCTTTACGAGTTGACCGTAGAGCCGGGAACGCCGTTTGCCAAACTGGCCTCGCAGGGAAAGCTCGACCTGCCCGGTGAGGAGCAGCAGATAGAGATGTACTCTCTGGCCGAAAGCGTGCTGGAATCCGCGGGATACCGGCGATACGAGATATCCAACTTCGCCAAGCCGGGGTTTGAATGCGCCCACAACCAGTTCTACTGGCGGAACGACGAATACTACGGGTTCGGGGCGGGCGCGGTGTCCTACATCGGCGGCAAGAGGATGAAGAATGTGTTGAGCCCTCAGGAATACGTCGAGCGGATTCGGGAGAGCGGCTCCGCCGTGGAAACGTCCGAGGAATTGTCGCCCGAGGGCCAAATGGGGGAGACTATGATGCTGGGTCTTCGCATGACCGAGGGTGTGGACTGCATACGGTTCCGAGAGCGTTTCGGAGTGGACGTTGACAGGATCTACGAGGCCGAATTGGAGCGGCTGACCGAACAGGGCCTCGTCGAGTTCTGCGACGCGCGCCTTCGCCTGACGCACCGGGGGACTCTGCTGGCGAACGAGGTAATGGCGGAGTTCGTGAGGCCGGAGGCAGTCGTCAGTTCCGAGGTATGAGGTATGAGTGAGGGAGTCGAGGGAGTCGAGGGAGTCGGACAGATAGGACGGATAGGACCGATCAGATGGATAATACCAGGATCATCTTCCTACGGTCACCACGCTGTCCGCCCCCTCGAACGGCCAGCCAGTGGGGGTTTGGCCGGTCAGGGTGGCTGAGGTAGAGTCTCGGGTGAGCGACAACCTTTGTGAATCGAACCACAGTATGAGGTCGGTGTCGCCGTCGCGGTCGATGTCCTTCTTCTCGCAGAAAAACCTGTTCCCCCGCCGATCTACGGGAGCGCCGGCGAAGATGATCGTTTCAGGGTCCACGGAGGATGCGTCGAAGGTTTCGGAGCTGAGAAGCGCCACCGGGACCAGTCCCCTGCTCCCCAGGTTGATGTGGTTCGGAGACTCCCCCGGCCTGATGTCGATCTTCGCGGAGATCGGCCAAAGCTCGTCTGCCCCTATATCGACTGTCCCCCAGCAAATCCGGCCCTGCCCATCCATATCGACGGCGGGAAGGCCGGGCGCGCCGTTCCATCCGGCGTCGATGCAGGGGGAACCGGGCAGAAGGTGGTAGTCACCGTTCGCGGGGTCGGCAAACAGTGGGTCGGCGGAGATGTCGTAGTCGTGGGGATACCATTCGGGCGAATAGTCCGTCGAGTTGCCGAACACGTTGTTGCTGCCCAGCGCCGGCGCGCTCGCGCCAATATACATGCCGATCCCGTTGAACGCCGCGATATTATTGACCAGGAGTGGGGCGCCGCGGAAACAGGTGACACCTATTTCGTTGTCGGCGACCGTGTTGTTTGTCAGGATGCCCTGGCTGTTCACGAAAATGGCGCCGTTGGAGGTGTTGGCCGTGATGACGTTGTTTGCCGCCGTCGGAAAGCCGTTGTACACCGAGATCCCGGCATAGGAGTTGCCCGTTATAGTGTTGTTCGTCACCGCGGGCCCGCTGTAATAGGAGAAGACGCCCCGATACGCTCCGCGGATGGTGAAGCCGTCCACGGTGGAAATGTTCGCCCCGAAGATTCCGCTGGCCTCTCCGGTAAGATGGGACACGTCGATCACGGACGGATGCCGTCGCCAATTGCGCTCAACGCGCTCGTTCTCGACTCCGGCAAATCCCCCGTAGATGTGCGCGAAGGGGCGCATGAGGACCTGTTCCGGGTACGTTCCCTCGGCGACCCATATCTGGGCCGGTCCGCGCGGCAATACGTCGTCCACGCCGGCCTGCAGTGCGTTGTACGCCGTGGCCCAACTCGACCCGTCCCCGCCGGGGGGCGCGGCCGCGTTAACGTAAACTACCCTTGGAGCGACAATCGGGGATTCGCCGTAAGACTCGTCCGCGCCGATATCCATTGCGCCGCCTTCGGGGCGCGGCTGTCCGTCGATGTCTATCATGAGGCCCGGAGTTACGGTTCCTGGAGGCGGTCCGCTCGGTATCCAGGCGTCGCGACAGGGGGAATCCGCTCGGATGTGGAAGTCGCCTGCCTCCGGGCAGACGAACAGAGGGTCAGCGGAAATATCGCCCTCTCCCGGCTCCACGCCGACATAATCGAACGGCCCATTCCCCCACACGCAGTTGCCTCTGAATTTCGGCGACCCGCCCGAGACAAACACGCCGTAGTAATTCGAGGTGAAAATGCAGTTCTGGACCACGGGACGGCTGGAATAAGAGCCAACGCCACCCAGGCTCCCGCAAACGGTGTTATTGGCTACCAAAGGTGAACTGCCCGCGTAACAGATGATCCCCAATGACGTGTTGCCGGCTATGACGTTATTGGCGATGAGCGGCGAGCTGGTCGCGCAGTAAATCCCGCTGTGACCGCAGCCCAGTATCGTATTGCCGGTGATGTAAGGGGAGCTTGTCGCGCAGTAAATGCCGTAAACCTCGTTCTGCCAAAGCCTGTTGTTGCGGATCGTGGGACCGCTCGACTGGCAGAACACACCCGCGTAGGAGCATTCGGCAATCAGGTTGCCTTCAATAACCGGCGCGCTCCCGAAGTAGCATCCGACTCCTCTGCCGTTCCGCCGGATGGTGTTTCCGGTTATCGCGGCCAAGCCGGGCGACCACGACGTTATGCCGTCCCCGTTGTCCTCGATGACGTTGCCGGATACGATTGCCGCGGACGAACTGAGCCAGACGGCCGCCTGCTTGTTGCCGCGTATGACGTTATTAGTTATCGTCGGGAAGCTGCCCGAGCAGTAAAAGCCCGCGTAGCCGCCGGTAACCGTGAAGCCGTCTATCGTGGCCGGACCCAGGAGGCTGACCGTTTTCCCGCTCGTGGACGTGTTTTGCGCGTCGATTACGGTGACGTAGCCGCCCGGATCGCGGAGATCGCCCTCGCCCGCAAATCCACCTTTGGCGACCGTCGCGCTCGTGACGGTGAGCATCTCCACGTAATGGCCTTGGGCGACCCACACTTCCCCGCCGGTGACCGCCGCATCGTCCAGACCGGCTTGAATCGTATGGAAAGCCGTGTCCCAGGAATCGCCGTTTAACGCCGGACCGGGGGAGTCGTGCTTGACGTAGACGACCGCGGCGCAGGGGCCGGGCAGAAGCGCCGGGAGCAACAGCGCGATGATCAGCAGGACGAATGGTTTCACACAAACATGATGGCCCAGGGACGCCGGCCCGTCAAGCTGGTAATTGTGCGGGGGATGGGGGAAGGGATGAGGACTGAGTCATTCATAGCGCTTCGCGCCGGCCAAGGGGATGAAAGCGCGTTGCGGCCTCCTGCGGGAACTGACTTCGATGATATTCGATAACCTGGGTGTATGAGGCCATTCCCGCAGGATAGGGGTCTGTTTTCGAGGTAGGTATGAGGACTAAGAACCCCACCCCAACCCTCCCCCGAAGGGGGAGGGAGTAGGTTTTCCCCCTCCTCTTAGGAGGGGGTCAGGGGGAGGTCACTGCTCACCGCTCACTGCTCACCGCTCACTGCTCACCGTTCACCGCTCACTGCTCACTGTTCTTACTCGCCCGTATTGCCGATCCGGCCTGCCTTGCGGCTTTCACTATGGCGTGGCCGTTTGTAACGACGCGGCCAATCTCGTAGTACATCTTCAGTCTTGCGCCGAAGCCGCGCACGAGGCCGATCTTTTCTTCCTTCATCGAGTGGGTAACGCCGGAGAGGACTACGTGTTTAACTTCCAGGCCGGTTACCCGGAAGTACTTTGTTATCGCGACTTCCACGCCGGAGCGGACCTTGCGGAGTTCGGGTATCGAGACGAACACTTCTCTGCGCAGCGCGCGCTGCCCCGAGATGTAAGGGACCAGGATTTGCGCCCAGTCCGTCATCTTCCTCCCCGCCCTGAAGACGCCGACGGCCATATCGGCCTCCCCGGTCACTACAGGCCGAACGAGGTCGTCGATCTGCTCCGGCTTCAACCCGATGAGATCGGCGTCCAGGAATAACAGCACGTCCGCGTCGGAGGCCGCCGCGCCGGAGCACATAGCGCCTCCCTTTCCGATATTGGCGGCCAGGTCCAATACGGTGACCGCCGGGTCGGACGACGCCACCCGGCAGGTACCGTCGGTGGAGCCGTCGTTGACTACGATGATCTCGTCCACGAGTCTCGCCTGCTTAATGGCGGCGAGCACCGTGGAGACGCGATGCTCCTCGTTATACGCCGGCACAACGGCGGTTGTTTTCGGTTTACTTCTCTGCACTAAGGGCTTGCCCCCGATTTTTGCTGGTTCAGATAGGTTTGCGCTCGGTCGATCCTTTCAGATGTCACCGGGTGTGTCCTCAGAAACGCCAGAGACTTGGACCCACTCCCCGATTTAGCCTGCAGAAGTTTCAGAAAGTCTACCAGGCCCTGCGGGTTGTACTGGGACCCATAAGTGTAATTTATGCCCAGTTTGTCCGCTTCGTATTCATCCTTTCTGCTCCAGCGTAGCAGGCTTAGATTAGCGAATACGTTGGCATACTGCGCCGTGTTTCCTTTTGTCAGCACACCTATCGTGATGCCGTATAACGTGGAACGGCTCATCTGTTCGGCCGCGTGCCTCGCGGCGACATGGCCGACCTCGTGCGCGATTACTCCGGCGAGCTGGTCTTTGTTAACGTTGGCCGGACCGCCCAGGAGATCGATCAGTCCCTTGTAGACGTAAACCCAGCCGCCCGGAAGCGAAACCGCGTTCACGTCCTTTATGTCGAGTACCTTGAAAGTATACTTCAGATTCGGCCTGTTGGACCGCGCGGCTATGTACTGGCCGATCTCGTTGACCATGGCGTTGAGCCGCGGATCTTTACTTACAGGATATTGCCGCTCTATATCTCGCGAAGCCTGCTGGCCGATGTCTACTTCCTGGCTCTCGCTTATGAGACTTCCCGATTTGCACCCCGGGATCGCCGCCAGGGCCAGTAGAATCGGCAAGACCAATAGCTTGGAACCCGATCGGCGACGCATGATTATCAGCTCCTCTACTTGCGCTTCGATTCCTTCGCAAACTGCTTCCAGAGCCTGTCCATCTGGCTCTTCAGTTCGCGCCAGGCTTCGGTCAATTCGCCGTTCCCGACGTTCCGATTTACCATCTTGGACACCTCCGCAAGCTTCCGAAGGCTTCCGTCAAGCTCTCGTCTGGCTTTCCGCGTCTGCCCGCGGTCCAGAGCTGTTCTGGCGCGCCTCAGTCCCTGAGTCGCCTCAGCCAACAGACGCCTGGCGTCCTCAGCGGCGGGGGCGGCCTTTTGATACTGTCGCCGCGCGACGGCGGCTTTCAACTCCGCCACATCCGCCTGCAGGCGCGTAACCTGCCAGTACGTATATCCGGCGAGCGCCGCAACCAAAAGAAGCAGCAGTGTTCCAAATCGTCTCACGTCAGCGCTTCCTCCTCAAGGCTCGCCATTGGAGCTTGCCGAATTGCCCTCCCTCTCTTTGTACCCGACATCGAATTCGGCTGAAACTGCGGAGGGAGTCCCCCCTCCTCTTAGGAGGGGGTTAAGGGGGTTAGGGGGAGGTTAGTCTCTCAACTCTCAACTCTCAACCCTCAACTTCCCCGTATGCCCATCACGCGTTCTTTGAAGGCCCGTTCGGCGCGGCCCTCCAGCCGATGCAGGGCCGCCGCGGTGTGCGATCTGGCGCCGCTCTTTCGCACAAACAGGCGGCTGTTGACCGTAAGCCGCGGTTTCCAGCGGCGCTTATACTCCTCGTTGCCGCGGAGCAAATCGAACCTGGACAGACCGCTCTGTATCGCTTCCCGTATCGCATGCGCCGTCAGAATAGTCCCGAGCCCGTACTTCGCCATCTCAGGCTCAAATCCACCGAGATAATAATACATTGCGTCCTTAAAGGCAAAGCAGTAGAGCGACGCCCGCGTTACGCCGTCGAGCTTCAGATAGTACAGCCGCAGCCGGCCGCAATCCAGAAACCTGCGCGCGACCTCGCGATGGAACTCGCGGACCTTCCGGCTTGCGAGGACTCCCGGCAGCCAGCGTTTGCGCCATCGTCGCCCGTGCAGGCGGAACAGCGCTTCCATTTCCTCGTTCAGATTGCTTTCGTCGGCGGCCCCTATTTCAACCTTGTACTGCTTCCGCAGAGACCGCTCGTAGTAGCCGATGTTGAACCTCAGGCTCTTGCCGAGCGATCGCGTGTAATCCTCCCACGAATCCGGCAGGTCCACAACCGGGCAGACCTCGTGCTCGACCACCTCAGCGCTCATCCCCGGCGGACGGCCAACGATCTCCGCCAGCTCGACCGCCGCGCCTGCCTCGGGAATCTGATGCAAATCCACGAAATCCCACTCGCCGCCGCAAGATTCGAGATACTCACCGACCGCGGCCATAGCGTCCGATCGCTTGTCCGGGTGGACAATCACATCGAGATAGTCGCTGACTCCTGTTCCGAGGAACGCCAGTTCGCGAAGCTGGGGAACCACGTAAGGTCTGATCACGAAGGGAGCGATTCCGAAAGGTTTGCCGCCCGCTGAGGCATCCGACAAGAGCAGGACCAGCGCCGTGCCGCGTCGCCCGAAATGCCGGAGCCACGTATACTGCCATTCCCAGGTCTGAAAGACCGTCGCGCCGGGAATGTGCTCCAGCGTCTCGTTCCAAGCGGGCCGAAGACGCTCGATCTCGCGCTCTCCCCTGATTTCGGTGACGCGCACCGCGCCGTCTCCCGCCCCTGCCCCGAGCGGGAACGCAGCTTCGGCAAGGCTGTCCGTTACCGTGGCCGCTGCCATAACGTTTGCCATTATAGCAGCAAGGCGGTGGCAAGTAAACGGCGTGTTGCGGATGCTGAATGGACTCTCACCCTCACCCCAGCCCTCTCCCTCAAGGGAGAGGGAGTCAGTGCCCTCGACTCCCTCGTCTCCTTCGACTCGTCCTGGTCTTGTTCACCTCCCCCGCTGTAGAGTATACTCATTCCAAGGACACAGTTGACATTGAGCAGCGACTACACAAGCGCGCGCACGGCCAGCTTCACGGAATCGGTCATTCGTGAGATGACCCGGCGCAACAACCTGGTAAACGGAGTAAACCTCGCCCAGGGCTTTCCGGATTTCGACCCGCCGCGGGAGGTCATCGAGGCGGCCATCCGCGCGCTTCGGGAGGGCTACAACCAGTATTCCATCACCTGGGGCAGCCCGAGACTGCGGGAGGCGATCTGCGAAAAAGTCAAATGGTATAACGGCATCGACGCCGACCCGGAGAAGAACGTTACCGTGACCTGCGGCGCGACCGAGGCGATGATGTCGGCGCTGCTGGCCATCATCAACCCGGGCGACGAAGTGATCATTTTCGAGCCCTACTACGAGAACTACGGCCCGGACGCGATCATTTCCGGCGCAAAACCGGTCTACGTTCCCCTGATCGAGCCGGATTTCCGTTTCGACCCGGACGACCTGCGAGCGGCGTTCACCGACAAGACCAAGGCCGTCATAATCAACACCCCTCATAATCCGTCGGGCAAGGTCTTCACGCGCGAGGAGTTGGAGATCGTGGCGGAGCTGTGCGGGAAGTACAACGCGCTGGTCGTCACCGACGAGATATACGAGCACA
Source organism: Armatimonadota bacterium (assembly GCA_030649165.1). Classification (GTDB taxonomy): domain Bacteria; phylum Armatimonadota; class UBA5829; order UBA5829; family JAUSEB01; genus JAUSGG01. The sequence continues at coordinate 9,968 of JAUSGG010000133.1, forward strand.
TCCTGTACGACGGCGCCGTGCACGTGTCACCGGCGGCCGTGCCCGGACTGCAAGATCGAACCGTCACTATAAGCGGACTTTCCAAGACTTATTCCGCTACCGGTTGGCGGGTCGGCTACGTCATAGCTCCTGAGGAGATTACAAACTCGGTCAGGAAGGCTCATGACTTCCTGACGGTCGGCGCGCCGGCCCCGCTGCAGGAGGCGGGCGTGGTCGCTCTGCGCCTGCCGGCGGAATACTACACCAAGCTCGCGCAGTTCTACCAGCACAAGCGGGACCTGATCTGCGCCGAACTGTCGAACGCCGGGTTTATACCATTTCCGCCAAAGGGCGCCTATTACGTGCTGACGGACATCTCCGGCTTCAACGCGAAAGATGACGTGGAGTTCGCCCTTTACCTGGTCGAGCAAATCGGCGTGGCTACCGTGCCGGGCAGTAGCTTCTATTCGCGGCGCGAACTGGGGCGCAACAAAATCAGGTTCGCGTTCTGCAAAACGGAGGAGACGCTGCGGGCGGCGGTTGAGAGACTGGCCAGGTTGTCACAAGGGAGAGCAAACGACCATGTATGACGATACCTTTCCGACTGCGCTGGTCGTGTTGGGCTTCGCCGCATTTGCCGCCTTTGTCGTTATTGCGATTGTTCTCACACTGCGCGCCCAGCAGAAACGCAGAGAGGCGCTCTTGCAGCTCGCGCTTCAATTGGGCGCGGAGTTCTACGCTGAAGATCATTTTAACATCGACTCGCGGGCCGATTGGCGCGAGGAGTTCAGCCAGGGCCACAGCAGGCGGGTGAGCAATGTCATTTCCGGACGGATGGATGACTGGGACCTCAAAACCTGCGACTTTCACTACAAGACCGGCAGCGGCAAGAACGAGTCATCGCACAGCGTCTCAGCAATCCTTCTCGATACGGGACTTCTCTTTCCTACGTTGACGATCCGGCCTGAGACCGTCTTTGACCGGATAGCAGGGGTTGTCGGTTACAACGATATCGATTTCGAGTCGGACGAGTTCAGCCGCAAGTTCTTCGTACGGTCGGCGGACAAGCGGTTCGCTTACGGGATCGTGCACCCGAAGATGATGGAGTTCCTGCTTGCCGATCCCAAATGGAGCCTGAGACTGTCGTGGCAGAGTCTCATACTGCATAACAACCGGATTCTTACGCCGGAGGAGTTCCGTTACGCGATCGACCTGGGCAGGAGCTTTCTCAAGCTTATGCCCGACTATCTGAGAGAAGAGCTGCGCAAGACGCAGGAGACCGTCTGAGTGGAAGTACAATACTACAATTCCTACAGTCCGGCGCTGATCCCGGTGGTATTTGTCGGCCTTTTCGTGCTGTTCTTTCTGATATGGATCGTGGTGATATACAATCGGCTGGTCAACCTGCGCAATGTTATCTCGGAGTCGTGGTCGGACGTCGATACCGAGCTTCGCCGGCGCCACGATCTCATTCCGAACCTTGTGGAGACGGTAAAGGGTTACGCCGCGCACGAGCGGCAGATCTTCGAAACCGTGGCGGAGGCCCGGTCGAAGGCGATCACCTCGATGGCGACTCCGGAACGGCTGTCGGAAGATGAAAGCGGACTCGTGCGGTCAGTGCGTCAGCTATTGGCGGTGGCGGAGAGCTACCCCGATCTAAAGGCCGACCAGAACTTCCTGCAGCTCCAGGAGGAACTGGTCAACACGGAAGACCGCATACAGGCCGCGAGGCGGTTCTACAACGGCAATATTCGGGAATACAATACGGTCGCCCAATCTTTCCCGTCGAGCATTATCGCCGGGGCGTTCGGGTTCGGGACGAGGCAGTTCTTCGAGATCGAAGACCTCGTTGCCCGCGCGGTTTCGTCGGTAGTGTTTCAGCAGAGCTCGTAATGGTGGTATAAGAGGAGTTGAGGGTTGAGGGAAAACCAGAGAGGGCCCTCGTGAAGTGGGACAGGAGACACAGACATGACGACCGATACCGCTGAGATAGTTCGGAAAGCACTGGATGCCGACGGCAGGATAACTTCCAAGACAATTCACGTATCGGCTGAGGACGGCTCAATCGTTCTGCACGGAGTGGTGGACAGCCTTGCGGAACTGGGCATTGCTCAAGAGATAGCGGAGGCCGCGGCGGGAGTGAAATCCATCGAAAACCATCTGAAGATCGACGGAGAGGTGGACACGGGGCCATGCTGCCCGCAGATGTGAAGTCATCCAGGTCGGATGCTTTTCTGCGAGCGTCCGACCTGGATGTTGAGCAGGAATAAGCTTCGTCAGTCGTCTTGTGCTAGGGCCAGAGCCGTCTGATACAGCCGGCGGCGTTTCCCAAGATCAACCTCTCGTAGTGTACTTCGGGCCAGTCACCGACGGCCAGCAGACTGACCGGGCCGGTCACCGTCACCCAGTCCCCCGTATACCAGTCCCCCGGCCAGCATCTGACGCGCACACCGACGTTCGCCTCAAGGTCCGTGTATGTGCCGTCCAACAAGTGAGAGCCGTCGTCAACATACATGTAAAGGCCCGTCTCGCTCTTTTGGGTCACGACCCCATACGTTGTGGCCTGCATCCCAACGGTGTTGACGCCCGACGCGCCCGTGATCCCCCGCTGCCCGGCCCCCGTTATCGGGTCGTAGCACCAATCGCCGCCGCCAACCGCGCGGTTGCACATGAGCGGCGCATTCGAGCCTGGCGGCGGAGACAGCGGCGTCATTCTTGTGAGCCCGCTGGAACAATACGTGATCGAACCGGGATCGTTTGCGTCGATGTACCTCTCACCGTCTGCAGTAGTTCCCAGGGTTCCAATGACGCTTACCGTGTCGCCCGTAATGAAACCGTGGTAGTCGCGATGGACCCGGATGCCGGTGAGGCCGCGCCTAACGTACAGGAAATAATGGTCGTCCGGGAAATGCTCCAGGTACTCCTGCACGCCATACACCTCGACGCACTCGTAGGTAACCTGAGACTCATCGGGGAGGCCCTTAAGTATCTCCACGGTATGTTCGGTCGCCCATAGGCCACCGGCAAAGGCGGTGTCTACGGCCTGGACGCTCCAGTAATATTCGTCGGCGGGCAGGAACTTAAGTTTCCAGGACCGCTTCTTCTGCGCATTGCCTATGGCAGGCAGACGGCGGTAGCCGGACGTCTCGTTCAGGTTCGCCATCCCGCAGAACACATCGTCGTCTCCCGGCGTGGTCCCCACCCGAAGATTGTACGAAAGACCGGATTGCGGAGTCGCGTCGTCATCGGCCGCCTGCCAGGAGAACACCGCATCGCCGCCCTCGAAGGTGACAGAAAGGCCCCGCGGGCCCCATGGCTGCATGTTGGTGGGATGATCTCCTATGTTGCAGTAGATCCTGCTGATGCGCAAAGGCATGTTAATTCCGTCAGTTGCTCCCGCGAGCGCCAGGTCCAGGTCTCCATCGTTGTCCCAGTCGGCCCAGGCCAGAGAGCAACGATCGACACCAGTCAGTCCCGCGGCAATGTCGGTGAACGCGGTAACGTTGTTTCTGTAGATCCTGCTGATGCGGCCACTGCCGTCGCTCATGCCGGCAAGAGCCAGGTCCAGTTTACCATCGTTGTCATAGTCGCCCCAGGCCAGAGAGCAATGGTCAACGCCGGTCAGATCCGCGGTGGTGGGGGCAAACGAACCACCATCGTTGCCATAAATCTTGCTGACGCGAGCGCTGCCGTCGAAGCCCGCGAGCGCCAGGTCTAGGTCGCCGTCGTTGTCATAGTCGCCCCAGGCCAGAGAGCAGTCGGAAACGCCGGTCAAACTCGCGGTGGTGGGGGCAAACGAACCACCATCGTTGCGATAAATCTTGCTGACACGAGCGCTGCCGTCGAAGCCGGCGAGCGCCAGGTCCAGGTCGCCGTCGTTGTCGTAATCGGCCCAGGCCAGAGAGCAGTCGGAAACGCCCGTCAGACCCGCGGCGATGGGAGTAAACGAACCATCAACGTTACTATCGTTGCGATATATCTTGCTGACGCGAGCGCTACCGTCGAAGCCGGCGAGCGCCAGGTCCAGGTCGCCGTCGTTGTCATAGTCGCCCCAGGCAAGAGCGCAGTCGGAAACGCCGGTCAAACTCGCGCCGATTGGCGCGAATGAACCGCCACCGCCTATCTCGTTGCGATATATCTTGCTGACGCGGCTGCTGCCATCGAAGCCGGCGAGCGCCAGGTCCCGATAGCCGTCGTTGTCATAGTCCCCCCAGGCAAGAGCGCAGTCGCGAACGCCGGTCAGACTGACGTAGGCATCAACGAAGTCATACTGGTCATTGCGGTACAACTGGCTGATTGAAGAGGTGCTGGAGCCCGCTCCGGCAAGCGCCAGGTCCAGGTCTCCGTCGTTGTCGTAATCGCCCCAAGCCAGAGAACAGTCGGAAGCCCACTGCGTCCACGAATCGGCGACCGGCCAGTCACCCGACGCTACCTCGGCCGCCCAGGCCGACCCGGCGAACGCCGCGTCGATCGCCTGAACGCTGCAGTAGTATTTCTGCGAAGGCAGCACGTTCTCTGCTTTCCAGGAGAGATTCTTTTGAGCGTTGCCTGTCGCGGGCAACCGCCGGTAGCCGGACCCGAGGTCCGCCATCCCGCTGAACACGTCGGCTCCTCCCGGCGTGGTTCCCACCCGAAGGTTATATGAAAGGCCGTTTTGAGGAGTCTGCGCATCGGTCGCCGCGTTCCATCTCACGGTCAGGGTACTGCCTATTACGGTCGTTGACAGCCCGGTCGGCGTCACCGGAGCAGTGTTGACCGCCGTCCCGTTGTTGCGGTAGATATAGCTTACGAACACGTTCTCATCGCCCCCTGTGTTTCCCGCGAGCGCCAGGTCCAGGCGGCCGTCGTTATCGTAGTCGCCCCAAGCGACGGATGAGTGAAAAACGTTTAACAGGCCCGCGCCAATGTCGTTGAACGCCGGGTTATCGTTCTGGTAGATTCTGCTGATTTTCTGCATGCCATTGTTTTGACCCGTAAGCGCGAGATCCAGATAGCCGTTGTTGTCATAGTCGCCCCAGGCAAGAGAGCAGTATTGGACACCGGCCAGCATCGCCCCACTGTCGGTGAACGAGCCGCTGCCATCCTGGTTGTGGTAGATAAGGCTTACGCACGAACCCTCGAACTGCTCGCCGGCCAGCGCCAGGTCAAGATAACCGTCGTTGTCGTAGTCGCCCCACGCAAGAGACGTACCTTCGGCAACACCTACCAGCCCCGCGCCGACGACCTCGGAGAATATACCGTAATCATTGCTGTAGATTTTGCTCACGCGACCGCCAGCCGTATTTCCCACGATCGCGAGGTCCAGACGTCCGTCGTTGTTGTAGTCGCCCCACGCAAGAGAGCCGCTGTAAACGGGAGTCAGATTCGCTTCTCCGTAGGTGTCCTCCACGAACTCGCGGTTACCACCCGCCTGCTTAATGTTCGCGTAGATCTTGGTGAGCGGGGCGTTAAAGTCAGAGCCGGCAAGCGCCAGGTCCAGGTCACCGTCGTTGTCATAGTCGCCCCAGGCAAGAGAGCAGGCGGCTACACCCGTCAGCCCCGCTCCAATATCGGAGAAGTAAGTCGCATACGGCCACGGCCGAGGGTCATTCCTGTAGATCTTGCTCACGAGCACGTTGCCGTTGGCCATGCCGGCAAGAGCCAGATCCAAGTCACCGTCGTTGTCGTAGTCGCCCCAAGCCAGACAGGGTTGGAAGGCAACGGGTTCGAGGCCCGCGCCAATATCGATGAAGGTTGTCATACCCATATACGTGTCGTTCCTGTAGATCTTACTGACGAGGGCGCCGCCGGTGGAGCCGGCAACCGCGAGGTCGAGGTCGCCGTCCCCATCGTAGTCGCCCCAGGCAACAGAGCAGTCGGCAACACCAGTCAGATTAGCGCCAATCTCGAAGCCTGCCGTTGCCGGGAGGCCCCCCATCGGGACCAAACCGAGCATCGCCAACAGAGCAAACACCGTCTTCGTCAAATCACTAGCCTTTCTCAAATACTTCAGACCTCCTCGGTGGAATTCGAGCCCGCGCATATTCGAGCCTACGAATTGTTTGACCAGCTTTTGAGCTGGAGTCCGCAAACTTTAAGTATACGCGCCGATCTGTGAACGCTGCGCCAGACTATCACGCAGGATTCACCATTATGGCGGCTAGGCTAATCGTAGCTGGGACAGAGCAGGCTGTCAACCGGTAATGTTACCAGGTTTTGTCGAGTGGCTTAAATTATCTTGAATGGCGCTTAAGCTAAGAGGCGCGCAGTCGAAGTGCGGATGTGGCAGGAACGAATATAGGGTTCGCCCATGGTCGCTTATCTCAGCGGTTTGCTCATCCTTAAGCTCATGGCGTCGTAGCCGAGTTCTTTGTAGAGATCGCTGGCGCCTTTGTTGAACGCCCAGACGTTCAACTCGGCGCTCGTCGCGCCGCGATCGAGACCCCAAGCGTGCGCAGCCTTCATCAGAAGACGCCCAATGCCTCGCCTCCGATACTCGTGACCGACCACCACGCAATCGATGAACGCCAGTGTGCGCGGAACGAACCCGGGACCCTCTTGTGACTTGTCGATCATCCGGACGTGCGCAAACCCGGCAATCCCGCGGGCGAGTTCCGCGAGAAGAATCACCTGAGTTTCGTTCCCAACGGCGGCCTCTACGAATTCCCTTGTGCGAACAGGGCCCTGATATTCCCGAAGGATGTGGGGAAGTTTCCCTCGGTGCAGAGAGTCGATCTCGTCGAACAGCTCGCAAATCCGCTCGTAATCGTCGATGGTCGCCGCACGGACCCGGCAGTCGGCAGGGAGGTTCTCGGGCTTGGAGCCGCTCATTTCGTCTCAACAAGCAATTTCTGCAGTCGCGCCTTCAGCGCCGCGAGGGTCTTCGCATGTGAAGCGTCGTTCACCAGGTTGCGCATCTCCACGGGGTCGTTCTTCAGGTCGTACAGCTCGGGCGTGTTGTCCGAGTCGGGATACTCGATGTACTTCCATCTCCGCGTCCGGACGCCGCGGTTGGTCGGGACGGCGAAGCCCCCTTCCCTAAAGTATTCGTACAGGAAATCCGTGCGCCAGCCTGAGGTCTTGCCCTTCAGCAGTGGTCGGATAGACTTTCCTTGTGTCCCGTTCGGCGGCTGCGCTCCAGCCAGATCCAGAATGGTAGGGCAGATGTCGATGTTCAGAACCATCTGATCGTTGACGGTCTCCGGGTGGACGAGTTTCGGATATCGTACAAGGAAAGGTATTCGGATCGACTCCTCGTACATAGCGCGCTTGTCCTTGAGCCCGTGCTCGCCCTGGAAAAAGCCGTTATCACTTGTGAAGATAACAACGGTGTTGTCGAGAACGCCGAGGCTTTCCAGAGTTGACAGAACCCTGCCGACGCTGTCGTCGATTCCCACGACGGTACGGTTGTAGTTGCGTATGAAATTGTCCAAACGATCTTCTTTTGCCGCGAGAGCCGTCCCCTGAAACTCGCGAACCCACTTCGGTTTGCCCTCCAGGTTTTCGCGTATGCTGGCCGGGCGGGGTATCTTTACATCTTCGAACAGCTTCGAGTGCCTCAGCGCGGGTTCGAAGGTAGCGTGAACGGCCTTGTGCGCCAGACACAGGCAGAAAGGCTTGCTCTTGGGCTTCTTAAGCCATTCGACCGCCTGCGCGGTGAGCAGATCGGTCACGTATCCGTTGGTCTGAACTCGCTGACCGTTGATGTTCAGAAGAGGGTCCCAGTAAGCTCCCTGCCCCTTGAAGCTGACCCAATGGTCGAAACCCGGACGGGGATCGTCAATGTTCCCCATATGCCACTTGCCGACGTAAGCGGTCTCGTAACCGGCCTTCTGCAGGACCTGTGGAAAGGTCTCGGGCAGTTGGCCCTTGAAATTGCCGTTGTTGACTACACCGTGCCGGTGCGCGTATTGGCCCGTCAGGAAACAGGCCCGGCTGGGAGAGCAAAGGGAGATGGTCACGAATGCGTTGGTGAAGCGGACGCCTTCCTTTGCGACGCGGTCCATATTGGGCGTGCGCAGGAACGGATGCCCGGCGCAGCTCATGGCGTCGTAGCGCTGGTCGTCGGTCAGGATGAACACGAAGTTCGGCCTGTCCTCCGCGGCTGACGCGCCGCGCAGGTCGACGAACGGGAGGCTGAGGGCGGCGGCCCCCGCTCCTGCGATGAACTGACGTCTGGATAGTTCTTTGGCGCTCATAAGTCTCCTTTCCCCGATCGGTCGGGTGAGTCCTTCTACGGCGGCTTCGGCTTCAAAGAACAAGCCGAAGCATCAACTCTCAATCAGTCCCGACTCGATTTACGCGCCAAGTCCATAAACACGGCGCACGTCCAGCCGTAGCCGGGGCATCCGGAAGGATCGCCGCTGCGGGAGCTGTACAGTTCGTACAGCTCATCGTGCCGCATCATCATGTCGAGCAGCCTGTTGGTGGCCACTTTGCCCTCCTTCTCGAATCCGTACGCTTCGAGCGTCTCGACCATAATCCAGGCGATGTTTGGCCATACGGGGCCTCGCCACCAACTGTCGGGTTTGTAGGTCGGATCGTCGTAGGCGACGGTTGGAAATGGATACTTCCCGAAGAGCCGGTTCGGGTCGAGCAGGTATTGCCGTATCATCCGCCGGGCAACGTCTTTGGGCATCGCCATTCCCGCCCACAGTGGGGTGAAGGAGGCCGGAGTCAGGATCTTGTGGAACGTCTTCTGATCCACCAGACGGTCGTAGAAGATCTCCTCGTGCGGATCGAGAAGCTCGACGAACATCCTGGCATAATGCCGGTCTGCGCGCCGTTTCCACGCTTCGGCTTCTTCCTGCTTCCCGAGGAGCTTCGCCATCTTCGCGAGTATGCGCATATCTCGATTGAGATACGCGTTAAGGTCGACCCCTTCGATTCTCCCCTTGTCGAACCTGGGGCTGTCGTCCCAGCATTCGAACCCGCCCATATACTCGCAAACTCCGTTGCCGTCCTGGTCGCGGTTCTTGAACCACCACTCCACCATCCGCCCGAGCGGTCCGTACACCGCGGAAACGAGCTTCTTATTGCCGAACTGCTCGTAGAGCCGCCAGGCGGCCCATCCGACGAGTGGCGACTGGGTCTCGCCGGGCCGGTTCCAGGTGGCGCAGACGAACTGCGGCATCTTGCCGTCAGCTTCCTGGTTTTCGTAGATATTGAGAAGATAACCCTCCGCGAGCTTTTGGTTGAACAGCGCGGCCCCGACGCTTGTGAAGCAGGCGTCCCACAGGAATTGGGCGGCGTAGACACCCCGGCCGGGATAACAGGCCGCGTGTTTCAGTCTGCCCCTCGGCGCCTTCGTGTTGCTCAGTATCTGGTAGGCGGACTTGGCGTAATGCAGTCGCATATTTGTCGGAACACCGTCGAAGGTGAACTTATCCAGGGCCTTGGCGAGCCAGCGTTTCGAAGCGGCGCGCGAGTCTCTGGACCCGATGCCTGCCAGGCGGAGTGTTCGAGACTTGATCCCCGCGGCGGTCTCTCCCTCGCCGATTCCCACGATAAACGTCTGTTCCGCGGCGAGAGCATCGGCCCTGGCCGTCCAAGAGACCTGAACCGCCTCGTCTGTTTCGGCCGTCAGTCCGCCGCTCAGACTGAACGCCTCCGGCACGATCACGCAGATCGCTAAGGGATGGTCCGGGTCCGGGTCGCGCCCGTCGACCCTGGGAAAGCGGGTTTCCAGGGTAAGGAGCCTGGTATTCGGATCGTATGCGACGCGCCGCTTGAGCTTAGGCTCCGTCGCGGGGATCGACATCGTTGCCTTTACGCCCGAAGCGCCCGCCGCCGGGTCGGCCTTCAAATGGTAGCAGACGATGTCCAAATCGGCGAAGGCGATGACGCCCGAGAAGCCGTGCTCGCCTTGCTCCTGAATCTCCAGCGCGAAATCGGACCTGGTCTTTGTCTTGCCCGAGACGTCGCTCCCGCGGCCGACTTCGAAGGTTAGGAACTGAGAGGAAAGCAGCGGCGAGGCTCTGCTGTAGTAGAGCCATAGGTCCTCGATGCCGAGCTTCTCTCGCTTGGAAACGCCGAACCATGAGTAGTGCGGGCAGAAGGCGAGATGCGAGGACTCGAAACGCAACTTGCCCTTCAGGGTGTCGATGAAGCTCCGGGTCATTTTATTGCTCCTTGGCGGGCCGGCGGCCGACAGCGTTGCCGATAGAAACAGCAACAGCAGAACAGCTCCCAGCCTGGTACGCGGCAGATTCATGTGTGTTATCCTATCCAGAGCCGATGAGCTTATTATACGACTGCCCTGGGGCATGGCTCAAGTGCGGAACTTGGCGATCAACCTCGTCGTATGATAAGATACACCGGCGACGGCGGAAATCGCGAAGGCAGTGGGAATAGACATGGCAAAACGTTGGGGAATTCGGGTTAGTTTGTTTCTTGCGGTAGCGTTGGCGGCTTCGGCGGTGTTCTACATTTGCGTCAATTCGGCCGGGCGCGGGTTCTACACCGGACGGATTAACATGGTTCGACGCTTGCCGGCGGATCAGGCGTGGCAGCGCGACCCCGCGGGGAGTATTAGTAATGTGGGCGTCATAGTCACCAGCGAAAGGGTCCTGCAGTCCGCCGCCAGAACCATGTCGCTTCTGAATATTTCGAAGCAACCGGAAGAACTGCTTTCGACCATCAAAGTCAAGCCATCAAGACCGGGCGTGATCGGGATCGAGCTAACCTCGCGCGACCCCGAACAGGCAAAGGAAGCAATCGACACCGTCGCGGCAGAGGCGCAGACGGTATATTCGGAGACGATGAACCGTCAGCTCTCGCCATCGGAACGGAAGAATGGGTTCAGGCTTCAGGCCATAGAGCAAGGCCATGTCTTCCCGATCCGCAACGACGCGCCGGCAAAGACCGCGCTTTTCGCGCCTATCTTCGCGGGCGCCCTCCTCGTTCTGTTCTTGGGAGTCGGCGCGGGCCGCTCCGCCAAGCAATCCAGGGAACCGCAAGACCGTCAACCCACCAGATGGGCCAGGATTGTGATTCCCTCGTGCCTCGCGCTTTTTGTGATATCGGCCGCGGTCTACGTCTATAGCTCGCTCAGCGCGCCGAACCTGTATTGCGGGCGCGCCAAGTTGATCCAGCTTCCGTCGGAAGAAGAAGCGCGCCGGCCCGATGCAATTAAGCGCCTCGATCGTTTTGCCGGCGCTGCGCTGAGCAAGGCGGCACGGCCTGCCGCAAGAACGCTCAAGCTTTTCAACATATCCATGTCTCCCGACGCCGTGCTGCGCATGACGAAGGTCGAACGGGTCCCCGACAGCACTGTCCTGAAAGTCGAGGTTGTGTCATCCGATTCCGAGGCGGCGGAGGTGGTCGCGGACGTGGTAGCGTCGCAGGTTCAACAGGTTTACCGCGGGGTCGTGGAAGCTCCCGCCGCCGGACACGGGGACGGGAGCATATCGGAGCTTTACACAGTCGAGCCGGCGCACACATATCCGACTCGGGCGGCAGGCTACGACATAGCCAGGCGGATCTCCGGATACGTTACCGCGTGCATGCTTGTGTTTCTGCTGGGAGTGGGAGTTGGGCGCGTCGTGGGTAGACGGACCTGCGACACTGATTCTCTCGCGAACCTCCCCCTAACCCCCTCCTAGCTAGAAGGAGGGGGAATCTACGCTCCCTTCTCCAACGCCAGCGTTATCGTCGGCGCGTCGCAAATCTCCGAAGGACCGAAGTACTGCACCGGACCGGGGAAGACGTACTCGTCGTTCAGCGCCCAGTTGTCGCGGTTAGCGGCAAACCTCTTGAACGGCTCGCCGTCCAAATCGACCAGCGCCTTCTTGATAACCAGCGTCTCCTCGCCTTTGCGGACCTCCTTGTTGAGCATCATCGTCACAGGCGTGCCGCCCGCGATCCATTGATCGCTCGGCCTGGTCAGGTTCTGTATGTTCACGGTGTAGCCGGTCAGTCTGGCCCTCACGAACTGCGCGGCGGCGTGCCCGAGCGAATAGCAGTAGTCCGCGTCGAAGTTGGACGGCATCGCGCAGCGGCCTTCGTATCCGAAAAAGTGGCCGAGCGGGCTGAACTTCACTTTCTTGCCGTGAGCTTCCAGCGAGCCCAGCTTGTCTGACACGAGGTCGATGAGCAAATCCTCCGTTTTCACCTGCGAAAGGGGCACGTTGCCGTGTTCGTCCCGGCGAAGCAGAACCTCCTGAATGTCCTGAGGCAGAGACCCATAGACTCTTGCGCTGTGGTCGTCCATCTGATCCTGGCTGGTCACGTGCTGGAAACGGTCCTCGTGACTCGGCAGGCTGTGAATGTACTTTTCCTCCCTGCCAAGTATCGCGCTGAGATGGTCGATGAGCGTCTTGATGTCGCTTATGAACTCAGGAAGGCCCTCGGGAACGACGAGAATGCCGTAGTTTCTGCCCGCCTCGGAGCGCTTCACAATCACATCGACGATCTGGTCCACGACTCCTTCGAGCGTCGTGCCTTTTGCCTGAATCTCCTCGGAGATGAGAGTGATATTCGGCTGGGTCTGGAGAGCGCACTCCAGCGCGACGTGGCTGGCGGCGCGGCCCATCAGGCGGATGAAGTGCCAGTATTTCACCGCGGAGGTGGCGTCGCGGCAGATGTTGCCGATGAGTTCGGAGTAGGTCTTGCAGGCCGTGTCGAACCCGAAGGAGACCTCGATCTGGTCGTTTTTCATATCGCCGTCGATAGTCTTGGGAACGCCGACAACTACCGTCTTCGATCTCTGGGCTTTGAGATATTCGGCCAGCACGGCGGCGTTAGTGTTGGAGTCGTCTCCGCCGATCACCACCAGGCCGTCCAGGTCCATATCGTTGAAATTGCTCTTGCACGCCGCGAGATGCTCCGTGCTCTCTATCTTGTCCCGGCCGCTCATGATCATATCGAACCCGCCGGTGTTCCGATATCGGTCGATGACCTCGGCCGTCAGATCCTTGTATCTCCCCTTAATCACTCCCTTAGGTCCCTTGAGGAAGCCGAAGAGCCTGCTCTCGCTGTTGGCGGCTTTGAGCGCGTCGAAGAACCCGGCGATGACGTTGTGTCCACCCGGGGCTTGCCCGCCCGAAAGCACGACACCTACTTTCAGCGGGGTTGACTCCAATCCTTCGCCGTGAACGATCCTGGCGAGCGGCTGTCCGTACGTATTTGGGAACTCCTTCCTTATCGCTTCCCTATCGGTGGCCGGTTCAGTGGCCGCGCCCAGTTCGACCTTGATCTTCCCGCTGCGCAGCGCCGGCGGCAGCTTCGGCTGGTATCCGGCGCGTTGCTTCTGCAAATCCGAGATTCTTGCGCTCATCGTAATGGCTTCCTCTTCCTTTGGTATCGTGTGGAGCAAACTCTTTGATTATAGTAATTCCGGCGGGATTTGACAAAGCGGGTAGCGGGTCGGCGGTCAGTCTGGTTCAGGGAAGAACGCGGATAAACACGGATGAGATTAGACAAGGGACCAGGAGGAGTCGAGCGCATCTCAAGTGGACAGGAAGCAAACTACGAAAGACCTTCTAACTAAGTGCAGCATTTCCTAAATATCGTCGCATATTCCGGAACCTCCCCCTAACCCCCTCCTTAGAGGAGGGGGGAATACTCCCTCTCCTTCTAGGAGAGGGTTGTGGTGAGGTTATTACGTCATCGAACTTATGAAATGAGGTACTAAGAAAAGGAGAAAGGACAAATGCTCCGGGGGAACTGCTCTGATATGCCTGGGGCCCACGCCATTCGGCTCCACAACCGAGGCGATCAATGCAGTTTCTCCAATATCCGCTTCGCGCTTTCCTTCCTTTCGAGTTTTCCTGGTTAGGCAAGCCTTTGGTGGCCATCCACCCTTGAACATCTCCTCCCGCCCGCGTATACTTGAGGTAGGCCCGCGGGCGGTCGGAGTCGCTGCGCGGGCTTTGCGTTTGAATCGGAAATGATGCACCTAAGTCCAATGCACTGGCTGCTCGCGGTCGCGGCGGCGCTGATGACCGGCGTTTCCAAAACGGCGGTGCCCGGGGCCGGTATACTGGTAGCCCCCATGCTGGCGGCCATCTTCGGCGGGTTTCAGTCAGTCGGGATCATGCTGCCGATGCTCATCTTCGGCGACGTATTCGCCATCGCGTGGTACCGGCGCCACGCTCAGTGGGACAAGATAGTCGGCCTGCTGCCCTGGGTGATTGCCGGCATGGGCGTCGGTGTGGCGGCTCTCTGGGTAATAGGCGAGTCCGACAGCACGAAGGATGTGCTGGGGATGGTCATCGGCGTTCTCGTGCTGGGGATGCTCGCGATGAGCCTCGCGCAGGACCGCCTCGACGAGCGCTTTACGCCCAGATCGAAGGCCGGCGTCGCCGGAACCGGAGTGGCCGCGGGGTTTACAACGATGGTCTCGAACGCCGCGGGGCCGATCATGACGGTCTACATGACCGCGCACCGCTTGCCGAAGAAACAGTTCATGGGCACGCTGGCGTGGTACTTCTTCCTGCTGAACCTGAGCAAGCTGCCGGTGTACGCCGCTCTGACGGCCGCGCACCCGGACAAGCCGATCATTACGGGCCATTCGCTTCTTTTCAACCTTGTCATCTGCCCGGTGATTCTGGTCGGAGTGTTCATCGGCAGATGGCTGTTGCCGCGACTTTCGCAGGAAGTGTTCGAGCGGACTGTCGTCATCCTGGCGGCGGCAGCGGCGGTGAGGCTGATTGCCGGGGCGTTGTAGCCCCAGAAGGATATTCCCGTCTGGATAGTTAAAGCAGAGTATGGATGTGTATTTGCGCCGGCGCGGACCGCGCCGTACGTCGCGAGTCCCGGACCGTCCTCGGGTGAACTTGCCCGTTGAGGCGGCACACCCACCGGACTCGATTATCTGCAATGGAGGTCTATACTTGAGCGACGATTTCAAACTTGAGATTTCGAGAAGAAAGTTCCTGACCGGATCGGCCGCCGGCCTGGCCGCGGCTTCACTGCCCGCATGGTTCACGAAGTCGGCCGAAGCCTCGGATGACGACTACCTGAGCAAGCTGAAACGCTCCAAGGGCCGGAAGATCGGACCAAACGACCGGATAAACGTCGCCGTGATCGGCCCCGGAGGCACCCGCGGCGGCTACAGGCAGGGCTTGCACGACGCGGAGGGCATCGCCGCTCAGGAGGGCTGCCAGATGGTGGCGGCCTGCGATGTAGACGCGCAGCACCTCAAAGAAGCGTGCGAGAAGTTCGGGCCTGATTGCAAAGGCTACAAGGATTTCCGCGAGCTGTTGGCGCGCAAAGACATCGACGCCGTTGTGATCGGCACGCCGGACCATTGGCACGCCGTGATTTGTATCGCCGCCATGAAAGCCGGCAAGGACGTATACTGCGAAAAGCCGCTCACGCTGACCATCGAGGAAGGACAGAAGATAGTCAAAGTCGCCAAAGAGACCAAGCGGGTCTTCCAGGTGGGAAGCCAGCAGAGGTCGCGCGACATATTCCGCCTGGCGTGCGAGTTGGCGCGCAACGGCCGGATCGGGAAGATCAAGAAGGTGGAGACGCACCTGCCGACCGGACCGATCGGCGGCCCGTTTGAGGTCAAGCCGGTCCCGGCGGACTTTGATTGGGACATGTGGCTCGGTCCCACTCGAATGACCGATTACGTGCCGGAGCGCACGCACGGCGAGTTTCGCTGGTGGCTTGAGTACTCCGGCGGGATGATGACCGACTGGGGAGCGCATCACAACGATATTGCGCAGTGGGGGCTCGGAACGGAGCGGTCCGGCCCGGTCACCATAGAGGCGGCGGGAAAGGCCGCCGATCCCGGCAATAACTGCTACAACACGTTTCCGGAGTTCGCAATCACCTACACTTACGCTGACGGGGCTCCGCTGATCTGTACCAACAAAGGCCCCAACGGCGTCAAGTTCGAAGGCGAAGAAGGCTGGGTGTTCGTGGACAGGGGCGAGATCAAGGCCAGCGACCAGAAGCTAATCGACGAACCGCTTCCTTCAAATGCCGTCAGACTCTACGAGTCCAACAGCCACGCGCGCAACTTCGTGGAGTGTATCCGCTCGCGAAAGCCTTGCATTTGCGACGCGGAGATTGGCCATCGTTCGGCGAGCGTATGCCATCTCGGCAATATATCGCTGAGGCTGAACGGTCGCAAGCTGCGCTGGGACCCGGAAGCGGAGCGTTTCATCGGCGACGAAGAGGCGAATGCGTATATCAAGCGACCGATGCGGAAGCCGTGGAGGATATAGACCGCGCCATTGTCGATGCGGAAGGGCCGGGGCTCGCCCCGGCCCTTATGATTTTGGAGGCTTATTGCGCCTGCCGCGGTTTTCGCGTTCGGCTCGACATCCTCCAGCGCTCCAATCCCAGACTGCCGCAATATGCCGCCCCGCCTTGTGCAAGTCACTAACCATGAATAGCTTAGGACGTAGCGTATCGCCGGCGCGACGCGCTTTTTGTCTGATTTTTTGCTCTGACGGTCCTGTCGTCAATGCCGGGACAGGTCAATGCCGTGCGGAGTGGAGGCGCCGTGAGTAACCAGGTCGAAGTCCGGCCCAGAGTCATAGTCTGCACGGACATCAGCACAGTCGGCGCCCGCAAAGGAGAGCCGGATGACACCCAGTCCCTCGTGCGTTTCCTTTTGTACGCGAACCATTTCGACGTCGAGGGCCTGATCGCGACCAGCGCTTCGCACGATGATAGGGTCCATCCGGACTACATCAGGTCGATCGTCAGCGCGTACGGGCGGGTCCGTGACAACCTGGCGTTGCACGATCCCGCGTATCCGACCGCGCGGTATCTGCTGGACCGGGTGAAGGCCGGGGCCGACGACAGGAACGCCCTGGGGCCCGGATGCGATACGGAAGCGTCCGACTGGATCATCTCCGCTGTGGAAAAGCCCGATCCGCGCCCCATTTGGATCGTTATGTGGGGAGGGGCACGAGAGCTCGCGCAGGCCATATCCAAGATGGAGCGAGGAGGGGATACGGCCAGGCTGGCGGCTTTCCGGTCCAAGGTCCGCGTGTACGCCATCGGGGACCAGGATGCGGGCTGCGCCTGGATCAAGACCCATCACCCGAACGCTTTCTACATAACCGCCCGCCACGCTTACCGCGGCATGTACCGAGACGGCGACACCTCGCTTTGTACGCGGGATTGGGTACAGCAAAACGTGACGACGGGGCACGGCGCTCTCGGCGCGGCATATCCGAACTACGACGGCGGCGATCCGTGGGGAGCCGTAAAGGGCATCAAAGAAGGCGACACGCCGTCTTTTCTGTATCTCATTCCCAACGGTCTGGGCAACCCGGAGCAGCCCGCGTGGGGGAGTTGGGGAGGACGTTTTTCCGGCCCCGGACCGCAGTACACGGACGCAAAAGATGTTGTCGGCGGCGAGAACAGCGAGCGGGCGACAGTGTATCGTTGGCGGGCGGCTTATCAGGCGGACTTCCGGGCGCGATTGGACTGGTGCGTGAAGCCGTTCGACAAGGCAAATCAC
The DNA here is from genome assembly GCA_030649165.1 of Armatimonadota bacterium. Classification (GTDB taxonomy): domain Bacteria; phylum Armatimonadota; class UBA5829; order UBA5829; family JAUSEB01; genus JAUSGG01. The sequence goes on from JAUSGG010000133.1 coordinate 27,354, forward strand.
GCGCCGACTGCCTGCGTCACGGGACCGCCGTCGCGAAAAGTGGCCTCGGGCGGGATCGCGCAATTGGATGCGACCGGCTCCACCGATCCGGACGGCGATAAGCTGGCCTGCGACTGGTATTTCTACCGCGAGCCCAGTAGCTACAGGGGCGAACTCGCGATCGAGCATGGCGACAACGGCCGCGCGCGGTTTCGGGCTCCGCGGGTGGATTCTCCTCAGACGATACACATCATACTGACCGTCACCGACGACGGGTTTCCCGCGCTGCGCGGCTACAGGCGCGTTGTCGTGACGGTGGAGCCTGGACAGTGAACGGTGAGCAGTAAACAGTGAACAGCGCCTCGATTTGCACGCCTCAAAGCCGCGGCATGTGTGACCTTGCCCGGCTCCCCGCAGTCTGATTGACATAACTGACCTCCGGCGCTGGTAAAGCTCTAATGGTAAGACATATTGCGCGTCGCGCTGGAAAGGGGGCCGGCGATGATTGAAAATAGAGACACTGAGGGACTGACTCCGGCACAGGAAAGAGCGGCGATAGGAACTCCCGCGGGAGAGGACGCCGCGAAGGGCCGCAGAAGACACGGGACGCGACCGTTGACTGAAGCGGCGGGTTTTTCCGAGCAGGACCGCGAACGGGAAGCAGTTCTTTCCACACTGGAAGCGGACCAGACGGCTGAGCCTGAGCGGACAGGCGAGCACGCCCGCGGCATAGTGACCGAGGAAGCGCTGGAAGAAGAAATCGAGCCGTGAGGTATGCCGCGGCAGCTTGACAATAACCCCTGCGATAGTCAAAGATAATTGTGGAAGGGCGGCGGTACTGATCACCAAAACGTCGTGAGAAATACCCCGCCCTCTTTCCTAAGAGGCTCAAAATGCTCAGATTGTCGGCGCTCGTCGCCGCGGTTCTTACCATCGCTACGGCAGTTTCCGCCGAGGTCGTGGCTTACAGGCAGTTTCGCTGTATTCCGATCAGCGAATATCGGGACAAGATGAAGGCCGGCTGGATCGGACAGATCGCCGGCGTGTCGTGGGGCGCGCCGACCGAGTTCCGGTTCCGCGGTAAGATCATTCCCGAGGAGAAGATGCCGAAGTGGACCGACGACACGATCAACAACGCCTTCGGCCAGGACGACCTGTACGTGGAGATGACCTTCCTGCGCTCGCTCGAGCAGTATGGTCTCGGCGTGTCCCAAGAGCAGGCGGGGCTGGACTTCGCCGCCAGCAAGTACAAGTTGTGGCACGCCAACAAGTTCGGGCGCGATAACCTGCGCAAGGGAATAGCTCCGCCCGACTCGGGACATCCGAAGTTCAACTCCCACGCCGACGATATAGATTTCCAGATCGAGGCCGACTTCTCCGGGCTGGTCGCCCCGGGCCTGCCGAATATGGCCATATCTCTCGGCGAGAAGTTCGGAAGGCTGATGAACTATGGCGATGGCCTGTACGGCGGGCAGTTCGTGGGCGGGATGTACGCCGAGGCCTTTTTCGAGAGCGACCCGGTGAAGATAGTCGAGGCCGGACTCAAGTGCATCCCGCTGGGCAGCCAGTACGCCGAAACCATCCGCGACGTCCTGAGATGGCACAGGCTGTACCCGAATGACTGGGAGAAGACCTGGAACCTGATCGAACAGAAGTATCAGTCCAACGCGGCCTACCGCCGGTTCTCCTGCGATACGAGGAACGATTTCAACATCGATGCGAAGATCAACGGGGCGTACATTGTAACAGGCCTGCTTTACGGCGCGGGCGATCCGGACAAGACGATAACCATCGCGGCCCGCTGCGGCCAGGACTCCGACTGCAATCCCTCCAATGCGGCGGGCGTGCTCTTCACCACCATCGGCTACTCCAATCTGCCCGCTCGGTTCAAAGCGCGGCTCGATGAGAGCAGGGTCTTCAGCTACACGGCGTACAGCTTTCCGAAGCTGGTCGCCGCCACCGAGAAAGTGGCGAGGCAAGCCGTCATCGCCGACGGAGGCATGATAGCGTCCGGACCGAGAGACGAAGATTACCTGGTCATCCCGGTTCAGAATCCGATTCCGGGGAAGCTCCAGCAATGCTGGAAGCCGGGCCCGGCGCCAGGTGTTTCGGGATTTGAGGGTCGGGGCGTCAAACCCATCGGTTTATAGCCCAGCCTTGCATCCCCAACCCGGAAATCCCGAAACAGGACTACAGTATACGGTGGTAACTATGGATATTGCCAGTGTAAAAATCGCGGCGTTTCAGATGTTTGTGACGCCGGACGTGGACAAGAACCTTGAGAAGATCAGGGGCGCGATGAGTACGGCCGCCGGCAGTGGATCGGACGTGCTCGTGCTTCCGGAATGCGCCGTGTCGGGCTATCCGCCGCTTCACCATAGGGAGAAGTCGGACATCGACCTGTCGCGCATTTCCGAAGCCAACGCTGAGATCGTCGAACTGGCCGCCAGGCACGGGGTATGGGTGATAGGGGGAACGATCACGCGGAACGACCGGACGCTGTACAACTCGGCGCTGGTGATCTCCCCGCGGGGTCTCATCGGGCAATACGACAAGATGCACCTGATCGGCGGCGACGGCCTCTTCTTCGGCAAAGGACAGACGCTTCCCACTTTCGATTTTGGCGGCGCGCCGTTCGGCGTTCAGATATGCTACGACGCCAGATTCCCCGAGCCTTTCCGCTACCTCAAAGGGCAGGGCGCGACGGCCGTTTTCTGCATATTCAATGCGTGCGAGGGCGCCACCTGGAAGGTCCCGGTGCTGGAAGGAACGTGCCGGAGCCGCGCGGCGGAGAACCACTTCCACATGGTTGCCGTAAACGCGGCCGGACCGCTGCAGATGGTGGTGTCCCGAATCTGCGATCCTGACGGTGTCAGTCTGGCCGAGGCAAAGGCGGACACGGAAGAGATGGTGTACGCCAGGCTCGATCTGTCCTCCGTCGGACCCGGCTTCTACGCGGACAGGCGGACGGATCTTTACGAGGTGGTGTTTAGGGCAGGGTTGTAGGGTTGTAAGGTTCACCTATGCTGCTGGGAACGGTCTCACACAACCTACTCCTCGAATATCACCGAATTCAGTTCCCGCAGCAGGCCACCAGCAATAGTCGGTGTCTCGGGGACTCGTTTCCCAAACGTGACACCCCAAGATCCCAAAAAAAGTTTTCTCAGCCTGCAACTATATGCGCCTGCCAGGCGTCAATGTACATGGCTGGTTTGCACCGGGGTCTCGGGGTTGAGCGCCGTGGGACTCCGGCGCTTTTTTTCAAGCGCCGCCGGGTGTTTAACCGCTCCACGCGGACGGTACACATTGAATAGGGCTGACGTTGATTTTCGGAGGGCAACATGGAACGCCAGGTAGGTCACGTCACGCATTATTTCAGTCATCTTGGCGTGGCGGCAGTGCAAGTAGAAACCGAGGATCTGAAACTCGGCGACCAGATTCACATCAAGGGTCACACCACGGACCTGATCCAGCCTGTCGATTCGCTTCAGTACGAGCACGGTGAAATCAAAGAAGCGCACCCGGGCCAAAGCGTGGGAATCAGGGTAAAGGAGCACGTAAGGGAGCACGACGTAGTTTTTAAGGTCGCCGCGTGACGCCCCGCTCCCTCCCTCTTCAGGGGAGGTCGGGGAGGGGTCATGTCATTCCGGCGTTTCACTTTCACATCAACTGTTCCGCAAGCTCCATAGCCTGGGCTTTGTACCTCAGGGCGCCCTTGGCATCGTTTTGCCGCAATTGCCTGATCACTATGTACTTCTGAATCTCGTACATCAAGTAGAAGAGATTCCGCCGTTGCGCCTCTATGGAGGTATCGCGCTCCTGTCCGTAGCCGCGCCAGAACGCCGGTTCTGAAATCCCGCAATAATCGAGGATGGCGAACTCGATCTCCGGGTCACCCCACAGAGCGCGGTCGAGGTCGATCAGCCCCGTCAGGTTACCTTCGTCGTCAATAAGTATATTCTGGCTCCAGACGTCCATGTGGAGCAGCATCGAGGGCGTCTTTCGGGTGAAATACTGCAGATTGCTGTCCAACAGCCCGCGCATCATCCGGCTTTCCTTCTCGTCATAGCGCCCGCAGTCCACAATATCGCTTATCATCGAGTTCCACATTATGAAAAAGGCGTCGAGCCAGTCGAGCTGGGGCTTCATGGGGTGATGCGCGCCGAGGTAGCCGTACTCGTCCGCGGTGATGCCGTGTATCTCGCGCAGAGCCTGGCCGACTTGGAACAGGATCCGGTTGTGCAGATCCGGAGTCAGGTCGTCGAGGTCGCTCAGAGGCCGTCCCGGCAGCCGTTCCATGATGAGGAAGTCTCGGCCGACGACCTCGCGGGTCTTGTCATAAGCAAGTATATCGGGGACGGGAACGGAGGTCCGGCTTCTGATAAGAGCGTGAATCTCGGGCTCCTGCGCCATCATGTTCCGCTCATAGAAGACAAAACCCGCGTCGTCGGGCGGCGCCACGCGCAGAATCAGAGGTTTCTCCGCGCCATCCACGGAGTACGTGGCGTTGAACTTGCCAGTGGGAATCCGCCACAGCTTCAGTTCGGACGCGTTGACCGGCAAATGATGCGCTAACGCCTCGCGGAGAGTGTCGAGGTCGAACGTTTCGGGCATAACAGCGACATTGTCTGTTGTTGGGAGAGGAATGTCAAGGGAAGGTTGACGGTTGTCGGTTGTCCGTTTCGCCGGCGGGCGACGGCGGCGCCACGCTCGTGCTCTCCCAAAGGTGAGCAACGAGGAGGGTCGTACCCCCGATTTCTGAACTCTACAGATGAACCCTGGAACCCTACAACGCTAGAACACCTGTATATCACTTTGCCGTCGCACCAGAATAACCCGGCAGAGGCCGCTGCCCGTGTTGTAGAGGGAACTGATGCCCGTGACGACGGCGTACGAGCCGACCGCCGGCGGCGTCACGCCGGACGGTACTCTCACCAACACGCCGCTGCGCTTGTCCGGATTTGCCGCGAACGCCGTCTCGGACCCGTCGTTCATGTAAAAACTGCCGGCGTCTTTCCAGGTGACCTCGCCCCAGGCGGTGACGAGCAGTCCGATATTATTAAGACCCGCCATGTCAACCAACGCTCGCTCGAACTCGCCTTCTCCTACCTCGGTCCATTGATATGCCTTTGCCGCCTTCTGACCGGTCATATCGATCGGGTCGAAAAGGAAACCGTCCCCGCCTATTGCGGCGCCGGCCAGCCCGACGGGAGCCGCGCCGCCGGTTCCCTTCAGGACCACGGTGTCGGCCTCAATGCGCCGCTCATCCGCCGCTCCGGCGAGTTTGCCGGCAAGGTCTACCCGATCGTCCAGAGTCATGGGCCTGGCAGCCACGACGCGAATCCCCATTCCGTTCTGGTCCTGAACGTAGGCGCAGTCCGGGAGGGCCGCGGTGACTTTCTTACCGTAAAGGGCAACGGGAGCGTTGTCCGTAAGAGTCTTGGCCTCGGCGATCTTATCCCGCGCCGGAGCCACCGTAATGCCGTCGCTCGATCCGGTGTAGGTATTCGAGCCGACCGTTCCTCTGACCGTAACATAATACGCGCTTCCTTCGGTGAGGCTGAGCCCGGTCCTTGTGACCTCGAGCGAAAGGCCGACGCCTGTGAACGGAACAATATCCTGCAGACCGGCGGCCGTCCCTATGGCGTACTCGTAGAGGCTTGCCGTGGGGGCGACGGGGCTCCATTTTGCGTGAATGCTGTCGCTTGTGGTGTAAGCTCCGTCATCGACCACCGTCGGCGTGACGGGGGTCGAGCCGTTCCAGTAGTAGAACGGGCCGAAATCCGCGGTCCCGTTAGGAACGCCGTCGGAGTTGAAGCCGCGCGCGTGCACGTAGTAACCGGACCCGTAATGCGGACAGGTGTTCATCAGAACGTTGGGTCCGGGAGTTGGCGCATAGGCTCCGTTAGTGTTCCAGGCCATCCACTGGAACGCCCACGCGCCGATCGCGTTGCTGGCCGTATGGCCGAAGAACGGCCCGACCCACGGGGTCGCGGCGCCGGCCGGCCCCTGTGTAATATTCGTCACGACAACGCCATCGCGGTAGAGCTCGTACTTGGCGCTCGCGTTGCTGCCGGGAGTCGCATTCCTGAGCGTCAACGTGTAAGTGTGGTACGTGTACCCGTTATCGATCGACTGCTCAGCGCCGCTCATGCTGGGGCCGACTATCCGCAGGTAGTCGGGACGGACGATGACCCCCGTCTCAGAACAATCCGCAAGGCTATACCCGAAGTTCGTGCTTGAACTGTACCATCCGTACGGACTCGGCACGGCGCGCATTCTGACCATGAGGGTGGCGCCGGTGTCCCTGTTTATCGTAAGGTTCGGCCACAAACCGAGTTTAGCTTTGGTGTTCCAGACGCGCCCCTGGTCCATCAATACCCACGATGGGATGCCGTTCTCGTTGACTAGTTCTTCCGACATCAATCGCTGAGTAGTGGAACCATCGTAGAGCAGCCAGCCGGTATCCTCGTCGGTCGGTGAAGACGTGGCGCTCCAGACCGTCCAGCCCGCGCTTGTCGGCGGTGTGATGCCGGGCCAGCCGGCCTCGGTTCCGGTCCACTTATGCGTGGGCGATTCGTCGAACGCGTACTGGTAGTAAGCCACTTTGCCGGCCCCGAAACCTCCCACGGGCAGCAGCCGGATGTAGTTCAAGGTCTGCCATACGCCGGGCTGTGGGAGGAGAGTCAACGTGGATGTGGACGGGGGCGCTGAAAGGGTGGCCGCGTAGCCGGCCCTGCAGGCGGCGGAGGTGTTCCCCGCGTCGTCATAGGCCGTCACGGCGTAGGAATACTGCGTATTTGGGGAGAGTCCGCTGTCCGCCAAACTGGTCCCGGTAGGCCAGCCGACCGCCGTCGTCCCTCTGCACACCTGGTATCTGGTCGCGCCGGGAACCGTGTCCCATCTCACATAGCTCTGGGTAGTGGAAGCAATGGAGACGGCGAGGTTTTGCGGCTGCGCGAGCATACCGGCGGGCGGACCGTAAGAGAGCCTTACGGCGCTGATATAGACGACGTTGGAGGCGCTTCCCACGTAGAGCCGGAAATCGGCCAATTGCGAACCGATGCGATGGCCGAAGTTGACCTTATCGAGTTTCCAGGTCGCCGTACGCCACGTCGATCCGCCACTCAGATAGACGGGCAGCAGCGGCTCTTCGTATCCATCCGTGCCGTCGTAGTACGGCGTGATCGAGCCGGAGGAGCCGTAGTAGTCCACCTGCAGGTAGATTGTCTGGGGTGATCTGTCGTACGCGTATCCGTCGTCGGTCTTGAAATAGAAGTTGACGTCGCCGGAGCTTGCCGTCGTGCGGCACGATCGTCCGCCCGCCGATGTCGCGGTCGTATCGCCGTCGCCCCCCTGCGGGTGCGTGATCCCGTCCGAAGTCAGGCTCGCGTCCATCGTGATGTATGCGTTGTCCAGGCCGCGAACGGTGTAAGTCTTGGACGTTGCGGAGCTCAACAGGTTTGTGGCGGAGAATCTGATCTTATTCCGCGCCGCTTGAAGCGAGCCGAACGGGACCGAGTTGGCGGTGACGTGGTACGCGTCCGTGGCCGCGCCGTCCGCCGTCACCGTGAGATCAGTGTGGTTGGTCCAGGTGGCTCCCCCGTTGGTCGAATATTCGACCTGGAAAAGCGCCGGGTTCAGTCCGGCCGTCGCATCGACGATCATCGCCGAACACGTCGGGCTCGTCTGGCTGCTGTAGGCAGGGCTGAAATCGCCGTACAGCGTAGACGGCACAGTCAGGCCCAGCTTGCCGGCGGCGTTCATAAGGCGCGTGTGGAGAATATCGTAATTCGTATAGCCGGCCTGGAAATTGCTTGCGGCCTGCAAGATCGCTTTCGCGCAGTCCAGATCGAACAGCGACCTCAGGGTGAGGTCTTTGGCTGCTATCGTGGAGAACGGATAGCGGGTCGGCAATTGGTAGCAGGAGTTGGTTATGTCGAAAGTTCTCTTCAAAGCCGACGCCACCCGGGGACCCGCCACGCCTCCGAACCAGTGGTTGGACCAGTATCTGTAAATATCGTCGGAGCTGCAATCCGGGTAGTCGGCAAGGATGTCGAGCGCGCACATGTTGATCCTGTTCGCGCACTCGATGACGCGCGGGTTGATGCCCGGCGCCCCGCCCTGGTCTTCCCGGTCGATCCTGGCCACCACGCCGTCAGCCCCGCGAGGGACTGAGAAGTCCGTCCAGAGATGTCTCAGGTAATCGATTCCAGCCCACGGTGTATAAGTGTAGCCCCAGTACTCACCGACAAAATCGAACTCGACCAGTTCCGGATGTCCCGTACACGTGCCGATTATGTCGTAGTCTTCCTGGATGACGTTCCAGTCTCCGGCTCCCGTGGCTTTGCTCATCATCCAGACGCCGGGGTCGTTGCGCGCGACGGCGTTGCGGACCCAGCGGTCCTCGCCCGCGGCGTCCGTCCAGTTGCGAATGTACAGAGTCTTGTTGTGTCTCTCGCAGACGTTCCACAGGGTCTCAATGGCCTGTGTAAGCGTGTCTTCGGGGGTCTTGCCGGTGTGGGTAGTGGCCAACCGATCGTAGAAATCGGCCCCGTTGAAGTTCTCGCTGAACGTAAAGACAAGGCCGTCGGCGTTCGGGCAGACCTGGAAAAGCTGTTCGTACTGGCCGTCCATCCAGGGCCAGAAACCGGGATCGTCGAGGTTGACTTTTCCGCCGACCAAGTACTGCGCGGGCATGTTTGTGTACTGTATGTCGTGCACCCACAATACGACCTCGCTGACGCCGTTCGCGTGGGCGGCGTCGATGAGCTGGTTGACCTTGTTGCGTATCGTCAGGTCGTTGATCGGCTCCCAGGCGTACATCATTATGTCGTGGGAAAGCTGCACGTGGTTGACGTGATACTCACGGGCATGGGTGAGCAATTCGAGGTGGTACGGCACGTCGTCGCGGATCATGACCCAACCCTTCTTGATGGCGGGCCCAACCACGTTGATGGTGAACCGGCGCCCGGACGCGCTCCAGGATCCCCAACCGTCGGCGTTGCGCAGCCGGACAAAAACGTAATAGGAGCCATTTGCAAGGGCTCCCACGTCGCAGGAGTCATCGGCGCTGCTTACCGTGCCCGAGTCCCACGCGCTCGCGCCGGTCGGCGAGTTAGTAGTGTTGATGTGGACCTCATAAGCATCGTGCGGGTCGCCGACCCAGCGCATGACCGGGCTTGTGAGAGAGACGATGGCGTCGCCGCGGGGCGTGATGACCTCAGGAGGGTTTGGTGGAACGGCACATGTGACGATTGCGGAGGAGAGTAAGAGGGCAAGGCACACCGGAACAAGATAACGCATTACGCTGTAACTCCTTGTCCGCCTGCAGCCGAACGGGCGCGCTTACGCGCGCGTGAGGGATGGCCCGTGATGGAAGCGGCGTATAACTCGAACATACCCGTACCGCCGCTGACTGTCAAGCTGTAATAATTACCAGGTGGCGCCGCATGCCGGTTCCGGACGCGGCTTTGACCAACTGTCGGAAAGCGGAATCAGAACTATGGTTTATCGGGAAGAGGGCTGGGGCGAGGGGGGATCTTCGGTTCCTGAATTGTTACACTATTGGTAACAGTTTAGTCTTCCGGGCATCGTCATTTCGAGCAACCGACCCCGCAGGCGGGATTATTTCGGAAAGGAACCACCCCGTTGTTTCGGGATTTGAGGGTTGGGCGGCATACGCAGGCTATAGCGGACAGCTTCCGGTCCCAACCCGGAAATCCCGAAACGGGGTGCTTCCTTAGGAGCGGAGCGCTAGCGGAGTCGAGAAATCTGCTCTTGAGCGTAACACAACCGGAAAAAGCGGATTCCTCCACTTCGGTCGGAATGACATTCCCGCGAAACTGAACTCACCCCACTATTGACCCGCGGGCGCTGTGTTGTGGTACACTATGGTGACGGTCTCAAGACATAACGGCGTAGGGTGTGCCGCGGGAACTGACTTCGACGATATTCGATGACTCCGTTGTATGAGATCGTTCCCGCGGGATAGGTACACGTAATAGCGTCGAGCGGAGAGTCGAGGGCGCGCCAATTGAACAGCCTTGAGCGAATCCTGGCGGCTGTCGGTTTTGAGAAGACAGACCGTGTGCCGGTAATACCGCAAATCTTCGGCCATGCCGCGGCGCTTTGCGGCATGCGGCTTCGCGAGTATCTTCAGGACGGCGAGCTGCTTGCCCGCTGTCAGTTGAAAGCCCTGGAGCATTACGGACACGATGCCGTCTTCGCTTTGATGGACGTAGGTGTGGAGACGGAGGAGATCGGCTCCTCGCTGCAGTATTCCGATGACGCGTATCCGTACGTCAAGTCGTTCGTGCTGTCCAACATTGGCGGTTTGGACTCTCTGAGCTCACCGGACCCGGCGAAGTCCGGCCGCATGCCTGAACTCCTCAAAGCGAACTCGATCCTTCGCAAGGAAGTCGGCGACACGGCTCTGGTCGTGGGATGCGCGTTGGGACCGGCTACGCTGGCAATACAGCTTGTTGGGATAGAGAATGCTCTGTATCTCGCGGCGGATGATCCGGAGGCATATTCCCGCGTCCTCGATTTTGCCGCGAACGTGTGCATCACGTTCGGCACGGCGCAGATCGAGGCGGGCGCCCATCTTCCGATGCTGTTCGACCCGTCGGCGTCTCCGGCGGTTGTGCCGCCCGGCTTCTACCGCCGTCACATTCTCCCAAGGCATCAGCAGGTCTTCTCCGCCTTCAAGCAGGCCGGAGCCGTCGCCAACTGGCTGCACATAGCCGGCCCCGCTGTCGGCATTCTGCGATTCTACCCCGAGGCAGGGGTGGACATAGCCAACCTGGATTTCTGCGTCAGCCCATCGGAAGCCATCTCCAGATTGCCTAGAACCTGCCTGGACGGCAATATCAAACCACTGTCCTTCGTCATAGACGAGCCGGACGCAATAGCCGCCGAGTCGGCGAGACTGATCGACGCTTTCCGCGACAGGGGCGGTTTCATCCTGTCATCGGGGTGCGAGATACCTCCTGATGCAAGACCGGAGAACATAAGCGCGATGGTCCAGGCGACGAGGCGGTGAGGGACGGTTAGTTGTTAGTCGCCGGCAGGGCGGATGAAGTCCGATGGCCAAGCAAGACCTCACCCCAGCTCTCTCCTATGAGGAGAGGGAGCCGACAGGAGGCAACCAGTCGGTACGGGACATGACTCCTCACCCCGGCCCTCTCCTATGAGGAGAGGGATCCCTCCCCCCTCCTTGTAGGAGGGGGTTAGGGGGAGGTTAGCGCGTTCGATCCTTCGATCCTTCGGTAGCAGAGCGGCAGCGACGCTGCCGAAGAAGACAATTCCCAGCTAGTCCCCGAAGGGGGACTTTGCGTCGTTGGTGCCGTGAATTCATTCGCCGGGCAGAAGCCCCAAAGGCGTTTCAGACCTCCCCGAAGACGCTGTCCAGCTTCGGGCTCATCGGTTCCGCGCCGGACTCGGTTATCTCGTAACCGGTCTCGATTCTCACCCCGTTGAACTCGGGATGGCCGAAAAAGCTTACGTCAACGCAGACAGTCATGCCCGGCTTGAGCTCATCCGAGCTGCCCGGCCCGAAAAACGGCGATTCCGCTTCGTGCAGTCCGATTGTGTGAACGAACGGGCAGACGAGATACTTCGAGTAGCCGAGCTTCTCGAAATGCGCTCTTGCCGGGGCGTCGATCTCCCTGCCGATCCTGCCGGGCGCAAGCTGGGCCTTTGTGAGCTGAAACGCTTCCTTCAGGACTTTCACGCATTCTCTCTGGGCGGCCGTATACTCGCCGGACACGGGAAGAACGTCGCCGATGACGCCTGCGTAGCCCTGGACCTTTGGCGCCATGCCGATCATCACCATCTCGCCCGCCCGGAGCGTCTTTGAGCCGGCGGTCGGCACGACGGCGTTGGAGCGTTTGCCGCTGCCGACTATTGCGCTGAACCCGAACCCGCTCGCGCCTCTGCTCCGCGCGGCGAACTCGCCCGCGGCGGCAACCTCGATCTCGGAGACTCCCTCGGCGATCTTGCCGCGCATCGCGTCGTAGCAGTGGTCCGCCAGGGCGAACGCCGCTCTTATCTGCTCGCGTTCCCAGGGCGACTTCATGAACCGGAGGCTGACGTAGTCTTCCGTGATGTCCACGAGTTCGACACCCCTGAAGCCCTCGACGATCTGCCGGTAGCAGTCCGCCGGCATGCGTCCGGTGCCAACCAGTCCGATTCTCCGCACCTGGCCGAGCGTGGATTTCAACTCCGCAAAAAGCGCGGGGAAATCGGTTATGACGGCGTTGGGATACTCCTCGTCCGGCACCATAAATACCGGGAAGTTGCGCGTTTCCGTGATGGCGCTGTCGAGTTTGGCGAACGGCTCGCTCTCCGGCCCGCCAAGTATCATCGGATATCCTGTCCGGAGAACCAGGACAGCCCCGCTCTCGAACTGCGGACACCAGCCGGTCAGATACCAGCCGTTGCCTATGTTGAACTCGTCGTAATAGACGAGCGCCGCATCGAGCCCTTTGGCGCTCATGATGTCCCCGACCCTGGTCAATCTTGCGTCTCTTTCCTGTAATGGCAAATAACCCATATAATCCCCAGCCTCCCTGCAGTGGTCGCGTGAGCAAGCCTTAGTTAGGCGTGGGGCAGGGAGAATCCTCTCAGCCGAAGCGTTGCGTTTCCCCCGTTGCTCATCTATAGTATTCTCAGAATGGACGAGCCAGAAATGACAGCATTTAGTTCGCCGCTTGGGGTGTGCGTTCTGCCGGAAGCCGGCGTCAACTCCGCGCGTACGGTCAGCTATCCGCATTACGTACACGAGATACTCAAGCGCTCCGGCGTGTGCTGCCAAGCCGTCGATCTTCAGAATCTCCCGGAGGCGCTCCACGGTCTTCGTCTGCTGCTTACCGTGGGCGAGGCCGAATTGCCCGAGGAGGTTCGAACGCGCCTGCGCCGTTGGGTGGAAGACGGCGGCGCGTGGTTGAGCGCGGCGGGAACGTGCGGAATGCCTGAGGTGTTTGGCGTCGAGGTCGAGCCGGCGGAGTACGCTCTTGGTCGGACCGGCGGCATGGCCGTGCTGGGAGAGGGGTACCTGGAGCCGACGCAGCGATCTCACCCGGTAATGTCTCATATCGAGATTCCCCTGCATTATTTCAATGGACTGCCGGTCCGCGCGACGAGGGGCGACGTATTGGCCGGAACGCTTGACGCCCATCAGCGATCGACTGAGCGCGCGGGCGTTGTCGAGTCGATATTTGGCAAAGGCAGGACGCTGTTGATCTGTCCCGACGTGACCGGCGCCGTGGTCCGCATTCAACAGGGCGTGGCGGTGACCAGAGACGGCCTGTCCGCCCCGGACGGCAGGTCGTCCATCTGCGATGGAGCGCTCAAGTCCGACGACGGCGCGGTCCTGGATTGGATATTCGACCGCGAGCCTGTCCCCGGCGCGCCGGGGCTGAAGGGGTTCTTGCAGCCGGTCGCGGACCAGTGGCGGGAACTGCTTTTGCGAGGGGTATTCCATCTTGCGGCCCGGGCCGGCGTTTCCCTGCCGGTGTTGTGGCTTTACCCGCGAGACCTGCCGGCGCTGGCGCACCTTTCTCACGACAGCGACGGCAACGATCCCGATTGCGCGAGGCGAATGCTCGAAACGCTCGACGCGGCGGGCGTCAAATCGACGTGGTGTATCATTCCGCCCGGCTACGAGCCGGATACTGTTGAGCAAATCCGTGGAGGCGGTCACGAACTGGCGCTGCACTTCGACGCCCATTCCGACGGCACGGCCTGGAGCGAGGCGGAGTTCGACGGGCAATGGAACCTGATCGTCAAGATCTTCGGCGGCGAGAAGCCGGTGACGAATAAGAACCACTTCCTGAGATGGGAAGGAGACACCGAGTTCTTCGACTGGCTTGAGCGCCGCGGGGTGCAATTCGACGCATCCAAGGGGGCGTCGAAAACCGGCGAGGTGGGCTTCAACTTCGGCTTCTGCCATCCTTACTTTCCGGTCGATCCGCGGGGCCGGCTGCTCGACGTGCTGGAGATATCGACTTTGTCTCAGGACCTGGGACACTTCGCGCCGGTCGAGGTCGCGGAACCGATTCTCTGGGCGGCTTTGAAGGTCCACGGGGTAATGCACATGGTCTTTCACCCCGCCCATATCGTTAAGCCCGGAATCGAAGCGAATTTGCTGGCTTTGATCGAGAAAGCGAGGGCGCTGGGGATGGAATGGTGGACCGGGAGGCAAATCAACGCCTGGGAGCGCGCCCGGCGTGGCGTCACGTGGAGCGACTATCGCGCAGCCTCCGGGAATGCCTCGGTCACGTTGACGGCGGCGGATAGTTTGGACCACGCTTCGATAATGTGGCTGGGGGGCAGGAGCGCGCGGGTCAACGTCAACGGCGAAGAGCGTCCGTCGAAGCTCGTCAAACGCTGGGGTTTCGATTTCCGGTCCGTCACGTTCGATATTGAGCGCGGACGTGAATACCGCATTGAGACGGCGTAGCTTGCTTCAGCTTGCTTGGACAATGTCAGCGTGAGGCTTTAACCTCACGCTCCGACACAGTTCGCTTAACGTGGCGCGTGCGCCAGGTCCCCCTCTCCCCCTGGGCGGGAGAGGGCTGGGGTGAGGGGGGATCCGCTTCAGTGAACTGTATCCTAGTTAGCTTGCTTCAGTGAGCGAGTTCAGTTTCGCGGGAACGTCATTCCGACCGAAGTGGAGGAATCTGCTTTTTCCGATTGCGTCAGGCCCAAAAGTAGATGCCCCGTTGTTTCGGGATTTGAGGGTTGGGCTTGATACTCGTGCGGTTACAGCACAACCTCGCCTCCCAACCCGGAAATCCCGAAACCGGGCATGTCAGCGTGAGGCTTTAACCTCACGCGTTCTGAACAGGAGAAGCGCATGATCATCCAGGACATCAGTCATCTTGAGTCCCTGTTGAGCGAGCCGCCGGGTTACGTCGTCGTGTCGCTCGGCAAGCTGGAAGGCGACACAATCGTGCTCGGCGCGGGCGGCAAGATGGGCCCAAGCCTGGCGACAATGGCGAAACGCGCCTCAGACATGGCAGGCCGGCGCAGGCGCGTGATCGGCGTCTCCCGGTTCAGCTCAGGCGAAGAGGAGGCAAAGCTCAACGCCGCGGGCGTCGAAACCGTCCGCTGCGATCTTCTCGACCCCAACCAGTTGGCGGAGTTGCCCGAAGTCCCGAACGTCGCGTTTATGGTCGGCGTTAAGTTCGGCACGAGCGAACAGCAGGCGCGGACCTGGGCGGCGAACTGCTACCTGCCGGGCGCGGTCTGCCACAAATTCCGGGCGAGCCGGATCGTGGCGTTCTCCACGGGAAATGTGTATAGCATGGTCCCGGTCGAAACGGGCGGCTCCGTCGAGACCGACAGTCCAGGCCCGACCGGCGAATACGCCATGAGCGCGCTCGGACGCGAGAGGGTTTTCGAATACTTCTCCGACGCGCTGGGCATACCGACCGCCATCATCCGCCTGAACTACGCCTGCGAGCCGAGGTACGGCGTGTTGGTGGACATCGCGCGGCGGGTCTTCGAGGGCGAGCCGGTGGATTTGTCGATGGGATACTTCAACATCATCTGGCAGGGCGACGCAAACGCAATGTCCCTGGCCGCGTTCGACCACGTATCCAGCCCTCCGTTCATACTGAACGTCGCCGGCCCGGAGATACTGAGCGTAAGATCGTGCGCGGAGCGATTCGGCGAGCTAATGGCCAAAGAGCCCATCTTCACGGGAACGGAAGCCCCCGACGCATTCCTCAGCAACGCAGGCAAAGCCTTCCGCCTCTTCGGCAAGCCAAGCGTCAACGCGGAGCAGTTGATCTCCTGGATCGCCGACTGGACCACCCGCGGCGGCAAAACCCTCGGCAAACCCACGCATTTCGAGGCGAGGGATGGGAAGTACTGAAAGTCGTTAGTCAGACTGGCCCGTGCCATGAACGCAGATGCACGAGAAACCCAAGGGGCGGGCTTCAGGGATATGGGCTACGTCGTGCCCGTTGGGCAGTGCTGCTACGCTGTTCCTACGGAAGAGTCGCCAATCCGGCTTTTCCTCGTCCGTCGCATCCTCTGTCGCGCTTTGTATATCTCCATCCTAGTCGGGACTGGACTGCCGAGGAAAAATGCGCGTTTTGTGAGCTCCTAGCCGTTGTCCTTGAGCAGAAATACGGGGCACCGCCCAACGAGCTATGGTTTGTGGACCTCTCCACTGGCGACATCACGACCAATTACTCCGGCAGAATCACCGTGCGGAAGCGCTGTGAGCGCGCAGCACGAATGATCCGCCGTCTGCTGGATAACCCAGAAGGCAGGAATGCGGCGTAGGCTCGCCCAGTGCAGATGATAGTGCTGGATGAAAGGAGGTGCTCACCGTGGCCAAAAACCCTCCGCCAGGCGATGGTCATCGCAAAGGTGCGGTGAAGGGCCGGTCTCAGGTGTTGAACCCGAAGACCGAACGATGGACTAAGAGAGACACAGGCAGCGGCCAGTTTATGGATGGGAAGTCAGACAAGCAGCCATTCAAGGGCGTACGGAAAGAGAAGTGATATGGCTCAGTCAGGGACATCGTTAGGCCGATGCCCCTGATGCTGGTGTTTTCCGCATTTCAATGCCGAAACGCCAGTTCCGAGTGCGATGCTTAAGCGGTGATAACCTGGTTCGTCCTCAGGTATTCAAGCGCCTCAGTGATCTCATTCCTGCTGAACTTGCCCGGTTTGAGGGCGTGTACCGTGTCAATGACGTCGCTGTCAGCCACGGGTTTCCCGCGCGCGGCGAAGTAAGAGTACGCATAGTGCGTGGTAGCGAACAATTCCAGGCTGGTGGCCGACCGCCTGCCAAAGACGTTGATCACGGCGTCAATCTCAGCCTTGTGCTTGTCAAGGAAGTCTTGGGCATGCTTCCTGACGTCTTCGTTCTGCGGCCCGGGTGAGATGCTGTATCCACCGTTGACGATGTATTGCACCTTCACGGCGCCAAGGACATCTGCGTAATCCAGATCGCCCATTAGCGCAGCAGAGAACGGACCGTAAGTATAGAACTCGAAACGGTATCCGAGGGATACGCCCTTCCATTCCTGAAGGAAGTAGACCATTTTCTGGAGCGCGGTTTTGCCGAACATCTCCACATTGTCGGCAATGTAGGCAATCGCACCGTACCGCTCCCACGGGATCCGTATCTCGATCTTAGTCGACATGTGTCTCCTTCCTTTCCGTTACCTTCGCCACTATTCCAAGCGCCTCCTCCTTATCCGCATTGTCCACGTACAGCCTTTGTTGGTCTATACTGCGGAGGCCTTTCACCACGGGGCATATGTCAGACAACGGCTTGTTTGAGCCATCTTCCATTTCTACTACTATCTCTTCTTCCTTTTTGAACTTGTACCACGACTTGGCAGCCGAGTCCGCCATCCGCACGAGGCTACCGAGTTTGTCCGATATCCGGTTGAACACTTCGATGTCCTCCTGCTTAGGGGTTTCCACTGTTTCGTAGATCCTCCTGTAGTGGTTTCTCTCTCTGATTCTTCTTGCATCGTCGCTGTGTTTGTTACCCGCGACGATGCCCGCGACACGCCAGTCGTCCCACTTGAGGAACTTGCTCAGGTTCCTGCGGCTGTCCGGCGGCGGGAAGCCGTACGGCAGGAGTGTGCCGAGCACCTGTTCCAAGTGGTAATCGTAGGCTCGCCTGGTCTTGTGAAAGTAGACCTGCGTGAACATCGCATACCTAGCAAGAATGAGCTCCTCCGCGGCGTGCCACCCACCCTCTTCGACCCCAAGTCTCAGCCCGAGGCCGCTTTTTGACCGGGCGACGCCAGCGGTTCCTTCTTCAAGTTCGGTGTCCTCCACGACCGCCAGGGTGTGCAGGAGTCGGTCGATGTCGAACCGGCCGTATTGCACGCCGCAGTGATACGAGTCCCGAAGGAGATAGTCCATTCGGTCAACGTCCATCTGGCTGGTCAGCAGATCCCGCCAGAACAAGTGGCTGCCCATCTGGGGATCCCCATCAAGGATCCCTGCGACATCGTCGGAAGTTATCTCGGCATTTGTTTTGAGACTCCGGTTGCCGTCGATCACGTCACTGAAGAAGATGCGGATCACGGCAGCGGAATACTGCTCGTGAGAGTACCTGGCTTGCGCGTCGCTCGTGCCAGCCTTCGACTTCTGAGCCGCAATCGGCATCAGTGACTCTGCCGCATGAGAGAACGGCCCGTGTCCTACGTCATGAAGAAGCGCCGCCAGGCGCACGATCCATCGGGCTCGCTCAATCCCAAGATCGTTGTAGTGCAGGACGTTCTTCAGCCTATTGACGTACTTCTGGTTGCGCGTGATCAAGTCGAACGCTTTCCCGGCCAGGTGCATCACCCCAAGTGAGTGCTCGAATCTGGTATGGGCAGCACCTGGGTACACCATATCGGTGAACGCGAGTTGCCTGATGCGGCGCAGCCGCTGGAAGTACTCGTGGTTGATAATGTCGCGTTCCCAGTCGGTGATAGTTATGAACCCGTGTATCGGGTCACGGATTTCGTAATACTTGTCGGGATTCAGACCAGTGTCCTCCCACGGCTCAAGGCGTTCCTCTCCGAACACCCGTTTGCAGTATACCATACCTTGTCAATACCCTTTGCTAAGCACTTCGGCATTTCGACGCCGAAACCCTGCCACCAGCCCTCCCGCGAAGAGAGGCGCCGCGTCCCTTACAGGAACATCCATCCTCCATGCCGAATGGTTCACTATCCCAGCCATTTATGTTGGCCCAGACCATGAACGCAAACATAGAACAAATCCCAGGCGACAAAAACATGCCGGAGAAGAAAAGCGGCCCGCGCCCGCGTACCCTTCTGCTCATCCTGCTAACCCAGGCGGTCATCATCGGCTGGGTGGCGGACAGCGAGATTGCGCGGGGCGTGTACCTCATCTGTTATTCGTTGATGACCCCGACTGTTCTCTACCTCCTGCTGGCGCGAGCGTTGAGACGGTGGCTGCCGTTCGAGAATAATGAGCTTCTGCTTGCGTACATCGTTCTGACCGCGACAATACCGATCGTCGGCTTCGGCGGGCTGAGCTTCTTAATGCAGGGGATGGGCTACCTGTCCTTCGTGTCGGGATCGCAGCCGGAGTGGGTCAAGTTCGTCCAACACCTCGCCGGGATGCCGCTGCTTCACGACCCAAAGGCCATCCAGGGACTTTATCTAGGCCGGACCGGCGTTCCCTGGCACGCGTGGTTAACGCCGATTGCGTTCTGGAGCGTCTATCTGCTGCTGCTCAGCGGAATATGGCTCTGCCTGGCGGGCATTCTGCGGCGGGTCTGGATACACCAGGAGAGACTGACCTTTCCGATCACGACGCTGCCTCTGCAGATGATGGACCCCCGCGACGACATATTCCGCCGTCCCATCTTTTGGGCCGGGTTCGCAATACCCGCCCTCCTTCAGAGCCTGCTCGCGCTCCACGAGTGGTTTCCCGCCGTGCCCGCCGTGCAACTAAAGGCGATGAATATCGCGCCGATGGTTTTCACTACCCCGCCCTGGAACGCGATCCCGGCGTTCAATATCGGCTTCTACCCGATTGCAATCGGACTCGCCTACTTCGTGCCGAGCCAGGTCAGCTTTAGCTGCTGGTTTCTATATGTATTGATGACCCTGGTCTACGTCGCCGGCGCTATGTTCGGGGTGGAAGGGACCGGCGCGGGGGTCGGAGTCGGGGTGGGATCGGCGATGTTCCCTTACCCGCACGAGCAGGCGACCGGCGCGTGGCTGGCCTTCGCCGGCATCATACTGTGGGGCGCGAGAAGCCATTTGCGCACTGTGATGAAGTCGCTTCCGGTCGAGGAGCGGAACGCCATGCGCCGGCTTCCAGCGTTGGCCCTGTTGTGCGCCCTCGCCTGCGCTGGGATGATGGTCGCGGTCGGCGTGCGACCCGTCGTTGCGCTCGGAATAGTCGGGATTTACGTGGCCTATACGCTCACCGGCGCGCGGATTCGGGCGGTTGCCGGCGGGCAGTGGACTTTCGCGCCGCTTTGGACCCCTCACCACATCACGGCCTCGATACTGGGCACGCGGGGAATGGGGGACCAGTCGCTGATCGCGGGAGGGCATTTCGACCTCATCCACGTCGATATCCGCGCTCAGTCGCTGCCATACTTGATGGAAGGGCTTTGCATCGCGGAGCGGACCGGAATACGCTGGAAGACGATCCTGACCTGGGTGGCCGCCGGAACCGTAACTGCTCTGATCCTTGGGTGGTGGTTCGGTCTTACGAAGCTGTATTCCCTCGGAGCCTCCACCGCTAAGACAAATCCGTATCCGCTGCTCAAGGCCAAGATATGCTTTGACGGCGTAAACAGGCTGGCGACCGCGGGGGGCCACGGCTACCGGGCGGGAGCGCTTGCCATGCTTTTCGGCGCGGGACTGACGCTGCTTCTGACGTGGACGCGCGGGCTCGGAGTTTACGGCCTGCACCCGATCGGCTACGCGCTGTGCAACACGCTGATCATTCGGGCGTTCGCCGTCCCATTCTTCCTCGCCTGGCTTGTCAAGGTGATCGTGCTGCGATGGGGCGGCAGCAGGGCCTATCACCGCAGCGTGCCGTTTTTCGTCGGGGTGATCCTGGGCGATATCGTCGCGCAGGGGTTCTGGACCATTCTCGCGTCGGTCCTGAACCTGCCGGTGTACCAGTTCTTGACCTGATCCCTCAGGTGAGGCGCGCCTGGAGGGATAACGGACGACCGCTTTAGGGCGAACACGAGGTTCGCCCCTACGGTTGGACTGCGTTTCCCTATCCCTCCAGGTATCATACCTGGAGGGATAACGGGCGAACACGGAGGCCGGTGTTACTTCGGCTCCAGCAGCCAAATCTCCGGATAGCCCGGCTGTGACTTGGTCTCCAGGCCGGCTTCCTGTCGCGACATCAGACGGCGGATCTCGGCGACGAGCGCCGTTCGACGCTTGGCCCAGGAGAAACACGATATCCCCGAGTGATCCACCAAGACCCGTTCCTTGCCGGTCGCAAGATCGCGAACCACAAGGTCCCGATTACCCTCTTCGCCAAGAAAGCCGCGCGCGAAAGCAATCCGCTTTCCGTCCGGGGACCATACCGGTGACATGTGCATTCTGCCGACAGCCGACATCATTTGCGCCGACACTTGCTGAAACGCTTCCGTAACAACATCTGCCCGCATGCGTCCTTGCGCGGTGTCATTGCTCGAATCGCCGCCGGCAGGCTGCAAGTCCGCGGGACACTTCGCTTTCAGTTTGGCGATTTCCCCCATTTCCGTCATTGTCATAGCGCCGCTCCTGAGTTTCCTGAGCTGCGTCGGAGTCAGTGTGGCGCCATATTGTTCGTCAATCGCTTTCGCGAAGGCCCTGGTCATAGCCGTCCGAACCGCCGTCGCCTGTTCTTTCGACGGTTCGCTGTGTGTAAGCATCTTCGGGTTCCGCCCATCCGCATCGCAACTCCAGATCGCCACCGTGGTATAGCCGACGTACTTCCTGTCGGAGATCTTCAGACTCCCCGAAGTGAGGGAACTGTAAGCGAAGCGCGCTCCTACGGGCGACCAACTTGGGCACAGCGCCGAGGGCTTACCGCGGATGACCTTGCGCTGTGTCCCGTCTATCGATAGCACAACCAGAACAGAGCCCTCCGGCGCGTTCCTCGCTTCCCGCGGCGTTGGCGTTTCCACGACGCCGATGGATACATTCATCGCGAGCTTGCCGCCGGCGTAAACGATCCTTGTGCTGTCCGGGGACCAGGGCTGCTGCCAGACATAGTTCTCATCGGGCAACGCATCGTCGGCAAGGACCCGTTCCGCCCCCGACGCTACATCTACCACGCAGACTGAGCTCGATTGCTCGCCCGCGATCCTGAGAAAGGCAATGTGTTTGCCGTCCGGAGACCAGCGCGGAATTGCGATTCTCCTGGTCATATCGGTTGTGTCTGTGATCGCCAGCCGACGGGTTTCGCCCGGCTTCTTGTTCACGGGGTCGAAAACACGCTTTACGTAAAGGCCGCCATCCAGCCCTAGGAAAGCAAGGCGATCCCCGTCGGGAGACCAGTCGATGGCGCGCGCGCGCCTATCATATCGGCCCGGCATACGGGCCGGATTATCTTCAAGCTTCTTGGGATCGACGGTCGTGTCCTCGTCGATCCGACCTATCCCGCTGAGAAGATAGAGATCGCCCGCAAAATGATCGCCGTCTTCATGTGAATAGAAGGCTACATTGTCTCCGTTTGGGGATATTGCGGGACTTACTCCCCCGCTGGTCTTGGAGTAGTCCGGGACCAGTACTTTGAAGGACTTCAACTCGTCCGGATTAGGTCCCGCGGCATAAGCCATACCAGCGCAAAGAAATAAGTATGCAGTGATGAGTGATCTCTTCATTGTTCTCCACCTACATCTGGGACAGAATCAAGGCAGCCTGATTGACGCTCACCTCTGTTTTGAGCGGCGGGCGTTCGATCTCCGATGCGCCTGTCTCGGGGCGTATCGGGATAACCTCATTCCGCAGCGGGATCTCGGCAACGGGCCTATCCCCGCCGGCAGCGACTACGATCCGGCTTGCGTTTGCTTCTATATGCAGTTCAACACGGAAATCCACGTCGGGGACAGCGGCAGTTTGCGGCCGCGTTCTTCGCGGCGGTCTCACGTGGCGCAGATGAGCCATCCGTTTTGGAGAAGCCGGACGGCGATGCTTTACTACACGGTCGGGCGCTTGCGGCGCGACAGTATCCGGTCGCTTCAGCGCCGGACGGTGAACTGTTCTTAACGGCGTTCGATTACGAACAACCCGCTCGATAGCTTGCTTTTTCGCCGCGGGCGGCGCTATGCCTGATCTGCTCAGAACGAGCAGCAGCAGGCAAGCAGCGACTGCTGCTCCCGCGGCGAAAAACCAGACGAACCTGCGCGCCGGTCTTGGTTCAGGCAATATCCGCGACATAACCTGCCCGGTGATATCAGGCCCAACCTCCGGCTGCGCGAGGCTTCCCTCGATGCAGGACACCATCCCCCGGAGCTTCGCAATCCTTGCCGCGCACAGGGTACACTCCCGCAGATGCGCCTCCAGTTCCGATCGCTTCGGCTCGTCGAGATCGCCGCTGTCGAGAATCAGCAAATCCTCAAACCTTACGTCACAATTCAACTTCGATCACCGCCAATCGTTCCGCCAGCATCTTAAGGGCGCGATGGAGCTTCACGCGAACGGCTCCCGGTGAAACTTCCAAAGCTTCGGCTATCTCGGATGTTGAGTAACCTTCCTGGTACCTCAGAACCACCACGCTGCGGTATTCCGGCGGAAGGCCCGATATCGCCGTCCTGACATCCTCGGCCCCGCGGCGCTTCAGGGCTTCACTCTCCGCGGAGTCCACGAAAGGCTGCGCGGAATCCAGCAGAGTGTCGATGTCCTCGGTAGGGACCCGGTGGGACATTCTCCTGATGCAGCAGTTGACGACGGTTACTCTGAACCACGGCCAGAAATGACCGGCCTCGGAGAAGCCGTCCAAGCTCCGGAACGCGTTGACGAAGGCGTCCTGAGCCGCATCTTCGGCATCGTCCCAGTTTCCGAGCATACGATAGGCCAGAGTCAACGCCGAACGCTGGTGGCGGGCCACCAGTTCCCGGAACTCATCGCTTTTGCCCTTTTTCACCCGCCGGATTATCTCGACATCCGATAGCAAGCCCCCACACCCTCGCAGGTCAATCGTTGCCTTTCACTATAACAGTACTCAGTCGATCGCGGGAATGTTACAGGGATTGGGAGTCGAGAGTCGAGGCAGTCGGAGGACGCCGAGGGCGGGCAACTCCCTCTCCCTGGAAGGGAGATGGTTGGGGTGAGGGTGGAGCTTATCGGTAAAAGCAAGCCGGTCGTCCCGGACAGCACGTTCCGTCCGATCAAGTCCGGCTGATGCGCCGAGGGCCGGGCGAAAATCGCCCGGCCCTCGTGTATGCAGCTTCCAAGCGCTCTTGCTTTCGGTCAGTTCAGCGGCATCAGGTCCGCCTGGCTTCGCACCCGGATCAACGGATACAGTTCGCCATTGTCGACGTAGCTCGTGCAGACCCCGACGACCGCGGCGCTGTGGTCCTGCGCGGGGATACTCAGTCCGGGAGCGAATACCTTAACGCCGGCTTGTCCGGAGTCGCTGATCGCGCCGGAGCCGTCGTCGAGCCAGAAGGAATCTCCGCTCGTGTTTACAACTCTGCCGGTCGTTAAGACGGGCAGCCCTACTGTGTTCAAGCCAAGTCCGCTGTATACGCCCTTTTGGCCCGCGCCGGTCAAAGCGTTGTAGAACCAGTCGGTCCCGCCGACCGACCTGTTCGTCATCACGGCGGGGACCTCCCATCTGTAACCGATAGTGGTTACCGTGGCTTGCGCGAGACACCGCTCGTCGTTCACGGTCTGCATGCTGCCTCCGACATCCACCGTCGCGCCGGCCGTAAGCCCGGGCGGTATGCCAAGCGGGCTGACTTTCACGCCGCAGCGCTTGTTTCCGTCGAGGATATAAAAGCCGTCCGTCAATACCGCGGTGACGGATTTGTCCGTCAAGCCGACTGACGACGTGTCCGCCAGCAGCTTCGCGGCGGCGACCGACAGCCCTGCCTGCGCAACAACCGTTATCCCGTCGGAGAAGCCGATGGGACTCGGCATCATCGTGCCGTTCATCGCGACGACGATCACATAGTAAGCCTGCCCCACGTTCAGCGCGAGACCGGTGCGCGTGTCTTCGGTCGACAACCCGACGTCAAGCCACTCGCCGCCGGGGATGATCCCGCCCGGACCCGGGTCCATGCTTATTGCGTAACGGTATCCGCTTATCCCCGTTTCGGGATCGTTCGAGAGCCATTGCGCGTGTATCTGGTCGGTGGTGAGAGTAAACGCGCCGTCATCGGTGACAACGGGCATTTCTGGTGGCGTCGGATCGTTGCCGAAGTAGTTCTGGTCGAGCTGGTCTGCGCCGACCGGAGGATAGTTCATCATCGGCGGGTCGAACACAAGACCGGGTTTGATGGGATTGACCGAGCCGGTCCACCCGCAGGGGACTGACCCGGAGTACGTCCCGTCGGGGCCGGTGGCCGGATTACCCGGAAGACCCATCATGATGACTCCCTCCAACGGAATCAGCATCGGCGTTGTGACACGGCCGGATATGATAAACTGCTGCGGCGCGCCCGTATAATCCTGGTTGATTTGGTTGGACGTGACATTGATGTACATCCGCTGCGGAGGCGTGAACGTGTAGCAGGGCATCATGGGGATCACGATACCGGCCCATCCGCACGGCGCCATCGCCGTGTAAAAGCCCGTCGGGTCAGTCGGCGCCGCGCCCGGCAAACCGTTCATCATCACACCGGGGATAGGAGCGCCGTCCGCGGTCCGCGCGTAACCGGAGATTGTGAACATTTGCGGCTGGCCCACGTAATCCTGGTTCATCTGGCTGGCAGCCAGGTTGAAGTACGTTCTGGAGGGCGGCGTGAACGTCGTACACGGCCAAGCCGGCGTTACCGTGCCGGACCAACCAAGCGGAACCTGAACGTTGTAGAAGCCCGCCGGGTCTGTGGGCGGATTGCCAGGCAGGCCGTTCATGGGAACACCCGGCATCGGATTGCCGCCGCCGTCCCGGACGAAGCCCGAGACGTAAATGGCTCCTCCGGTCCCCTGCACCATGCCCCACCAGGTCCCCCACCTGTCCACGCCTCCGGACGGCGTGGCCGCGTACTCCTGGATCGTCCACAGGTCAGTATCGTTGTTCGGGTCCACGCAGGTCGCGGAGAAATCACCCCAGCGGTTCTTTGTGCCACTGAAGGTCTTGTAGTAAGTCGCTTCGCCGGCCTTCAGCACGGTGTCGGCCTGCAGTGTGTTCGCCGCGTCGCCTCCCGCCCGGTAGGAGTAATTCGCGCTGGCGTACTGCGAGGATGAGAACCTGGAATAGCCGATCAGAGCGTCGTTATACTGGTTGACGGCGATGCTTGGGAACGCGTAGAACGTTGCGCCGCTGGCGTCATCGACCAGGCCGTTTTGCTGGACCGTGCCGCTCGTGCTGACCTGCCACCACATGACTGAACTGCGCGTGGGAGTGGTTGCGGGGAAGAAGACACTATGCGCGCACCACAGGTAGCCGTTGCGGTAGACGCAGTTCTGCATACGGTCATCGTTCGCCATGATCTTGTTGCTGGCGCCGGACTGCGGGGCGAAATCGTTGTTCACGCCGCCATTCCAGGTGGTCGCGACGGCTGGATACGCCAGGCCGGTCGTAAGCGTTTCGGAGCCGACCGCGCCGGTGATCTTGCTCAGGCGAAGATAGCCGTACCCACCGGAGTTGCTGTTCCACGTCTCCATAAGATATTCGGTGGCGATTGTGTTGTCGTGGGTAATGGCCGGGGCCTGGCAAGCGCCTCCGGAGGTGTCCTGGAGAAGCGTGTATGCGCCGGAGCCGTTGGCGTAGAGATTCGCCTTGTCGAAAACGTATATATTGGAGCGGGTGAAGGCGTCGTCGCTCACCGCGAACATGTTGACCTGCACGACGATCCAGTCTTTGTTGAACCCGATACTCGGATAGTCGGCCCACAATGTGTTCGTCGAGTCGGCGTCCACCCGGTAAAGATACCACGTGCCGGTGGGATCGCTATTGGCGCTCACGCCGATCAGGACCGATGAGTTGTTGTGTCGCGGCTCGGCGCACGCCGTGAATATCCACCGACCTCCGTAGGGATCGTACAAGACCTTCGGATCGAAAGCGCCGGCGCCGGTGTAGAATGGTCCCATACTCGACCAGAAGCTCTGAAGCGACACCGTGCTGAGGTTCGTGCCGCCGCGGTTCTGAATGCGCACCTCTGTGTTCAGCGTGACCATCAGGTGGTTCGGCCCCGCGGCGCCGTGGGTGTCCGGCGGGATACGGGTGTTGTTGTCACCGAGCGCGGCGAAGCTGGCTGCCGGCGCCGGAGAAAACGGCGGCGGCGCGCCCTCGGGCTCCGGCGTCAGAGCCGACGGCTCGTAAGAAGCTTGGGCCTCAGCCGGGACCGGAAGGTCGCCCGGAACCGGCAGCGGAGAATGGACCGCGGCCGGCGCAACCGGACGCGGAGCAGCGGCCTCTTGCGCCGCCAGACGCCTCATATTGACGGAAGCATGCTTGCTTGCCTTATGCCGCGAGCCGCGAACCGAAGCCGGGTCCGGCCCGACCGGGTTGGCCATCGCGGTGGCGCAAATGGACAGAGCAAAAAGTGTGAGAATTATTCTCCGCTGAAACCGGGACTGTTTCAATACCTTCGCCTCCCTCGATATTCGGAACAACGCCTCAAGCGGATGCTTTGTGAAAAGCCGCGCTATTGCGGCGCGGAGAATGACCTTCCGTTGCTCTTGGAGTTTAGGAAAACTATTGGTGTTTGCGGCGACGACAGAGGATAAACCGGCAAGTCGCGCACTAACTGGAGTATAGGACGGGGCCGGGCAGGCTGTCAATCAGTATTATTACCAGGTATTGCCGTAGGCATTGCCCGGGAATTGGCGAGGGTTTCGGAACATGGAGGCCGAGGAAGCGCGCCTGCTCCCTCGGCCAGATGATATTGTGCGCCTTACGGCGCTACCTGCACTCGCCACGGCCAGCGGCGCAGCGGGTCGTCGACATAGCCTCGGTCGCCGGGTTTGCGGCTGGGACCCATGATGTAGTATCTGCCTGAAGCGTCCGTGTGCGCGTAGACCGCCGTAGCATTTATAATCGCTCGTCGCCCGTCGGAGAGCGTAGTCAGCGTTCCGCCGACTATGTCGATCGTAGGCAGCATACGGCGCAAGCCGTGGACGGCCCTGTTCAGTATCAGAGTCAGCCGCGGCCCGTGCTGGATAGGCTCGAAGGTCTCCTTCAGCCCGAACATCAGCCCGTCCTCCGATTCGGAGATGACCATCTCGCCCGGCAGATCGACAACCGCGCCGTCGGGCTGGGAGAGCGCCCAGCCTATTGCCCCTTCGCGGTTGTAACGCTCTTGGAAACAATCGCTTGCCAGGATTTCGTCGGCGGTGGGATATGGCCACGGCCTGAACGGTCCCCCGCCAGCGGTGCCGTCATCACTGGCCGCCATTGGCCCTGGGCCAAGGCTCATAGCTCCATACTGGCTGCCTCCGAGATAAACGCGGTCTGGAGTAATGTACTGATCCCCGTTCTCATATTCGCCGGAGACCCCTATGATCGTAACCCTGTCATACAGACTGAAGGAAGTCGGCCATGAGATGTCTGTGCGCATTGTGTAAGGCCAGCCAGGAAACGAACGATCCTGATGCACTGCCTCGAAGTGGTCGGCAAACTTCAGATAAATGTTTGCGTCCACCATTCGTACGTTGTCGCCAACCGGAATAGCAGCGAGGTTCTGGTCTACAAAGAAACCCGGACCCCATTCGTAGATGATGGG